>JBOGJS010000135.1:0-11466 GCA_050745365.1 Terriglobia bacterium
AACGATTCGTCCACCGTCCGCCGCGATCAACCGCCGTTCCCAAGGAGGTCTGGATTAACAAGCCGTCCGTAAACAAAAGTCACTAAATTCCGTATCGGAGTGTCTCAAAACCATTGACACGCACCGCGGAGCCGGGAGTTGAGCTAATCGCCCTGCCCGGAACTCCCCACGACTGGTGGAACGCCGGACCGGAAGAAGCGCTCGTCCGATTCGAGATGCGGCCCGCTGCCCGGTTTGAGGCCATGATCCGCAATGCCTTCTGGTTTGCAATAGACGGAAAAGTGAACAAGCGGGGAATGCCGAATGTCCTGCAACTTGCCGTCTTCGCTCGGGAGTTCACTGACGTGATTCAGTTTACGCATCCACCTCGGTTCGTGCAGGGAATGCTATTTGGTCTGCTGACCCCAGTCGCTCGGCTGGCAGGCTATCAAGGAAGCTATCCTGAGTATCTGACCCGTGGGCCGTCGAGTACTATCTCGGTCGAGCCTCTCACGCTGAGCCAAAATGGCACCTCGTTGTCAACAAGATCAGAGTCGGAACGGTAGTTAGCTCTCAGCTTCTGTCGCTCAGAGTAAGGAAGTATGATGCGCGAGAGAGTTGTCCAAACCAGCGATTCCGTGATATTTCCCGACTCACATTCACTATCTGAACCAAAATCGAAAGGAGCTAATCATGGCAACGCCACTAGGTGCGACGGCAGGACCTGAGCCGCTTACCGCATTCGGCCGGGGACGGCAGTCTCTGAAGGAGTCGGTCTGGTACACGGGCTGGCTGCTTACGTTCCTCGCAACGGGTGAAGAGACTCAAGGGCGGTTCGCGTTGATTGAGGCAGTCACCAGAAAAGGCAATGCGCCGCCCCCGCACATCCACACCCGGTGAAGAAGAAACCTTCTACATCCTTGAGGGCGAGATGACCGCTTCGGTAGGCGGCCAGACGATCAAGGGAACACCAGGGACGATGATTTGCCTACCACGCAATGTCGCGCACTCGGTCAAAATTGAATCCGAACAGATTCGGATGCTTATTCTGCTGACGCCTGCCGGACTGGAAGGATATTTCAAGGAGTGCGGAGTGCCCGCGCCCGCCATGACGTTGCCGCCACCGTCTGAAGTCCCATACGCCGATATACAAAAGCTGATCGCCGTCGTCACAAAGTACGGCGTCGTGCAGCCCTGACAGAGCGGCAGAGCGCAAATCGGCCAAATTACAGGTGAAGTTTCTGTCGGATTCCGCAGAAATCTCTCTAAGTTATTGGAAATAATGGTAGGCCCGAACGGACTCGAACCGTTGACCTCTACCGTGTCAAGGTAGCGCTCTAACCGGGCTGAGCTACGGGCCTATTGAGTTCTCCTTCCTACACGCCGAATTTAAGATAGCACGGTTAGCCTGCCCGGCGCGGCCCGGTTCCGGCGGCGGACGATTGTGTAAATTGTCCGGTGAATGAACCGGCCGGGCCCTACCGTGAGCCGCTCCGTTGCTACCGGCTGTCCAGGTAAAGCTGATGAATATCCGGCGCGTTGTGGAGATTCCAGGCTTGGGAGACGATGCGCTGCATTTATTCGGGCGTTGCAGCGCCCTCGTGGGCAGCGAGCCTCTGAGCCTTATCTTCGAGTTCCGCCCGGGTGAGCGTATTTTCCGGGTCTCCCCTGGGGCCGGCAATTCTAGTTTCGAGCCGGCGCCCATCACGGGTTCCCACGACGACACGCCCGCCCCAGCAGTGGCTCGCGGCGCGTTCGATTTCGGGGTCCAGGATCATTTCCACGCGGCCGTGAAAGGCGCGCGTTTTGGGGTCGCGCAGGGCCGTCTCCGTAAAGTCGCTGATACCCGCCCTTCCATAGAGCGCGATCAGCGCCAGCACGAATCCCATGGAAAACTTGGATTGGTGAATTGTTTCGGGGAAGCCAACCGAGCCAAGGACGTTGATTGCGCCCTGATGCACGTGAGCGGTGACGTGAGCCACGTCTTCAGCTTTGAGGTGATGTTCCTGCATGAGCGCGAGTAGCGCATCGGCGGAAGGATGCGTGTGGCGGCAACAGGCATGCAGCTTGTAGGAGCACTCGATGGTCGCCCAGCGCTCCCCCAGGCCTTCGGTCAGCTTCGCGGGATCTGCGCCGTGTCTGGCGCCAGCCAGCCCAGCGGCCATGCCGTTTTCGCCTTGTAAAATCTCCCGCGCGCCGGTGAAGCCGTCCCGGGCGATGGTGGCGGGAAGCAGCCCGTCCGCTGCGGCTTTCGCCGCATGTAAAGGCTTCGAGTCTGCCGCCTCGCGCAAAAACTCCCCAAGCCCCGCGGCCTGAGTTCCGGCAGCGCCCAGCGCGCGTGCGGCACCTTCGAGGCATCGAGGCCGGGAAGGCGGGCTACGCCAGCGGCGGCCCCCGCCAGTATTGCAGGGAAAACTACGGCGCCCGGATGGAGCGACCCGCCTACGTGAACGTCGTCTTGTTCCATGACATGGGACGCGGCGGCGTTCACCAGCGCCGCGAAAAATGGCGACGTGCGCCGGCGCGATGAAAGAATTTCGCTCGGGCCATCAGCGGGGCCCATCGTCCCGGCGAAATTTTCCAGGATGCGAACCGGCCGCCCTCCGCAGCCTGCCAGAGCGCGGTCGAACCAGTCGAGGAAGGCTTCCTCAGTACGAGAGACCACCGCTGGGGGTAGAGCCTCGAACCGCAGGCCCGCGAGAAACTCGGCGAGACGCTGCGTTGCGCTTTCCTTGATTGCAGGGCGGTCTACCCCGGCGGCGTGATTCATAGGCTTTTCCCTCTGGTTCACTTCGGGCGAGCCCGTCTGCAAAGAGATACGGTGCCCCCCGGGTCCCGCTACTTCTGGTTTTCTGGGATCAAGTATTCGACCAGGACAAGATCGTGCCATTGCCCGGCCAGCGTGGCGTGCTTTTTGTGGACGCCGACTTCGCGCCAGCCTGTGACTTCACACAGTTTCCGCCCAGGGTCGTTGGTTTCCATGATGCGGCCAATCAGCTTGGTGTAACCCTTGTCACGCGCTGCTTGCTGCATGCCTTTCATCAACTCCTGCCCAACGCCGTGGCCACGGAGGCTCCGGTCGATATAAATGGAGAGCTCCGCAATTCCGGCATAGGAAGCGCGAGGGCTGTAGGGAGCTAAAGAGGCCCAGCCCATCATGGTGTGCTTGGCCTCAGCCACCAGGACAGGGTACTTTTCCGGCCGCCCGATGAGCCAGAGGTAGCGCTCCTCAGGCGAGACGTAAGAGTTTTCAAACGTCGCCACGCGGTCCTGCACGCCCTGGTTATAGATGCGCGCAATCTCTTTCGCATCGTCCGGGCGCGCGGCCCGTATCTTCAGTGTTCCTGACCATTCCGCCATGATGGGCCTTCTTTCCGACTAGTGTATGTCTCGCGAAGAGCCGGATGATGAGGTGGATTGTAGCGCCGGCATCCTGCCGGCAAAGCCGCCGGGACGGCGGCGCTACCCGCCATTCCAGCCGGATCTATGCCAGACCGCGATTCTAACTGGGCGAGCGCGATGCGGGCAAGAATCAAAGTAGAGGCGGCTTTGCGCCGCCATCGGCGAGGGGACGTTGCATCTTCTATCAGCCAAATCAGCCCGCTAACAATCAAAAGTCCACGTGCAATCGTAATGAGCCTATCAGTATGGGACCGCGATCACGGTTATAGCCTGGATTCGTAACGTGCTGCAAATCTGCTGAGGCGAATACTCCTCGCCATGGAATAGATGAGCGGTGTAGTAGGTTTCAAAGATCTGTTCGAAACCGTAATTAAGGGAGCCATCCCCCAGCATGAAGCCCCCTCCGCCCAAAGCGAGATATTCCCGGTGATCACCGGAAATTTCGTCGGTCACGAACGAAGCGTCTGGCGCCGGTGCGGATTCCGTTTCTTGGGCCGGGACTTGTTGCCCTTGCGCTTGAGCCCAAGCCGTCTCTGACAAACAGCACGCGAGCAGGGCAAGTGTGAGCAGAGGGAAGCCGCGCTTTCGGCAGGCCGCAAAAAAGTGGCTAGCCGGAGAGAGTTTTGCGAGCGTTGCGCGCAGTAGCCACCGCAGCGGCAAACAGCGATGAGGACTTGCTAGGCTTAGTGGCATCAATGGTCTCGCTCCAGAGCGGCATTTTAGCATTCTAGCAGTTCGCTGAAAGACGCTACCCGTCATTCCTAACAGGCTAAACATGCCTGAACAGGACCCAACATCCGATTTCCTCGCGCTGAAGAGAAGCACATAATCTCCGCTAAAATAGCCATTGTGCGGCATCCGCCGGATTCGCTAGGACCGCGGCGTTATCGTGTTGCCTGTCGCGCGGCCATCCTGCCCGGTTCGACAATATTTCGGGCGCGCGAAAATTTTAGCTCTAAAGATTCTTGACAAGGGCCCGCTTTGCACCCTAAGATGCCCTGTTACGGAGTCAGTCTCATTTCTGACCTAATTACATCGGTGAGACCTGCGTGAACGAAATGCGGCTCCCATCTCAGGAGTTCGCTATGTCCGGCCGGAAGGCGCAGTAAACTAGGAAGAAGCAGGCCGTCCCCTGGGGGATGAGCCCGTGGCTGTTCTTGCGACGGGCGGCTTCGCTACGGATCGCCTTTCCAAACGAATTCAAGACTCGCAGCTTACGCGAAGGCGCCATCATGGCTCAGATATTCAGCCGCTATTCGAATACGCTCGCGAAGGTGACGATATACGGCGTGATAGGCCTGATCATCTTCATAGGGGCCGCCGCATGGCTGGTCAACAACAGCTACAACGTGTATCTCCATGAGCCGCTGGAACAACCCATTCCCTTCAGTCACAAGCACCACGTGAGTGATGACGGGATCGACTGCCGGTATTGCCACACCTCGGTTGAAACTTCCTCGTTTGCAGGTCTACCTCCTACTCACACGTGCATGAGCTGCCATTCAAAAATCTGGGTCAACAGCCCGATGCTAGCGCCAGTGCGCGCCAGCTATCTGAGCGACCAGTCAATCTCGTGGGTGAGAGTGAATGCGCTGCCCGACTTCGTTTACTTTAACCACAGCATTCACGTCGCGAAAGGCATCGGCTGCACAACCTGTCACGGCCCAATCGGTGATATGCCCATTACCTACCGTCAAAACACGCTCTATATGCGGTGGTGCATCAATTGCCACAAGCACCCGTGGAAGTACATACGGCCCAAGCAGGACGTTTTCAGCGTGACTTACAAACCGCCGCCGGACCAGGACGCCATGGGCAGGAAACTGGTAGCCGAGTATCACGTGAAGCCTCCTTTGGTGATTACGAGCTGTTACACGTGCCACCGATAAGCCAAGGGAGAAATGGAATAATTCATGAGTCAATTGAATCAGTTAGGGCACGCCAACGAACGACTCGACCTTGTAACCATCCGGACCAAGCTCGAGCAGCAGAAGGGGCCCGAATTCTGGCGGAATCTTGGAGAAGTTGCTGACACGGAAGGATACAAAAATGCTCTTGAACGTGGGCCTGCATCGGCTCTGGACCAAGGCGGCAGCGGCGTCACGCGACGGGACGCCCTGAAGCTGATGGGAGCTTCGGCAGCCTTGGCGGGTCTTGCGGCTTGCACCAAGCTGCCGCTGGAAAGAATCGTTCCCTATGTGAACGCCCCGGAAGGAGTGACCCCCGGTAAATTCCTGTTTTTCGCCAGCACCATGCCGTGGCAAGGAGTCGGGCAAGGCGTGTTGTTGTGGAGCTTCATGGGGCGGCCGACCAAGGTCGAGGGTAACAACGAACATCCGGGCAGCCTGGGCAAGGCCAACGTGTTCATGCAAGCCTCGGTGCTGGATCTTTATGACCCCGATCGCTCGCAAGTATTAATTCACAACGGTCAAGTAGGGAACTGGAGCGATTTTCTCGTTCAAGTAGACGAGCTGCGCGCGGCGCATCTGCGCGATCAGGGCGCGGGACTGAGATTCCTCACGGGGACGGTTACTTCGCCGGCTCTGGCTGACCAGTTGAACGACTTGTTCAAGCAGTTTCCGCAGGCGAAGTGGCATCAGTATGAGGCGGTGAACCGCGACAACGCCCGCGAAGGGGCTCGAATGGCTTTCGGCGAGTACGTCGAGACAGTGTACCGGTTCGACCAGGCGGCTATCGTCGTGTCCCTGGATTCGGATTTTCTTTTCCAGCACCCTGCGAGCGTTCGCTACGCGAACGATTTTGCCAGTAAGCGCCGTATGCCCACGCCTGAATCAGCCATGAACCGGCTGTATGCGGTTGAAGCCACGCCGTCGGTGACTGGATCGCAGGCGGACCACCGGTTGCCGCTGCGGCCGAGCCAAGTGGGAGACTTTGGCCGGCTGCTGGCGAGCGCGTTAGGCGTTAAGGTTCAGGGCTTAGGCCAGCCGTCAATTCCTCAATTACCGCCAACCTGGATTCCGGCGCTTGCCAAAGATCTGCGGCAACACCAAGGGGCTAGCATTATCGTCGCCGGTGACGCTCAGCCGCCTGAGATCCACGCTCTGGCGCATGCGATGAACGCAGCGCTGGGCAATGTTGGAAAGACTGTCATTTATACCGATTCCATCGAAGCTAATCCTACTAATCAGACGGAATCCTTCCGCGAACTAGTCTCTGACATGGGCGACGGCAAGGTCCAGACGCTCGTGATTCTCGTGAATAACCCTGCGTACACGGCTCCGGCGGACGTTCCGTTCGCGCAAAACCTTCGGAAGGTCGGGAACAGCATCTACCTGGGAATGTATGAGGACGAGACGTCAGTGCTATGCAATTGGCACGTTCCTGCCGCGCATTATTTGGAATCCTGGGGCGACATCCGGGCCTATGACGGGACTGTGGGCACCATCCAGCCGCTGATCGCTCCTCTGTACGAGGGTAGGTCAGCTTACGAATTGCTGACCCTGTTTCAGGGGCAAGAGGGGCGCTCCGGGCACACTATTGTTCATGACTACTGGCAGGGACAACAAAAACAGCTCACTCCGCAACAGTTTGAGGTTCAGTGGGAAACGTGGCTTGAGAGGGGCGTGATCGACGGTACCGCGCTGCCGCCCAAGCCGGTGGCTCTGAAGGGCGGGTTGGATGTGAGCAGCCCGGCTTCTTCTTCGGAAGGCGGCAATAATCTGGAGGTGGCTTTCATCCCGGACCCAACGATCTGGGACGGAAGCTTCTGCAACAACGGCTGGCTGCAGGAGATACCAAAATTCTTCAACAAGATGACCTGGGATAACGTTGTGATGATGAGTCCGGCGACGGCCCAGCGCCTGGGCGTAACCATGGATCCGTCCGAATTCATTAAAGGCGAGGTCCTCGAGCTCACGTATCAGGGTAAAAAGGTACAGGGTGCCGCCTTTATCACTCCCGGACAGGCGGATGATTGCATCGTCGTGACGCTTGGCTATGGCCGAAGCCGCGCCGGGCGGATCGGAACCGGCACGGGTTATAACGCGTATGCGATTCGGACTGCGGCGAGCTCCTGGTTTGGCTCCGGATTGCAAGTCAAGAAGACCGGCAAGCTATATAAGCTAACCAGCACTCAGTACGACTTCATGATCGACCAGAATGGCCCCGGGGTAAAGCAGGTTGAGCCGGGAGGCGAAAGCGGAGCGGCCTTCCGGCGCAACTTGGTTCGGGTCGCCAACCTCGACGAGTACCGCAAGAATCCCAATTTTGCCAAAGACCCCCCGGACATGACTACCCAGGCGCAGTCCCTGTACCCGGCTTTGCCTTCTCCCTACGATTTCAAACAGAGCCCTCAATGGGGCATGTCAATCGACCTTACAAGTTGCATCGGTTGCAATGCGTGTGTCATTGCTTGCCAGGCGGAGAATAACATCGCCGTAGTCGGGAAGGATCAGGCCGGCCGAGGGCGCACGATGCACTGGATTCGCGTGGATACGTATTATCACGGAGGTCTAGACAACCCCGAGATTTATAACGAAGTGTTGCCCTGCATGCAGTGCGAGAATGCCCCCTGTGAGTATGTTTGCCCCGTCGAGGCCACTATGACCGGACCCGAAGGCATCAATGAGATGGTCTATAACCGGTGCGTGGGGACCCGCTACTGCTCGAACAACTGTCCCTACAAAGTGAGGCGCTTCAATTTCTACCTCTATTCCGATTGGAACTCGCCGAGCCTTTATGCATTGCGCAATCCAGAGGTTACGGTGCGAAGCCGCGGAGTAATGGAGAAATGCACCTATTGCATCCAGCGCATCCGGGCGCACGAGATTACCGCGGAAGAGGAAGGCCGGCCGCTTAAGGAAGGCGAGATTTTGACGGCATGCCAACAAACGTGCCCGACGGAGGCCATCGTGTTCGGAAACATTCGTGATCCGAACAGCAAAGTATCTAAGCTAAAAGCTCAATCGCGCCGCTATGGTTTGCTGGAGGAATTGAACACCAGGCCGAGAACGACTTATCTGGCCAAGTTGTGGAATCGCAACCCCGAGATTAAGGAGTCATAGGAATGGACCCGGTGGATCCCGTCATCGAGGACCAAAAGCCGGCGTTTGTAGAACCAGGGAGCCCGTGGATAGGTCCCGGCCATAGCTACGGGTCCGTCACAGCCACGATCTCCGCGCCCGTGCTGGGTAAGACGCGCAAGGGGTGGTATCTCGGGTTTGCCATCGCTTTCATCCTCTTCATGGGTCTGAATTACGGCCTCACGTTTCTGTTCGGAATCGGCGTTGGCGAATTTGGCATCAACATCCCTGTAGCATGGGCTTTTGCTATTACGAGTTTCGTCTGGTGGATTGGAATCGGCCACGCCGGGACGCTGATCTCGGCATTCCTGCTGCTGATGCATCAGAAATGGAGAACATCGGTCAATCGATTCGCTGAAGCGATGACGATTTTCGCTGTGATCTGCGCGGGCATGTTCCCGTTCGTGCATATGGGGCGGCCGTGGCTATTCTACTGGCTTTTTCCATATCCCGATACGATGGGCGTGTGGCCGCAGTTCAGAAGCCCCTTGGTGTGGGATGTGTTTGCCGTATCCACGTACTTCACCGTATCGCTCCTGTTTTGGTACACCGGCCTAATTCCGGACCTTGCATCCCTGCGCGATAAAGCGACGAAGAAGCTCGCCAAGGTTACTTACGGATTTTTCTCATTGGGTTGGCGCGGTTCCGCAAGGCATTGGAAACGGCAGGAAATTGCCTCCTTGCTTCTCGCGGGGATTGCGACGCCGCTCGTTGTTTCAGTTCACACGGTCGTGAGCTTCGACTTTACGATTGCGATCGTTCCGGGATGGCACAGCACGATCTTTCCACCTTACTTTGTGGCGGGCGCGATTTACTCCGGCTTCGCGATGGTTATCATGCTGGCGATCCCGCTGCGCCGGTGGTATCACCTGGAAGATTTCATCACAATCCGGCACCTGAATAACATGGGCAAGCTGCTGCTCGCGACCGGCATGATCGTCGCCTACAGCTACGTGATGGAAACGTTTTTCGCATTCTATAGCGCCGACAAGTTTGAGCGCTACATGATGCTGAACCGTCTGCGCGGGCCATACGACATCGTTTATTGGACTTTGCTGACGTGCAACATATTCATCCCCATGACGTTCCTCTGGTCCCACAAAGTGCGGACCAATACGGTGGCATTGTTCCTCGTCGCGACCGTGGCCCAAATCGGAATGTGGCTGGAACGCTTCATCATCATCGTGGAGAGTCTGAGCCGGGATTTCGTGCCTTCCTCATGGGGCATGTTCTATCCGACGAACACCGATTGGGAGGTCCTATTTGGATCCCTCGGTCTGTTCTTTGTCTTGTTCTATCTATTCGCCAGGTTCCTGCCCTCGATTTCGATTTTTGAGATGCGTCACTTGGTGCACACAACGGCTGAGGAGGCGGGAGTGATCGAGACTGTAGCTGAGTAGTCCGGCGGTCGGAAATTTACCGCGCCGTTTGGAGTGCGGCGGATTGCCGCCGCTTTTTCCGAGGACAGCTTGCTGGCCGTGGGATATTCATTCAGGGCGCGAGCAAGCTCGGAGGCGCAAAGCGGCAGCAAGCTGCCGCACTCCAAAGATGGGCAGTTGGCATTATGGCGAAAAATCCGATTTACGGCGTGATGGCCGAATTCGATAACACGAAAGACCTCTTGGAGGCGGCGCATAGGGCGCGCGCCGCGGGTTACCGGCAGGTGGATGCCTTTTCGCCGCTTCCGGTCGAGGGTTTATCTGAAGCGGTCGGCTTTCCGCGCACGAGCCTCCCGCTTATTACCTTTATCGGGGGGTTGATCGGATGCTGTGGGGGATTTTTTTTGCAGTACTATCCGAATGCCATGGGCTATCCGCTGGATATCGGCGGCAAGCCTTTCGATAGCTGGCCTGCCTTCATTCCAATCACGTTTGAGCTGACCATCCTGTTCGCGGCTTTGTTTTGCTTTTTCGGGCTGATTATCCAGTGCGGACTGCCGACGCCGTACCATCCCGTGTTCAATGTGCCGCGCTTCGCGCTGGCCAGCCGTGAACGCTTTTTCATTTGTATAAAATCGAAGGATCCAAAATTTGATGTGGAGCAGGTGAAAAGGTTCTTTCAGGATATGAATCCGTATGAGGTCAACGTGGTGCCTGTGTGAGGGGTGGCATTGAGACGGTGCGATTTTTCTCAGCTTCTGAGGAACGGGTGATGGCTGTGAGACGGCAATTTGAAAAGGCTCGAAGCGGCGTGCGGACAAGGCGGGAGCGTGGATTCCGCCTCTCCGACCGGAATCGAAGGCGGTCGAGCGCCTTTTCGTGGGCGATTTTGGGCTGCGCCCTTTTCAGCCTGCTGTTGGCTGGTGGATGCAGGCTCGACATGCACATCGAGCCCCGGTACAACCCTGAATCGCCGAGCTCCGTGTTTGCGGACGGCCGGTCTGAGCGGCCCGTGGTCTCCGGAACGGTCGCACGCGGTCGCTTGCGGACTGATGAGTTGTTGTACACCGGCCGGATCAACGGTCAGGTAGCCAACGTGTTTCCGTTCCCAATTACGAAGAAGGATCTGGCGCGCGGTCAGCAGCGCTTCAACATCTATTGCACCCCATGCCATGACTATACGGGCAGCGGCGAAGGCATGATCGTGCGGCGGGGTTTTCCGGCGCCGCCTTCTTATCACGACCCTAAATTGATTGATGAGCCGGTCGGACATTACTTTGACGTGATGACGAATGGTCACGGAACAATGTACAGCTACGCAAGCCGCGTCTCGGTGAAAGACCGGTGGAGGATTGCAGCGTACATCCGCGCCTTGCAACTGAGCCAAAATGCGACGCTCAATGACGTTCCAGCCAGCGAACGGCTGAAGCTCTTGTCGGATAAACAACAATGAACCCTTATCCTCCGGATTACTTCGCATTTAGGCCCACGGGCAGTTTCCAGCGGAATGCTCTTATCGTCGGCGTCGTGTGCCTGGCCGTCTGCTGTATCGAGATCGTTCGGCAGCCCGCTCAATTTTTCAGGTCCTATCTCTTCGGCGAAGTGTTCTGGCTCGGAATAGGGCTAAGCTGCATGGGCATCCTGATGCTGCATCACCTGGTAAG
>JBOGJS010000136.1:0-7157 GCA_050745365.1 Terriglobia bacterium
ACGTCCTGGCCGAACTTCGTGCGCGTCTGACGGGGCTGAAAGGGGTGCCTCACGGAAGAGATTTCGTTCGCGAATTGCTGACTCATAACATCGGCGCCGCAAACCAAAATGGGCTTTAAAATTGCGCCACCTACCCAGGCCTTAATGCATGTGGACTCCCCGTACCTATTCCGTGGCCGTGTTGATCATGCTGGTGAGCATGATTTGCTGGGGAAGCTGGGACAACACGCAAAAGATCGACAGCCACTGGCGATTCGAGCTTTTCTATTGGGACTACATTTGGGGGATTCTGATCTGTGCCATCTTGTTTGGGCTGACCTTGGGCCGCACTCACCCCGGGTCACCCGAAAGCTTTTTCCACAATCTCGCTGCTGCAAACTTTCACTCCGTGATCGAGGCGTTCGTTGGCGGAGTGATCTTCAATCTCGGCAATCTGCTTCTGGTAGCCGCGATATCCATTGCCGGTATGGCCGTGGCATTTCCGATCGGGTCCGGCCTGGCTCTGGTGATCGGCGCGGTGCTCAACTATGTGATCACGCCTTCAGGCAACCCGCTTTTCCTTTTTGGAGGAATCATTCTGATTTGCGGGGCCATTCTAACAGACGCTATGGCTTACCGCGGACTCCGAAGAGGCGCGAAAGCAGACAAGAAGGGGATCGTTTTGAGTCTTCTCTGCGGTGTTCTCATCGGGCTTTTTTATCCCTTTGTGGCAAAGGCCATGACGGGCCCGAGACATTTAGGGCCGTACACCGTCTATTTGATTTTCGCAGTCGGAGCTGTGATCTCTAACTTTGCTTTTAATTACGCATTCATGCGCCGCCCGATCGCCGGCCCGACTCTCACATTCAGAGATTATCTGGCCGGGCGACTTCCGCAGCACGGCTGGGGATTTTTGGGCGGGCTCATCTGGGGAGTGGGCACGATCTGCAGTTATGCGGTGGCATCCGTGCCGCTGGTGGGGCCGGCAACTTCATTCTCGATGAGCGAGGGGAATACAATGATCTCAGCCTTTTGGGGTGTGGTTGTTTGGAAAGAATTCCGGGGCGCCAGTCGCAGTGTGAGGCGTCTTTTGGCCCTGATGTTTGCGCTTTTTATCTTGGGTCTGATTTCTATAGGGATCGCGCCGATCGTGCACGTACAGGGTTAGTATTATGCAATGGAAGTTCGTCGGGAGAAGGTATGGTCGAAAGCTCTAGAGGTAAACCGCGCGTCGTGATCGTGGGGGCTGGGTTCGGTGGCTTATCTGCCGCCCGCGCGCTGAGACGGGCTGACGTGCAGGTTACCGTGATTGACCGCCGCAATCATCATCTTTTTCAACCTCTGCTCTACCAGGTGGCGACGGCGGCCCTCTCTCCAGGGGAGATCGCCGAGCCCATTCGTGTCATTTTACGCCGCCAAAGGAACACTCGGGTATTGCTGGGGCATGTTGCCAGCATAAACGTTCGAGAGAAGAAGGTGATCCTCAGCGACGGCGATCTCGACTATGACTATCTGATCCTCGCCGCTGGGTCTGAGAGCTTTTATTTCGGACGGCAGGACTGGAGGTGCCGCGCGCCGGGTCTTAAAAGTCTTCAGGACGCCCTGGAGGTACGGCGTCGTATATTGCTTGCCTTCGAAAGGGCCGAACGGGAACCGGAAGACGTAAAGCGGCAAGGCTTGCTTACTTTCGTGATTGTGGGCGGCGGGTCGACAGGCGTGGAGCTTGCTGGAGCCATAGCGGAGATCTCGCGGCGGGTGATGGTACGGGATTTTCGATCCATCGATCCGCGCGAGGCGCGCATCGTGCTGGCGGAAGGCGGGCCGCGAATCCTGCCGACTTATCCGCAACATCTCTCTGCGAAAGCCGAGATCGCACTTGAGAAAAGAGGTGTCGAAGTTCTCAGGAATTCGCGGGTGACGGCGATCGGGGATGACGAAGTGGCGATTGGGGATCAGCGGATCAGCACCGAGACAGTCTTTTGGGCCGCCGGCGTAAAGGCTTCGCCGCTTGCTCAATCGCTCGGAGTGCCGCTGGATTCCGCGCGGCGGGTGCCGGTGGAGGGCGATCTAAGCATCCTCGGGCACCCGGAGGTGTTCGTGATTGGAGACCTGGCAACGCTTTGGGATCGGGTTGGACAACGGGTGCCGGGAGTAGCTCCGGCCGCCGCTCAGGAGGGAAGGCTTGCAGCCGAAAACATCCTGCGAGCGTGCCGGGGAAAGCCTTCGAAGACTTTCCGCTATTTTGATAAAGGAAGTCTTGCCACGATCGGGCGTGCCTTCGCTGTCGCGCACTTTGGAAAAATCGATTTGTCAGGATTTCCAGCCTGGGTCACCTGGTTGTTCGTCCATATCTTTTTTCTGATTGGATTCAAGAACCGAATCTCAGTTATGTTCGATTGGGCGTGGGCCTACCTGGCAGAGAAGCGGGAGGCTCGACTGCTGATCGGGGATATCAATCAGTCCCTTTTTCCAACGGAAGTTGGGAAGACGGGAAGCCAAGCCGCGTCATGAGGGAGGAACCACATGCCTCAGCAAAATCATTTCGACGTGATCATTATCGGCACGGGAGCGGGCGGTGGTACGCTGGCCTATCATCTTGCTTCGTCCGGCAAACGCATCCTGCTGATCGAGCGCGGCGGTTTTCTGCCGCGGGAAAAAGATAACTGGGAATCACGCGCGGTTTTTGTTGAGGCCAAATACCGCGCCGCCGAGACCTGGTACGACAACGAGGGCAAAACGTTCCATCCCGGCATCCAGTACTACGTCGGCGGCAATACCAAGGTTTATGGTGCGGCCTTGTTCCGGTTCCGGAAAGAAGATTTTGGCGAGGTTCGGCATCACGACGGCATTTCTCCAGCCTGGCCTCTGAGCTATGAAGACTTTGAGCCCTACTATACGAAGGCTGAACATCTCTACCATGTTCACGGCAAGCACGGAATCGATCCAACGGAAGGCCCCGCCAGCGCGCCTTACCCTTATCCGCCCGTCAGCCACGAACCTCGCATCCAGGAGCTCGGGGACGACCTCCGCCGGCTAGGTCATCACCCGTTTCCATTGCCGCTGGGTATTCTGCTCGATGAGGAGAACGGAAAGCCGCGATTCAACAGCGCCTGCGTTCGGTGTGCGGCGTTTGATGGATTTCCTTGCCTCGTGAACGGCAAGGCTGATGCCCAGGTTCTTTGCGTCGAGCCGGCCCTCAAGAATCCCAATGTGACGCTGCTCACCCATGCGTTCGCCAAGCGCCTTGAGACGGATGCCTCTGGGCGGGTTGCCACCAAAGTGAAGGTCGATCACGATGGCGTGCCGGAAGAATACTCCGCGGACATCGTTGTTGTCTCCTGCGGCGCAATCAACTCCGCAGCCTTGCTGCTCCGCTCCGCGAACGAAAAGCATCCGCGAGGTCTCGCCAACAGCTCGGACGTCGTTGGGCGCTATTACATGCGGCATCACTGCTCGGCTTTCATGGCCGTCTCCAAGCGTCCAAATCCGACCGTTTTCCAAAAGACACTGGGGCTCAGTGATTTCTACTTCGGCTCCAAGGACTGGAACTATCCCATGGGTCAAATTCAGATGCTCGGCAAGTCCGACGGTGAAATGATCAAAGCCGAAAGCACCCGCTGGGAAGCTTTGATGCCGGAGTTCGCCCTTGACCAGTTGGCCAGACACTCGATCGACTTCTGGCTCCAGTCCGAAGACCTGCCCGAGCCTGAAAATCGCGTCACGCTGAACCCGGAAGGAGAAATCGTTCTCAGCTTGAGGAATAACAATCTGGAGGGGCACCAGCGGCTGATCGCGAAACTCAAGAGCATCTTCAAAGATGTCGGCATTCACGATCACTTGATGCGGCGCTCGCTTTATCTCGGGAAGGAAATTCCAATCGGGGGCACTGCCCACCAGGCCGGCACCGTCCGTTTCGGACGCGACCCGAAGACATCAGCTCTTGATCTGAATTGTAAAGCGCACGATTTGGAGAATCTTTACGTCGTTGATGCCAGCTTTTTCGCCTCCATCGCGGCGGTGAATCCCGCATTGACGATCATCGCCAATTCGCTGCGCGTGGGCGATCACCTCCTCGAGCAGCTCAAATGAGTTCGTCATGGCAATAGCCACGAAAAGGTTTGCCTGAGATGAGAAAGGAGAAGAGCAAAATGAAAGCAATAGCTGTTCTTCCGGGGACGCCCGGCTCCCGGTTGGTGGACCGGGCTGAACCTCAGATTACCGCGCCCGATGAGGTCAAGCTGCAGGTGATGCGTGTGGGCATCTGCGGCACGGATCGCGAGGAAGTTTCAGGAGGCAGGGCAGCAGCTCCGCCTGGCCAGAAAGAACTGGTGATCGGCCACGAAATGTTGGGTCGGGTCATGGAGATCGGGTCGGCAGTCAGGCGGGTGAAGACGGGCGAGTACGCGATCTTCAGCGTTCGGCGCAGCTGTGGGAAATGCATTCCGTGCCAGATTAACCGCTCGGACATGTGCCGCACCGGCAATTATTCCGAACGAGGCATTAAGGGGCTCGACGGTTATCAAACAGAATTTGTGGTGGATAAGGAACAGTATTTGGCCAGTGTCCCGGATGAGTTGGAGGCCGTTGGAGTCCTGCTTGAGCCGCTTTCGATAGTGGAGAAGGCCATTGATGAAATTTTTCAGTTGCAAGCCGCGCGCTGTCCGGATGCGGCCATCGCCCCGGACTGGATGTTTGGCCGGCGCTGCCTGGTGGCAGGGTTGGGGCCCGTTGGACTCTTGGCCGCCATGGTGTTGCGGCTGCAAGGATGCGAGGTGTATGGCATGGACGTGGTGGAGGAGTCGAGTGCCCGGCCTCAATGGCTCAAAGGCATTGATGGCCATTATATCGACGCGCGCAAAACGCCGGCAGACCAGCTTGCAAAGACCCTGGGCTTGATGGACGTGATTTTTGAGGCCACGGGAATCGCAAAGCTGGAGTTCAGCCTGCTTGACGCGCTCGGCCTGAATGGTGCGTACGTAATCACCGGAATTCCCGGTGGTGACCGCCCGCTTCAAATTCCCGGCGCGGCCTTGATCCGTCAGTTGGTCCTTAATAATCAGTTGATGCTGGGCAGCGTGAACGCGGCCCGCGGCCACTTCCAGATGGGTGTGGACCACCTCGGCGCAGCGCGCCTTCGCTGGGGCGCTCACCTGGAGAAGCTGATCACCCAGCACTACTCCCCGGACAAATTCGAGGACGTCTTGAAGACCCACGGCCCCGACGTCATCAAAGAAGTGATCGAATGGTCTGCGGCAGAGCCGCGCCGGAAAGCTGCGAGCTGAGGAGCACGCGCAAACTTCACCGGGCGAGTCGCCCCCAAGGGGCTGAGCGTGTCCGAGATCTTACGCTGGACAGCCGGGGGTGTATCAGGGCACTTCAGTCGTGCCGAAATGGCGCGCTTACGACGGGGCTTTACGGTACCACCACGACCGCGCCATCCAGAATCTGACCAAGACAGCTTCTTATGACTGCCCTTGACTTTCCATGGTGGCTACGGATCACCCACTTCTTCAATTTCCTCTTGATTTCGCTGCTTTGGCGAAGCGGAATTGAAATCCTGAGCTCGCATCCCAAACTCTACTTTAACGACGATTGCCGTCCGGGAAGTGAGTGGCTCTCATTCACAAGGAAGAAGATGCCTGCTCATGAGCTTTGGACTTCGCGCGATGAAGAGATTTCTTTAAATTCCGTTGTCGCCCTGCCGGGCCGGCGCAATTTAGGGCTCGGAAGGCACTGGCACTTCCTCTCGGATATCGGCTGGTTAACAACCGGAATCGTCTACATTGTGCTGCTGTTTGCCACCGATGAATGGCGGCGGCTCGTTCCAACCTCCTGGTCGATTTTTCCGAGCGCCTGGCATGCCGCCGTCACTTACGCGAGTTTTCACCTCGTTGTCACTCCCGGCCGGTACAACCCGCTGCAACAGTTGGCCTATTTTGGCGTCGTTTTTCTGCTCGCGCCGTTCACTATTTTGACGGGTCTTGCAATGTCGCCCGCGATTGCGGCGCGGTATCCCTGGTACATCAAAATCTTTCACGGGCGTCAGGCTGCTCGCAGTCTCCATTTCCTCTGCCTCTGCGCGTTCACGCTGTTCTTCATCGGCCACATTACCATGGTTGTCCTGCATGGTTTCGCGCGAGAGCTGGCGAAGATTGTGTTGGGTGAAGTCGCCCATCCCAATTTCAAGCTCGCTTTGATTCTCGGCTGGTTCGGGATCGGGGTGGTAATCCTCGTGCACGTTCTGGCTACGGAATATTCGCTTCACAACCCGCGTATGGTTCAGCGGCGAACCCAGCGCGTGATTGACTTGGTACGCCATGCTCTTTTCAGCCGCGAGGTCCCCATGGAACACTATCCACGCTCCGACATTTCGCCCTATTTCCGGGTCAATGGCCGGCCGCCTCGTGACTCTCGATACGAGCAAATGGCACGCAACCAGTTCGAGGGTTATGTTCTCGAGGTATGCGGCTCGGTAGAAAACCCGCTTCGGCTGACGCTAGCTGATTTGCGCCAGATGCCCAAGCGCACCCAGATCACCAAGCACTGCTGCATCCAAGGGTGGTCCGCGGTGGCGGAATGGGGCGGCGTCGAGCTTCGCGAGATCATCAGGCAGTGCCGCCCGACTCCGACCGTCCGCTGGGCCACGTTTTTCGCTTTCGATGATAAGTCTGAAACTGAACCGGAGCCGGCCGGCAGCGGCCACTTCTACGGAACAATTTCCATGCGCCTCGCCTGCCATCCTCAGACCATCCTGGCGTATGAAATGAACTATCAGCCGCTTCCTATTGCTCATGGAGCCCCTTTGCGCCTGCGAGTCGAGACGCAGCTTGGATTCACCATGGTGAAGTATCTTCGGGCTATAGAATTTCTCGAAAGTTATGCTCACATTGGGCTGGGGCAAGGAGGCTGGCGGGAAGATTACCAATTCTACAGCCCTGAGGCAGGCATTTAGGCGCGATGACCGATCACACGTGGCCCGGAGGCGGGAACCACGGAGTTGTTGAGCCGCAGCTAAAGAAACTGTCATTCTGAGCCTCCACAGCCCTCGGCTGCCAACCCGGGGCATGACAAAGCGCAGCGTGGAGACGCGATAAAATTCGATCGGGGCCCCTCATCCGGGTCGCTACGCTCCCCTCCTTCTCCCATGGGGAGAAGGTGCCCGACGTCGGAGGGCGGAT
>JBOGJS010000137.1:0-3949 GCA_050745365.1 Terriglobia bacterium
TTTAGCAAGCTTTTTTCTGAACGGCTCGCGCAGGCCGCATAAACAGCGGGTTTATACGCATAGATCATCGAGAAAAGACTGTTGCCTTGAAACTTGAATTTCAAATTTGGCTTGATTGAGGCCTTTAGGCCACGCTGCGCCACCCAGATGATCTGTATGCCTGACTTCGCGGATACTACACCTAGGGCGTGAGACCGGTACTGCTGGTGCTCGTTTTCTGCGGGGGAATCGACGTCACCTGTGCGAGCGGGTCGACGTCGCGGGGAAGAGGGTGCGGTCCGAGGCCCATTTTCATTAGCGATTTTGCATCTGGCAGGCCGGTGGGCGAAAACCCATTCGCATGCTGATAGCGCTTCATCGCGTCTCGCGTTTGGGCGTCCCATCGCCCGGTAGGCTGGCCCTTCAAATCGCCAGCCTCGATCAACGCCTGCTGAATTTGAGTAGCGCGCTCGGGCGGGATTTCGAGCGCCGGTGCACGGCGGAGAACGGAATGGCGGCGATAGCGGGATCTGGCCAGCCGGGTGTGACCCGTTCGGCGCCTGCGGAAGTGGACCACGTGAAGATAACGATGGTGGCGGAAAGCGGACCGTCGCCGCACGGAGGCCGCTCTTCGCTCGGCCCTGGTGTGACGGCGTGTATGCGAAGAAGCGTACGCTGGAATCAGGCACAGAACTAAGGCGCCGATCATCATTCGTCCGCAAATGCGCTTATACCACAAGCTCAGCATATCTCCCCAAGCGGGTCTTTCATGGAAGCCGGTCAGCGAGGAAAAGGGTGGAGTAGGCCGGCCCGCTCCGCCGCGCAATCAACAGCAGGACATCCTCGCCAGGCTTGAGTTCTGATTGCATCCGCTTGAATTCCTCCACAGACCGCACACGGTGATGATTCAGCGTGAGAATGATGTCGTAACGGAGGAGCCCGAGACTCTCCGCGAAACTGCCTGGGCTGACGTCCGTCACTCCGACTCCCTGCGGCGGCGTCAAATGGAGCTGGGCTGAAAGCTGCTTCGCCTCGGCAGGAGAAAGATCCCTTACCGTCACGCCCAGGGTTCCGGCGGCTGGCGCGGCTGGCGCTGGCGCTTGGGAGCCACCGTCGGGAGATACACCCTCCGCGCTGCCTACAATCTTGTTCCAGTCACCCACGACGACATTGCACGAGCCGGCCTTTCCGTCGCGCAAATAATCAAGCCGGAGGTTCGCACCCGGTTCGGAATTGGAGATGATAGCCAGCAACTCATCGCCGCTGTGGAGCGGCTTCGACCCAATCTCGGTGATGACGTCGCCGCGCCGGATTCCGGCTCGCTCGGCAGGACTGCTGGCTTGAACGCCCTGCACAACCACTCCGTGATTCGCCCCAAAGCTCCTCAGCAGGGCGGAATTCTCCACGCTGATAAAACTGACTCCAATCGCTCCCCGCCGCACGGTCCCGGTGCTGATAATCGCGTTATAGATCCGGCGGACGATCTTAGAAGGAATTGCGAAGCCGACGCCGTCATAGGCACCCCGTGTGGTCGCAATGGCGGTGTTTATTCCAATTACCTGGCCCCCGAGATTTACCAGCGGGCCGCCGCTGTTGCCGGGATTAATTGCGGCGTCGGTTTGCAGAAAGTGTTTAAATTCGCCTTCCGGACCTCCTTCGAGCGAGCGGCCTTTCGCGCTGATAATGCCGGCCGTAACCGTCGCATTGAGTCCGAATGGGCTTCCGATCGCCAAGACCCAGTCCCCCACGCGCATGGCGTCCGAATCGCCCAGTTGAGCGGTGGGTAGCGGCCTTCCGGCGTTGATCCGGATAACCGAAAGATCCGTCCATTTGTCATAACCTACAACCTTAGCAGGATAGCCGTGCGAGGAGGCATCCTGGCCCTGAAGAAAAACGTGAATGAAGTCAACCGGACGCCCGTCATCCTGCATGATGACGTGGTAATTGGTCAGCACGTATCCGTTCTTGTCAAGGATGACGCCAGAGCCCAGGCTTTGCTGCTGGAGATCGTGGGGGGCACCTTCCGGTCCAAACTGGAAGAAATGGCGAAAGAAATCGTTGCCTGGCGCTCCGTTCGGCGCGCCGAATCCCTTTCCCGAAAGCCGAATGGTGGATTCTGTATTGATATTGACCACCGCCGGGCCTACCATGGCCGCAATCTTGGCAAAAGAATCCGAGAGTTGGACAGGCGAAGGCTGCGCGAGAGATAAAGCGGACGGTGTGGGACCCAACGCTCTGGAAGCCCTGACCCCGTGAGAGACCACGGTACCGATCAGAATGCCAATGCCTAGCGTCAGTGCGATAGCTAGTGCTGCCCAGTAGCGGTGGGTGCTCCAACTCACGTCCATATATTCATGGCGGATTTGCCGTCCGGGGCATACCGCTTCCAGCTATTATACACCTCGCTCCAGGCGGTTAGGGTGAAAAGCATGAGGCCGGATTATGGATTTCTAATGCTCTTCCACCGCTCGCGGAACGTCTGCGGGGCCAAGGCAGGAAAATCGCGCCCGTCCGTCCAGCGCGAGACGGGAAAAACAGGAAGACGAGGGATCCAACCCTGGCGCACCCAAAGCTTTTGACCGAGACGCGCCAGCTTGCCGCCCAGCATATAAACGCGCGGGTGTTTCATTGCCCAGGCCCAGAGCCGCATGGAAGCGCGCTCGCCACGCGGCGCCCTTGCAGAGGACGTGGCGTGGCTTTCCTTCTGTGCCTGGCCGCGCAAATGGAGCAAGAGGTCTGGAATGTTGATCCGGACGGGGCACACTTCACGACAGGCGCCGCACAGGGACGAGGCAAACGGCAGCTCGCGGGCCTTGCCGATCCCCTTAAATTCAGGGGTAATCAGCGCGCCAATCGGTCCGCTATAGACCCAGCCATAAGCGTGGCCGCCGATTTTTCGATAGACTGGGCACGCGTTCAGGCAGGCACCGCAACGAATGCAATAAAGCGCTTCGCGCATCTTTTCGTCCGCCAATGCGGTGGTACGCCCATTATCAACGAGCACCACGTGCATTTCCTCCGGGCCGTCTTCACCCTCCGACCGTGGTCCGGTGAGAATTGACGTGTAGGCGGAGAGCTTCTGGCCCGTCGCCGAGCGGGCCAGGAGCCTTAGAAAAATCGCCAGGTCCTCGAAGCGGGGAATGATCTTTTCGATTCCGACGAGCGCCACGTGCACCCGGGTGGAGGTGGTTGAAAAGCGGATATTGCCTTCGTTCTCGACCAGAACGATGGAGCCTGTTTCCGCCACCGCGAAATTGGCGCCGCTCAACCCCATCTCCGCGCGTCGAAAGGCTTCACGCAGCACACCGCGCGCGATCGCTGTGAGGCGCTCCGGCTCCAGAGTGCGCTCCGAATGAAAATGCCGGACAAAAAGTTCGGAAACGTCCTGGCGCGTTTTGTGAATGGCTGGCCCAACAATGTGCGCGGGGCGCTCGCCCGCAAGCTGAATGATGAGCTCGCCGAGGTCAGTCTCAATGCTGCGGATTCCCGCTGCTTCGAGAGTGCTATTCAGGTCAACTTCCTCGCTCACCATCGTCTTGGATTTCACAAACTCTTCGACGCCGGCTCTTTGCGCGATATCTCTAACAATACGGCAGACTTCTTCACCGTCTCGAGCCCAGTGCACCTTCCCGCCCCGCCGCTCCACCTGATCGGCAAATTGCGAGAGGTATTGGTCGAGATGTTCGATGCTATCCCGCTTGATTTCACGGGCCCGGTCCCGCAGGCGTTCAAATCCCGGGACTTCGCTCGCCGCCTGAAGGCGGTGAGTATAAAGGCGGAGGGTTGAAGACCGATACGCCTGCTGGAGGCGCGCGTCGTGAAGAGTCTTTTTGGCGAGCTCGTGGATCTGGTCGCTTTGAATGCCAGTGTTAGACATAGTTTAGGATGGCGTAGAGCACATAACGCAGCGCGGCATTGCCCACAACCAAAGTATGTAGCGCGGAGTTGTCCTTTAACTCCGCGGCTTTTG
>JBOGJS010000138.1:0-8695 GCA_050745365.1 Terriglobia bacterium
CTCTGCGATCTGAACTATCCGTTTCCCTTTCGAGATAGTACCTTCGACGAAGTGCGAGCGATTCACGTAATCGAGCATCTTCATGACTTGATGAGAACCTTGACCGAAATCCATCGGATCACACGGCCCGGTGGCATCGTTTATCTCGTCACCCCGCATTACACAGACCACATTTCGTGGTGCGACCCCACACACCGCTGGCACCTCAGCACTTTTTCGTTCCGTTATTTCGGGCTTATCCATGGACAGCGCCACTGGTATACCCCCCTCGAGTTACACGAGCTCCGCTTGCACGTCGAGCTGGCACGCCTCTGGAAAACGCTTGGTGTTCAATGGCTGGTGAACCGGTTCGTCTGGTTCCGGCGGTTCTGGGAAATGTACCTGTGCTTCGTCGTGCGGGGCAAGCAGATGGAGTTCACGTTCCAGGTCGTCAAGCCAAAATGAAGCTTCGAGCGCAGCCTCCCCCGCCCCCTCTGAATGACAGGTTAGGATTTTTGCGCAATAAATTAGAATTTATTCACACGTTCCTTGTTTCAGAACTGGTGGGCCCAGCAGGATTCGAACCTGCGACCAACAGATTATGAGTCTGCCGCTCTAACCGGCTGAGCTATGGGCCCGGATGAGAACTCCTTTGCACCATTCTATCGCAGTGTTCTCTGGCCGCCCTAACGCTATTACATCGGCATGGGATGGAAAAAATTGCACTTAACGGGTGTCCGGCACGCTGGAGCTTGGACTGACCTCCGCCCACGTATATAGGCCTGCTAAAGGGAGTTATGCGCGAACCGCATAACTTGGCTTCTGAATTGCTATTTATGGCGAGGGTAGCCGGTGTAAACGAAGCATAATTGCTTGGCTCCCCAAGTGGCGAGGCAAGTCGGAGCCTGGCCATGCAGGCAACTCCCAGACGGAGGCATTGATGCTAGCGCTAGCAGTTCTGTTTTTGATTTTTGCGATCATTACAGGGATTCTTGGCTTCGCGGTTCTCGCTGCCGCAGCGGCTGAGGTCGTAAAAATACTCTTTGTCATCTTCATCGTCATTTTCATCATAAGCCTCATCTCTCATCTCGTCCGAAGAGGAGTGTGATTTCCGCGTCCGGACAGTGATTCCGGGAGATGCACGGGGTGTACTCGGAGTGCGGTGTTCGAAGAGGAGAACTCTCTATCCTGCATGCGCCGCCTGAGAGCTTATACCAAAGAGTGCAAGGGTCATCCGGCGTTGAACGGTCGGGAAGGTCGGGAAAATACTGATGGCGCAACAGTCGGGATCACTTTAAACTATGCATTGTAGCGCTAAGCCGCTCTCCCTGTAATGAACCCGCTTCGAATCCTCATCGTCGATGACCACGAACCTATCCGTCGCGGCATACGGTCGCTCTTGTCCGCCCGTCCTGAGTGGGAAATCTGTGGCGAGGCGGGGGACGGCGACGAGGCAGTTGCCCAGGCGAAACGCCTCAGGCCAACCCTCGTCCTGATGGACATTTCGATGCCCCGAATGAACGGGCTCGAAGCGACTCGCGTTCTGCAGAAGGAGCTTCCTGAATCGAAGGTGCTCCTTGTCAGCCACAACGATCCTGCAATTATACGACCGCAAGCTGAGAGCGTCGGGGTCCCCTTTCTAGTTAAGTCTGAGATTGCCGAGAAATTGCTGCCCGCGGTCGAAAAGCTGATCCAGCCTTTAGGAGCGGGAACAGCGGTTGCTTACGGCCCGCTCAATCGGACGCCCACCGTTCCCGCATGGCTCGCCGGGGCAGGTGACATGGGTCTGCTGATTACCCGCCACGATTGGTCGCAGACGCCGCTCGGCCCAATCGAAACATGGCCGCAAACGCTCAAGGCATCGGTGGGGCTCATGCTCAGCTCCCAGCATCCGATGTGGATCGGGTGGGGATCGGAAGCCACATTTCTCTACAACAAGGCGTACATCCAGGTCTTAAGTCTGGCAAAACACCCATGGGCGCTCGGAAAGCCAGCGGCTGAGGTCTGGGCCGAAATTTGGGACGTCTGCGGTCCGCTGGCCGATAAAGTCTTCGAAAAAGGCGAAGCATCGTACGTTGATGATGTTCGCCTGTTCATGAAGCGCGAGGATTTCTTCGAGGAGACGTACTACTGCTTCTCGTACAGCCCGATTCGGGACGAGGCGGGGAGAGTAAGGGGTCTATTCTGCCCCTCGACCGAAGTAAGCTCGAAGGTGATCAATGCGCGCCGCCTGCGCATGCTTTCGGAGCTTTCCGCGAATGCTTTCCTGCAGAAGTCGGTGGAAGACGCCTGCCGGTCCGCTATAGCTACTTTGGCGAAGAACCCCGACGACGTGCCCTTTGCCGTGCTGTATCTGGCCGGAGGCGCGGCTGGACATCGTGTCCTCCGCCGCGCCGGGCAGTGCCCAGAAAACTTGCGGGCAGTGGCGCCGGCTTCAGTGGAGCTGGATGGTGAAGCAGGGCCGGAGACGCTCTGGCCTCTGCGCTCCGTCTCGGATGCCATGCGGCGCGAAGTCGTCTCCATTGGGAACCAAAAGGGCTTTCCCTTGGGACCGGCCCAACAAACCCTCTCGCAAGCGCTGCTCGCGCCCCTGGCTTCGCGGGCTGATGAGCGGTGCCGGGGAGTTTTGGTGATGGGAGTAAGCCCAGCGCGCCGGTTGCATGCAGACTATCTCACATTTTTCGATTTGCTTGCCGGCCAGATCGCTACCGCAATCGGCGCATGCACGGACACAACCGCGCGCAGGCACGGCGAAGCTTTACTGTTCGAGCAGAAAAAGGTGCTCGAAAAGATCGCAGCGCGCGCTCCGCTCGACGCATCGCTCTGCGCGTTGACGGATGCCGCATCGCGCCTGCTCCCCGGGGCGCGCGCAGGTGTGGTCCTTACCCACGGCGGGGAGCCAAAGACTGCTCGTGTAGTCTCCTCCAACGTGCCCGCGTCTTTCTGCAAAGGCATCCTGGGCGTGCCCGTGAGCGAACAGGAAATCGGGACGTGCAGTACGGAGATGTATAAAGGCGAGCCAGTCACCTGCGAAGATGTCGAGAAAAGCTGCCGATGGTCCCCGGGCTTTCGCGCGCTATGCCTCGCGCACGGCATCCGTGCGCTTCATTCAGTGCCAATACGCAACACAGATGGCGTGCCGATTGGCTCGTTCTTCTTGGCCCTTAGGGAAAGTCACGTGCCCGAGACCTGGGAGCGCGAGATCGGAGAAATGGGCGCGCACATTGCCAGTATTGCTCTTGAGCACGACCGCACAGCATGCGCTTTGCAGGCTGAACTCAAAAACACGAAACGCTTGCAGGATGTGAGCGCGCAAATGATCCGCGAAGAAGGCCACCAGCCTCTGTACGAACAGATCATGGACGCGGCTGTCGCTATCATGCATTCGGATTTCGCCAGCCTGCAAGTGCTTCATCCCGAACGTGGGGACGGAGGCGAACTCCAACTGCTCGCGTTTCGCGGATTCTCCCCGGAAGCGGCAAACTTCTGGAAATGGGTGCGGGTTGATTCGCAGTGCTCTTGCGGCGCGGCTCTACGCACGAAGCAGCGGGTCGTGGTGCCTGATGTAGAGCATTGCGAATTCATGGCTGGAACTCCGGATCAAGCAGCCTACATTGCGGCGGGAATGTATGCGGTGCAAAGCACGCCGCTTTTATCACGCGAAGGCAAGGTGCTCGGGATGATCTCCACGCACTGGCGGGTGGCCCACCAGCCCTCCACAAGCGAGCTGCGATTATTCGAAATCCTCGTGCGGGAGGCGGCCGATTTCATCGAGCGGCGGCAAGCTGAGCAAGAACTTCGCGTTCGCGCCGAAGAGCTGGCAGAATTCAATCGCCTTATGGTAGGCCGCGAAGAGCGCATGATTGAACTGAAAAAAGAAGTCAACGAACTCCGCCGGCAACTCGGCCAGGCGGCGCCTTATCCACTGGAATTTGAGAACGAAGGGGCGGATCGTGCCTAGCCCGTCAGATGCGGCGCCCACAAGCCAGCCGGCATCTCGCAAGCCCGATACGGCCACGCTTGAGCGATTCTTCCCCGGCGCGAGCGAGATGGCGCGGCGCATGCGCCAATTCGATTGGCATGGCAGTGTGCTGGGGCCGGTTGAATCGTGGCCTGAATCGCTGCTCACCTCGGTTCGCATTTGCCTTGGGTCCCGTCATCCCATTGTGATTTGGTGGGGAAAGTCCGATCTCGTGCAGTTCTACAACGACGCTTACATCTCATTCATGGGGACGGGAAAGCATCCGGCTTTTTTGGGCCGCTCGGGACGGGACTGCTGGAGCGAAATCTGGGGAACAATAGGGCCGATGCTGGAGCAGGTTTTCACGACTGGCGAAGCCACCTGGTCCGAGGATTTGCTCCTCGTTCTGAACCGAAGCTTGCCTCGCGAAGAAGCTTATTTCACCTTTTCCTACAGCCCAATTTGGGATGATGCAGGGAAAGTCGAGGGTATTTTTTGCGCTTGCTACGAAACAACCGGTAGAGTCATTGGTGAACGTCGCCTGCGGACCCTGCGAGATCTGGGCCGGGCGCTGGCGGGCGCGAAGACGCCGGAAGAGGCTTGCGAAATCGCGGCCAAAACTCTGACGACCAACAAAGCCGATATTCCCTTTTCTCTGATTTATCTGCTCGAAAACGGAGACCGGCCAGCCCGCCTTGCTGCAGCAAGCGGCCTGGAGGCGGGGAGCCAAGCAGCTCCGTACGAAATTGAGCCCAGTCAAGTAGCACACTTTACGTGGCCCGTCGCTCACGTCTTAGAGAGCGGCGTGGCCGAGACAGTATCCGACCTTTCGGCTCGTTTCAGTTCGCTGCCGGGAGGCCTTTGGCCGGAATCTCCGAATTCCACTGTGATCCTGCCGATTGCCGCCTCTGGCCAGTCCCGCCCGGCCGGATTTCTGGTTGCTGGAGTCAGTCCGCGACGGCCAATGGACGGCGATTACCGCAGCTTTTTTGACCTGATTGCCGGTCGTGCCGCGACCGCGATCAGCAATGCGCAGGCGTATGACGAAGAGCGCCGTCGTGCCAATGCTTTAGCCGAGATAGATCGCGCGAAAACCACGTTCTTTACCAACATAAGCCACGAATTCCGCACGCCGCTTACATTGCTCCTCAGCCCGCTCGAAGAGATGTTGACTCGAGCAGATGGGCTCGAAAGCGACGACCACGCGCGCCTTGTGGTCGCGCACCGCAATGGCATTCGGCTCCTGAAGCTTGTTAATACGCTGCTCGATTTTTCCAGAATTGAAGCTGGACGAGTTCAGGCGGCATATCATCCGACGGATTTGGCTAAGCTCACTCGTGAATTGGCGAGCTCGTTCAGTTCTGTGGCTGCACGCGCGAGTCTTGAATTTCAGATCGACTGTGACGCCCTGGACGCTCCACTATATGTCGATTACGACATGTGGGAAAAGATCGTGCTCAACCTGCTGTCGAACGCCTTCAAGTTCACGTTCAACGGTGGAGTTTATGTGAGTCTGCGGGATGCTGGCGCGAGCGTTGAGCTTCGCGTAAGAGATACGGGGGCGGGCATATCCGAAACGGACTTGCCGCGCATTTTTGAGCGGTTCTATCGCGTGGAGAATGCGCGCGGCAGAAGCTTTGAGGGATCTGGCATCGGCTTGGCGCTGGTGCGGGAATTGGTGAAGCTGCACGGCGGGAAAATAGCTGTAACCAGCGCACTGGGTCAGGGCAGCACGTTCACCGTTTCGATTCCGAAAGGCAAGGCTCATCTTCCTGCAGATCGCATTGAGATCCCTCGCCCCGTCGTATTCAGCTCGCAGGCCGAAACCTACGCGGGTGAAGCACTCCGCTGGCTTCCGGGCGCGGAGGCCGCCGCGGAACTCCTTGCGGATTTCTCGCCGTCAGGGGAATTTACGGCGGGAAGGCAGAGTTCATCGTCAACCGAAACGGATGGCGATCGCGCCACCATCCTTCTCGGCGACGACAATGCGGATATGCGCGAATACCTAGCCCGACTGCTCAGAAATGAGTATCGCGTGATCTCCGTTGGCAATGGTCAAGAGGCGGTCAATGCTGCTCTCGCCGAACACCCCGACCTGATTGTCAGCGACGTGATGATGCCTGTACTCGATGGATTCGGCCTGCTTCGCGCCCTCCGCGATCATCCGCAGACGAGCACGATTCCAATCATTCTGCTGTCGGCGCGTGCCGGGGAGGAGTCAAGCATTGAAGGACTCGCCGCCGGTGCGGACGATTACGTGACCAAACCGTTTTCCGCCCGTGAACTCCTCGCCCGCGTGCGCTCCCAACTGCAAATAGCGCGCCTGCGGCGCGAGAATGAAGAACGGATACGTGAGAGCAACGCCCAGAGAGTAGCGGAACTCGAGAAGGCGAATCTTGAGGTTCGAGCCTCACGCCGAGCCGCGCTCAGCGTGATGGAAGATTTGCGTGCTGAGACGGAGGAGCGGAAAAGGACGGAAGAGACGCTTCGAGAATCCGCGGAAAGGTTCCGGGCCATTTTCGAGCAGACCACAGTCGGATTCGCTCAGATAGACCGAGACGGATATTTCACGCTGGTGAATGACCGCTACTGCCGGCTTCTGGGGCGATCGAGGGAGGAACTCTTGAAAATGAGGATGCAAGATATTACGCATCCTGAGGACCGCGACCGCAGCTTAGAAGAGTTCCTATTTCTCGTTGAAGGGCGCGGCCCGAATTTTACGATCGAAAAACGTTACGTGCGCCCGGACGGGCAAACTGTATGGGTGCGGAATCAGGTCTCCGGAGTATATGACGGCTCCGGCAATCTGACTCATTTGCTGAAAGCCGTAACGGATATTTCGGATCTAAAAGCGGCCGAAGTAGTGCTGCGCAGGAGCATGGAATTCACCGAAGAGGAGGTGAATACCCGAACCCGGCAGCTTAAGGAACGGACGGAGGAGTTGGAGGCGAGCAATCGCAAAGTGGTCGAAAAAGCCAACGCGCTGCGCGAACTGTCTGTTCGGCTAATGCAATCGCAAGATGAGGAACGAAGGCGAATTGCCCGCGACCTGCACGACAGCACAGGACAGGAACTAGCGGCACTCGCGCTGATTGTGTCGGGCATCGAGCAAGAAGCGAAAAACGGCGACCCTGGAGTTTCGGCGGCGGTCGCCGAAGCGAGATCATTGATCAAACAGTTGACTCAGGAAATTCGAACAACGTCCTATCTGCTCCACCCGCCGCTGCTTGATGAGACTGGCTTGCCGACTGCGCTGCGCCTCTACATCACGGGGTTGGCCGAACGCAGCGGTCTCAGTGTCGATCTGAGCGTTGCCGAGGACTTTGGCAGGTTGCCCGAATCGACAGAGCTTGCCCTGTTTCGGATCGTGCAGGAGTCGCTGACCAACATTCACAGGCACTCCGGAAGCAAGCGGGCATGGATCCGGCTTTCTCGAAATGGCGCGCATGCACTGGTTGAGATCGAGGACGAGGGCAAAGGAATACCCGCTGGGAAGTTGGAGGCACAGGGGAGGCGGTGCGGTGTAGGGATCGCCGGTATGCAGGAGCGGGTCCGCCATTTCGGGGGCGAGCTGATCATTCAGGCAAATGGGAAAGGGACGAAAATAGCGGTTTCCGTTCCCGCCGCCGAAAAAGCGGTGGCTGCCCCGCATGCCGGCGCACCGGTTTAGTTAATCCAGAGGAGGACGAGGAGACGTTCCGTACTATGCGTGTTCTTCTTGCGGATGACAGTGACCCTCTTCGCCGCGCCATAGCTCGAATTCTGTCGTGGGACCCGGACGTAGAGGTCTGTGGCGAGGCACGGGACGGGGCTGAAGCGCTCACGAAAGCTCAGGAGTTGCTCCCTGACCTGGTCCTTCTCGACATCAGCATGCCGGGCCCCAACGGGCTCGAAACCGCCCGCCTCCTCAGGCAAGCGTTGCCCCGGACGAGGATCCTGGTGATCAGCCAACACGAACGCGCGCTGGTGCTTCCGGCAGTGATTGCGGCGGGCGCCGATGATCTGCTCGAAAAAGGCCGACTCGCCTCCGATTTGATTCCGGCGATCGACCGCCTCAGGAATACGAGTTGAGAGGGTCCGCCCAACCTTCTGACGCCAGCAGCCAGTTTCCATCCCAGCTCCTGCAACATCCTTTCGTTTTTAAAGCATAAAGTCGATCATGCCCGGGTCGGTCTTTAACAAGCCCGATCCGATCCTCCGGATTGTTCATAATTCGTATCACACTAAGCGCCTAAATTCGTGACGGGCTCGGGCATGCCTCAGAAGAGGTCGATCTCTACCTCAGTACAAGACCTGCAGTGCACGTGCAAAACTTACCTAGCAAGCTGGAGATATTTACCTAGCGCCTCTACGGGGTTCACCTGGTATCGTTGTATTGCGAACACCTTAGATATCCAAATCGGCGTGGCACGCGAATTGCTCGCAGCATTTCACGAAATCCGTCGCTTTCTGCACGGCCAACCGCTTCTGAAGTCCGGATTTCCGAGGTGGATCCAGCAGGCTCAGCCCGCTATGTCTGCTTGATGTCATTTCCGGGTGTGGGCCAAGGTAGTCACTGCGCGGTAGCGCAATCCTAGTGTGCCCTCGCTGTTCACCCTGCGCGTCAGACCTCTAAGAGTCTGGCTGATAGCATCGGGATTTCTACAGAAGGGTGATATTTTCCGCCGCATTCGGAGCTAGGCGTTTTCCGAGCTCCTGTTTGCTAGATGCTGTGGTGCGTCTTCGGGCTGGTTCCCGAAAGGGACCAGATAAAGC
>JBOGJS010000139.1:0-7886 GCA_050745365.1 Terriglobia bacterium
CTCGAAATGCCGACTACGACATGGTCCGGAAGCGGTCTGTGATGTCGCCTTTCGAGGCGGCGGTTTACATGGGGATCCCGAACATCTTCATGGTGCAGCAGTACACCCTCCCCTTAACTGTGTTGAAGCGCTTCGCCTGGTCCATTACGGGGGCGGGCGGAGTTACTTACGATTGGGAGAGGAAGCAAGTGTTAGCGATGGCCGCGAAGATTCCCAACATGGTCGGCGTCTACATGGATGATTTCTTCCATGACAGACCGGGCACGGAGATCGCAAGCCTAACCCTGGATCAGCTTCGTGACATCCAGCGGCAGATCAAGCGGCCCGATAAGAAAATGGACCTGTATGTCACCTTTTACGCCCAGGAGCTGGACCTGCCTATCGCCGATTATTTGAAGTTCATCGATGTGATCACACTTTGGATGTGGAAACCCGAAGAGTTGGCAAATGTGGGTTCGTACCTGACTAGGTTGGAGAGGTTGGCCCCTCAATGCCGCAAGATGGTGGGGGTGTATACGACAGCTCTGAACGAGAACAAAACTCCCGGGTGGACGGGCATGCCCATCCCGCTCATGCAAAAGCAATGTGAGCAGGCCCTGGGGTGGTTGCGCGGAGGCCGGATCGAGGGGATCATCATCTATGGTGGCACCACGATCGACCTGGGCTTCGAGTCCGTGCCTTGGACTCGCGAGTGGATTCGAAAGGTGGGGGATACGAAGCTCTGATCGCCAACTGGAGGCTCACGCGAGGCCGCGCTTGAAACTGCAGGCGGTTTTTCAGCACCTCGGCCACTCCTATCATCGAGATAGGGCCCGCAATTGGTAATGGATGATCCCGCAAAGCTAATACGCTCCGGGCCGTAGTTCTTCACCGGCTTATTTGGCCGTTTCCGCACGGGCCGCTCTCCTTCATTGTATGAATCAACCTACAGCGCAGACCGGCGCGATTACAAGCAGTCGTCCGACCCTGCGGCGTGTTCTGACGCTCAAGGACCTGATTGTTTACGGCTTGGTCCTGATGCAGGTGATCGCTCCAGTGGGCATTTTTGGCTTTGCCCAAAGTATGTCCCACGGGCATGCTGTCACCACGATATTGATTGGCATGGTCGCAATGATGCTGACGGCTTTCAGCTACGGCCGGCTCGCGGCCATCTACCAATCAGCCGGATCGGCGTACACTTACGTGGGACGCGAGCTCAATGTCTACGCCGGGTTTCTCGTCGGTTGGGCCCTCACGCTGGACTATTTTATGATTCCGCTCATCAATACCGTCTTTGGCTCGCTGACTCTCCACCGGCTAATGCCGGAGATTCCCTATGTCGCTTGGGTTGCGCTCTTCGTAGGAATCATCACGTTTCTCAATTTACGCGGCATCCGTGCTGTAGCCAACACCAACACGTTACTTCTCGGAATTATGACCGGCGTCGTCCTGATGTTCGTTGTGCTGGCAATCCGCTACATAGCCCACCGGCAGGGCTGGACCGGGCTGTTTTCCTTCAGCGCCTTTTATGACCCTCGAACTTTCGACATTCGCTCGGTCAGTAGGGCAACTTCGCTTGCGGTGCTCACCTATGTCGGGTTCGACAGCGTGACGACCCTCTCTGAGGAAGTGCAGGATGCCAGACGGACTGTGCCGCTCGCCACCGTGCTCATCTGCCTGCTGGTCGGGATCTATAGCGTTGTCGAGGTTTACCTGGCTCAGCTTGCCTGGCCGGATTACCTGAGATTCCCGAATCTCGCAATGGCCTTTCTCGACGTCAGCCAACGGGTCGGTGGCCCAATGTTGCTTGAGGCCATGGGAGGCATTGCCATCGTCGCCTGTCTGGGCAGCGGATTAACCGGCCAGGTTGGTGCGGCGAGGCTGCTCTATGGCATGGGTCGTGATAACGTTCTTCCGCGCCGCCTGTTTGCGCATCTTGATGCGCAGCGAGGTAACCCAACTTTTAACATCTGGATTATAGCGGCGCTGACGTTCGCAAGCGCATTGTTCATCAGCTATGAGCGGGTCGCGGAACTTATGAACTTTGGCGCCTTTCTCGGCTACATGGGCGTCAACCTCGCTGCGATCCGACGGTTTCATCCTCGCAGGGGAAGCGGCCTGCTTGTCGGGTTCCCCGCCGGCGTCCTTGCCCCTGGGTTGGGCTTCGTGTTTTGCTTCGCAATCTGGTGGGGTCTGGCCACGCCCGCCAAGATTATAGGCGGCCTCTGGTTTTTGCTGGGATTTGTGTATCTTGCCGTCAAAACCCGCGGCTTTCGAATGCGCCCGGGAACCACTGATTTCCTGGAAAGTTGAGGTGGGCCGCCTGCAATTTTTAGAAGCTCAGCAGTGGTACGCATCAAACATTCTATGCGTCAGCGTTCAATTGCGCGGCTCAGACCTTGGCCGCACCAGGACTTTATGACAGGAGGCGATGCTAAGTTGAACAAAGCAATCCTCAGAAGGTTGTCAAAGCTTTATTCTGCTGTGCTCTGTGACGTTCTGGATCGAATCGGCCATCGCAAGCAGGGACTTAGTTACACGATCAGGCCATTATATCCGGAGGCGCGTGTTATAGGAACCGCGCGGACATTATGCTCGATAAGGAAGGAAGGCTTCCCCGAGCGTCCTTACGAGAAAGAACTGGAGGCTCTCGATCTGGTGTGCCCCGGCGATGTCATTGTCGTTGCTATGGGGAATGACATGTCCTCCGGAGTCTGGGGAGAGCTCCTCAGCACCGCCGCAATGGCGCGAGGGGCGCAAGGAGCTGTGGTCGACGGACTTACGCGAGACGCTGCTAGAATAATCCAAAAGCAGTTCCCTGTATTCGCGCGAGGGATCACTCCGTATGATTCTTTTGGTCGAAGTGAGGTAGTGACCTACGATGTTCCCATTGACTGCGGAGGCGTGACCGTAAGCCCGGGTGACGTTATATTTGGCGATTATGATGGAATTATTGCCATTCCGCATCCAATTGCTGAGAAGGTACTTTGTATGGCGGAGGAAAAGGCGTCTCGCGAACTTGTCGTTGATGGCGAATTTAAGCGGGGCCGTAGCGTAGCTGAAGTTTTTGCTGAATACGGAGTGCTCTAAATCATAACCAGGAGAAAATGTGCGATGGAAAGAATCACCTATAACAAAGTTCATGTAGGTGTCATCGGGCTCGGCCTGATGGGGACCAGCATCGCCGCATGCCTGATCGGAGCGGGATTCCCGGTTACTGGCTTAGAGCTGGACGCCTCTCGCCGCAAGAGCGCCCGAAGCCGCATCCGTGCTCTGCTGGCGGATTCAAAGAAAGAAGGGCTTCTGCGCTCCGATCCCGCAACGCTGGTCCGCCAGTTCTCTGCTGAGGAAGGCTATCCATCACTGGAAGGATGCCAGTTGGTGATTGAGTCAGCCACCGAAAACTTCGAGATCAAGCGAGAGATAATTCGCCAGATTGAAGAGGTAGTTTCCCGGAAGGCGATTATCGGCACGAATACGTCGGGTCTTCCGGTGACGGACCTTCAGCGAGGCGCCCGTCATCCGGAGCGAATCCTGGGCACCCATTGGGCGGAGCCGGCTCACGTCACGCGATTTATGGAGGTCGTTTGTGGTGGGCAAACCTCGTTGACCTATGCGCGACGAGTGGTGGAACTCGCGCGGAGATGGGGCAAAGAGCCTTCGCTCTTGCGCCGCGACATTCGAGGGTTCATTGCCAATCGGCTTTTTTACGCGATGCTCCGCGAGGCCTTTTATCTCGTTGAGTCAGGCTACGCGACGGTCGAAGACGTGGACCGGTCTTTCCATAATGATTTAGGCTACTGGAGCACATTTGCGGGTCCTTTCCGCTATCTGGACTTGACCGGCATACCAGGCTACGCTGCGGTCATGAAGGGTCTATTTCCCGAATTGAATTGTGACACGAAGGTGCCGAAGCTTATGAAGAAGGTGGTGGCCTCGGGTGCGCGCGGCGTCTCAAACGCGAAGGGTTTTTATCGCTATACGCAGGCAGAGGCGTTAGGCTGGGAGAAGCGATTCCTGAAGTTCAGCTATGAAGTTCGGCGGCTTGCCCAGAAATATCCAGAGGAGGCTGGCAGTCGCAACCTCTGACCCCGGCGGGTCCGGGACGTCGTGAACCGCGCACCCACCAACTCGTTTTGCAAACATCCGGGTCGATGGTTGGGGTGTCGAGACGCTGTGGGGTCAACGGAAGGGACGGGCTGACGATCCGTCACAAGCCAGCAACATCCGGCTTGGACTGCATGGAACCTCGGCTCTCTCGAATTTTGCAGCGATGATGGGTACGCTGACAAGGGATAACCAGCAGGGTATTGCGATAGCCGATTTGTAGCGGTCGTGTTATTTAGCAAAAGGAGACAACACGGATATGGCTAAGGTTGAAGTTGCGCACCCGGATAAAGCCGTCTCCACCGGGTCCTATTCCGCGGGGGTTCTTATCGATGGGTGGTTATACATCAGTGGCCAGGGCCCCCTGAACCTGAAAACCGGCGAAGTTGTCAGAGGCACGATCGAGGAAGAGACGCGTCTCACTCTTTCCCATATTGGCAAAATCCTCGAGGCCGCAGGCTGTACGTTCGAGGACGTCGTAAAGTGCACCTGTCACCTGGCGGACATCAATGATTTTGATCGGTTCAACAGGGTCTATTCCGAATTCTTCAGAGGAGTGTTTCCGGCGCGCACCACCGTTCAGGCCGCCCTCTGGGGAGAGATCAAGGTGGAGATTGACGCCATAGCGCGCGTCGCGAGGCGGCCCTGAGCGGAGCCACTCTCGGCACGCCTGGGTCGACGATTCTAGCCTGCGGGGTCGGGCTGGTCGCTGGGGCGGAGACTTCGCCGCGGTTTGCAGTTCAGCGTTGGAATTTAACCAGGATAACGCTGCGGTCATTCGCCGTCGCCGCAGTGACACTTGATGGGATCCAGAAGGCCCACGGGCGCGATGCTAAAGGTCAGTTTTGAGCCGAACCACAATGCAAGTAAACCGGCGACGGCGCGATCAGCCGGCTGTAGAAACCGTGCGTGGAGGGCGCGAGCGCTCCTACCCAGTTTTGGCACTTTCGAACCTCGCTGCCCACAAAACGACCGTTGCGCTCTCTTGCAAGTGCTCTTCTGGTTTGATTCGGATACTCAAGGAGTCCCATGCACTATAGCGAACTTCCAACACCGGCACTTACGATTGATCTCCAAGTTTTGGAACGCAATCTCGAGCGCATGGCCGATCAGTGCAAATCTCAAGGGTTGACTTTGAGACCGCACACCAAAACTCACAAGACCCTGGAAATCGCCCGAATGCAGGTGGAACGTGGGGCGGTCGGCCTTACCGTTGCGAAAACAGGCGAGGCCGAAGTGATGGCGAGCGCCGGTCTCGATAACATTTTGGTTGCATTTCCAGTCTTCGCCCGCGAAGCGCTCCAGCGGCTGGCAAAACTCGCCGGGGAACGACATGTCCTCATGTCTCTGGACGATGAAAGAACTGCCGTCGCCCTTTCCGAAGCGCTCAAGCAGCAACCGCAGAAACTTTCGGTGGATGTGCTAGTGGAATTCGACGCGGGTTATGGACGATGCGGCCTCCCGCCAGGACCAACGCTTGTTGATTTGGCGCGCAAGATCGAAAAGATGCCCCGGCTGCGCTTCGCCGGGCTGATGAGTTTTTTCGGAAATGTGTGGGGCTCTCAAGAAATTCGGAGGCAGCAAGTGAAAGAGGTTGCCGAGCGAGTGGAGAAATCGTTGGAAGCGTTTCGCAAAGCTGGAATGACCCTGGAGATTGTTTCCGGCGGATCAACTCCGTCGGCCCGTTTCGCCGACGAGATCCCGGGCTTAACGGAGATTCGTCCCGGCACCTATGTTTTTAATGACCTAAACACGCTCTACCAAGGGGTCTGTAAACTTGAAGACTGCGCAGTTCGTGTAGTCGCGACCGTTGTTTCGACTGCGGTTTCGGGCCGCACGATCATCGACGCAGGATCAAAAGCACTCTCCTCAGATACCCTCCACGGAGGGCTTGGAGGTGGATATGGCTTGGTGGTCGAGGCGCCCGACGCATTGCTCGTAGCACTGAGTGAGGAACACGGACACCTGGACGTCACCAAGGCGAGCCGAACATTCCGTGTGGGCGAAGTGCTCACGGTCATACCCAATCATGTTTGTGCTAGTGTGAACATGCATGACGACGCTTTTCTGCTCCGCAACGGAGAAGTAGTCGGATGTTGGCGCATCGCTGCGAGAGGAAAGATTCGGTAGCGCTTGCGACCTGAAGTAGGAGAGCGGCAGGATCCGGGGGTCATGCAGCTTTCGCTTGGACTCGGAACAGCGGATACCACCGCTGAAAGACTATTTCCAGTTCGTTATTCAGGACCTTGGCCCGCGTTTGTAAAAGCAGGTGCGCGCCGCGTAGGGTCCAGTGCATTTGTTGCTTCTTGACGAATCTCCGGCTCACCACTTGATTGATTGTAGATTCGACGAAAGCCGTGCTGATCGTTTCCCCATGCCGATACCGCTCACCGTAGTTCGGGATCGATCCCTGATTGTTCCGAATATACGTCTCGAACTCCGCCACGCCCGCCGCAAGTTTCTCGGCGGGTGCGGAGGGGATCGCAGTGAGTTCGAGGTCGATGAGGAGATTGCTCAACCGCTCCAGGGCCTCTTCGACATTGCCGTGCCAGAGCAGATGTTTGACGCTTTCCAACTGCTTCGACGCACCGCTCTTTCCTGGCGGCGCGTCCTGCAGCGCCTTCGCCTGCTGCTGCAGGACCGTCAGCCGCATCGTGATGTGAAACCAGTCGATCACATGTTCGCTGTTCGGATGCAGATACTCGCGAACTTGCCGGATGTCTTCGCCCCCATCGGAGAGGAACACAACCTGCTGATTTTCCTGCATCCCTTGCGATTTCATCACTTCCCACAGTCGTCGGCGCGGCTTTGGATCGTACGTTTGCACGAAGCCGAAGCATTTGGACGGTGGAACTGCATCCCCCTTCTTCTGTCCGCCGGAATGCCACCACGCTGCGACCGGCGATCACCTCGAAAAAACCTTCTTTGTGAGCCGCCCGCACGTAGCCGCCATCCAGCCCCACCGTCATGGGTCCGTCCGGCAAGGGCAGCGTCGGATTCTCTTCCGGTTTCAGCGGATCGGGCTGCGGTTCCTCGCCCAACTCCATCTCCATCCGCTCGGCGACGCTTTGCAGATGTTCGCGCACCGTTTCGTGATTCGTGGACTTACTGACCGGCAGCACTTCTTTCAGTAAGTCACCTTCTCGTAAGGAATCAGCGAGCCCCACTTCGTCTCGAGATAAAGCCGTTCCGGACTCGTCCGTCCTTTCAGCCAAGTCGCCGTGGGCCGTAAGGTCCTCGGGCCTTCTGTCTGGCACGAGCAACGCTGCCAGCTCGGATTGGGTACCGCGACTGGCCCGAATACGGTCTCTACGGTGCTCGTCCCGGCGGCTTGGCTGCGGTGCCGCTCGCCGCAGTTCGGGCAACGGCGACGGCACTTGAGATCCTCGCTGATTTGTTGAGAGGCCACGAAGTCGTGCACCCCACGCAAAATCGTTTTGCCCTCGGCTAAGCTCAAGCCCAGCGTCTCCATCGCCAACTCCTGCCGTTCCATCTCCATCACATCGCGCCGTTCCTCGGCACCCTCGTCGTTCTCGCAAATCACTTCCACCAGGAATTTCATGCGCGGCACCTCCCGCGCTCCATCAGCTGCGCCAACCGTTGGTTGGCCTCTTTCAAACTGAAGCGATTGGGCTCCAAGGGCCCATACTCTTCCAGCCGCCGGTCGATGCTTCGTGAGCTTTCGGTAAGGGTGCTTAACTTGACCGGGCGAGTGTTGATAACGTCAGTCTATGGCCCCACTGGGCCAGGAGGACAGACTGATGGTCGCTCGCAAGAAACGCTCCATTCGTCCCACGATA
>JBOGJS010000140.1:0-16790 GCA_050745365.1 Terriglobia bacterium
AAGGGTTACGCTTCCATTTCACAGCAGAGATCTTAAGCGCGGAACGTTGCTGGCGATTATCGATCAGTCCGGCCTTACCGTCGACGGATTTATAGAGCTGCTCTAAGTATCCAAGCCTAACTGCCACACGGATTCTAAAGTACGGCAGCGCTCAAAACTCAGAATTGAACAAAATGAAAGATTTCGCTCAAAACGCGCTGGATACGGCGCTCGCCGAGGGGGCGAGTTATGCTGACGCGCGCGCGATGGACATCCGCCATCGATATCTCTCGACGAAGAACGGTGAAGCGGGGCAAGTGCGCGATTCCGAGTCGCTGGGATTGGGCATTCGTGTAATTGCAGACGGAGGATGGGGTTTTGCATCCACGTGCGACCTGTCACGCGCTTCAGTGGATCGGGCTGCAGCACGCGCGGTGGAGATTGCGCGCGCGACGGCTCTCTCGAAAAAGCGGGACGTGCGCCTGGCTCCAGAAGGAAAGATCATTGCCCAGTGGGAAGGCCCTTGCAGAATTGATCCCTTTGGCGTCCCGGTTTCATCCTGCCTGGATTTAATGCTCAAAGTAGACGGCGAGCTGCGCAAAGTGCAAGGCATCACCCTGGCCGAAGCTTCAATGGACTTCCACCGCATCGAGCAGCTTTTTCTCTCGAGTGAAGGGTCGGAGATTCGCCAGGCGAAAACGCAAACGGGCGTCGGCTTTGTGGCCACTTCGTTCTCTGCAAACGAGATTCAGCGGCGGTCCTACCCGAACTCCTTTGGCGGGCAATACCAGACGCGCGGGTACGAGTTGGTGGAAGAGCTGGATCTTCTCGGCCACGCTTCCCAGATTGCTGAGGAAGCGGTGGCGCTGCACCATGCGGAGCAATGCCCGGCGGGTGAAAAGGACGTGATCTTAGGCAGCTCGCAGGTGGGCTTACAGATCCACGAGTCGATCGGGCATCCCATCGAGCTCGACCGCGTGCTGGGCGACGAAGCGAATTTTGCCGGCACCAGTTTCCTGACTCTCGAAAAGCTGAACCATCTGCAATACGGCTCGCCGATCGTGAATGTTGTTGCCGATGCCACGGTGGACCACGGCCCCGGCCTCGGAACGTTTGCCTATGATGATGAAGGCGTCGCCGCGCAGCGCACGCCCATCATCCGAAACGGCGAATTCGTGGGATATCTGAGTTCGCGTGAATCCGCGGCCTCCGTCGGCCAGCCTCGCTCAAGCGGCGCTATGCGCGCCGAGGGATGGAACCGCATTCCGCTCATCCGGATGACCAACGTCAGCCTGCTTGCTGGAAACGGCAAGCTCGAAGACCTCATTGCGGGTACCGAAGATGGGATCTACATGGAAACCAACCGGAGCTGGTCCATCGACGACCGCCGCTATAACTTCCAGTTTGGGACGGAGATCGGCTGGGAAATCAAGCACGGCAAGAGGACGCGCCTTTTGAAAAATCCGAGCTACGGCGGAATCACCACCGAGTTCTGGAGCGCGTGCGACGCGATTTGCGGACCTGAAGAATGGGTGTTGTGGGGCACACCCAATTGCGGCAAGGGGCAGCCCATGCAGACCATGGGCACCGGCCACGGAGCTTCTCCAGCGCGCTTCCGCAAAATCAAAGTGGGCGTTGCCTACCAATCATCGAGCGAATGAGTGATTGGTGATCGGGTGATTTGGCGATCCTTAAATCACTCAATCACTGAATCACAAGTCACCAATGATTTTGTCCCGCCAATTTACTGATGAGCTTTCGAGCCGCGTCCTCAAGTATTCCCGCGCGGATGAAACCGAAGTGTCGGTCGCGGGAACGTTCTATTCACTCACCCGTTTCGCGAACAATGCCATTCACCAGAATGTAGCCGAAGAAGACATCAACGTTTCGGTGCGCGCCGTCACTGGAGGCCGCATGGCGCGCGCCAGCACCAACAAGCTGGACGACGATTCATTACGAAACACCTGCGAATCGGCTTTGGCGCTTGCCAAGCTTCAGCCGCCTCACCCGGATCTTCTGCCGATGCCCTCTCCCGGAACGTATCAGGCTGTCGACCGCATGGATCATGAGACGGCCGGGCTCAGTCCCAAGGCGCGCGCGGAAACCGTGCGCGAGATCATTCATCGCGCGGAGCAAGACGGCCTGACGGCAGCGGGTGTATTTTCGAGCGGCTCCTCGGCCCTGGCGCTTTCGAATTCAGGAGGGCTCGCCGCTTTTCACGAAGAGTCGATCTCGGAGTTTTCGGTGACGATGCTGGGTGAGTCGAGTTCCGGCTGGGCGAAGCGAACTGGCCCCAGGTGGCAGGTGCTCGCGGCGGATGAGTTGGCAGATCGCGCGGCCCGCAAGGCGCTTCGCAGCCGGGAGCCGGAGGAAGCGCAGCCCGGCAAATACACCGTCATCCTCGAGCCTTCGGCGGTAATGGACCTCTTGGGCTTTCTCCTCCTGGATTTTGGCGGCCTCTCGGTGTTCGAGAAGCGGAGCTGTTTTACGGACCGTGTAGGGCAGAAGGTTTTTGGCCAAAATATTCGGATTCACGACGATGTCTACCACCCTCTCTCAAGCGGCGCACCTTTCGACGGCGAAGGTGTCCCGCGCCAGCGCGTGGCGCTGGTCGAAAACGGAACGCTCAGCAACCTGGTTTACTGCCGGCAGACCGCGCACAACCTCGGTGCCAAACCGACGGGCCATGGGTTTCCCTTGCCCAATGAATACGGCGAAGCGCCGCTCAACCTGGTACTCGAAGGGGGCACACACACTCCGGAGGAGATGATTCGCTCAACCGATCGCGGGCTTCTCGTGACGCGCTTCTGGTACATCCGGGAGGTTGACCCCTACTCCAAGATTTTGACCGGGATGACCCGGGACGGGACGTTTCTTATTGAAAAGGGTGAAGTGAAGCACGGCGTGAAAAATCTGCGATTCAATCAAAGCATCATTGAAATGCTCAACCAGGTTGAAATGATGAGCCCTTCCCAGCGCGCCGCCGGCGAGGAATCCATCGAGATGGTGGTTCCGGCCATGAAGATCCGCGACTTCAGCTTTTCTTCGCTCACCAAGTTTTAGAAGGTAGCCCCGGCACGGGCTTCGTGCCATGGGTCTTCGCTCCCGAATAAAGGCCCGCAGATCCCGACGCGTCCCGGTCTGCGCTGCTTCGTCGCTCGTTGCCAGTTGGCTCAACCAACGATATGATCAGCGTAAGGGTTGATCTTTCAATGGCCGCGGCTCGAACCGGGCACCTGCCTTTCCCGGCGCTATCGTCTAGGGGTTAGGACGTCAGATTCTCAATCTGAAAACCCGGGTTCGATTCCCGGTAGCGCTACCAGAAATCGAAATCCACCCATACCACGGTAGCAGAATTTCGCGTTCCGGAAGCTCTGCGGATTGCCGGCGGGTTCCCTGCAGAAAGGCCGCAGATATTGAGAACCAGGGCTGCGCTCATCTACTTGGAGCCGTTGCGCTTCACGAGCTTCTCTACGACGTCAATGAGGGCGTTGAGTTTGTAGTCTGTTTCGCGGAAACGCTCATCTGTTTCGCGGAAGCGGCGGTCGGTTTCTTCGCTGAGCGCTTGGAGGTTGTGGGTGAGCGACATGCTTACGTCGACAAGGGTTCGAAAGCGCTCTTCAGTTTGCTCCTGAAACCGCAGAAAGCGTTCGTCGTGCCGGGCTTGCGTCTCCAGGATTTGCTGGAGCGTCGCATCGTGCTTCGCCTGGATCTCCACAATAAACTGCATGGTCTTTTCGACGTCCATGAACCAAATTCTATCATGGTGACTCCATCGCCTCCAACGTAGTGTACTATGGCAGGTAACCTTTAACTCGATGCATCAGTTTCCTCATCCTTCAAGTCGGGTTGTGGGTGTTGTGGGCGCAGGCACCATGGGCCGTGGAATCGCGCAGGTGCTTCTCGGTCATGGTTATTCCGTGCTTCTTACGGACATTTCGGCAGAGGTCCTTGCGGCAGCAATCCACGCGATAAATGCCGGGCTTGCCCGCGACGTCGAAAAGGGCCGACTCGCGGCGCCAGCAAAAGAGAAGGCGCTCCAAAGCTTCAAAACCCAAGCCGATTTTTCGCAATTCGCTTCCGCGGACTTCATCATCGAGGCTGCGCCAGAAAATTTCGATCTGAAAGCCGGTATCTTCCGCCAACTTGACCGGCTGGTGCCGCCCGGAGTCATTTTTGCCAGCAACAGCTCCTCGATCTCAATCACCCGGCTTGCCGCAGCCGTCTCCCGGCGTGACTGCTTCTGCGGACTCCATTTTTTTAATCCGGTCCCGGTGATGAAGCTTGTGGAAATCATCGCGGGGATGGACACCTCGCCCGAGACGCTCTCGGCCGCCTCCTCGTTCGCCACTTCACTCGGCAAAACGGCTGTGGAGGTGAATGATTTTCCAGGATTCGTTTCCAACCGCGTGCTGATGCCGATGATTAATGAAGCCGTTTACACGGTGATGGAGGGGGTGGCGGAGCCGGTATCCGTCGATACCGTGATGAAGATGGGAATGAACCACCCTATGGGGCCGCTGGAGCTTGCCGATTTGATTGGACTTGACGTTTGCCTTGATATCATGAAGGTGCTCTACGAAGGTTTTCACGACCCGAAGTACCGCCCCTGCCCTTTGCTTGAGAAGATGGTTTCGGCCGGAAGGTTGGGGAGAAAGTCCGGGCGAGGATTCTATGATTATCCCTGAAGAGCAGCGTGGCCGGCGGTGGCCGCTAAAGCTATGGGGGAAAGCGCCGATAAAAGGAATGACTGTGGGTCCGCCCGGGGCCACACGGCGAATTTGTTCTATGCGAATGGACCCAAGTGGAGCGGCTGTGACTGTCATGCTGAGCGAAGAGAGGCATCCCTGTATTTAGAAAATGAGGCAAATACAGGGATTCTTCGTCGCCTATGGCTCCTCTGCATGACATGCCGCCTGCTCAGCGTGAGAAAAACGACCCCTCATCCGCCCTCCTACGTCGGGCACATTCTCCCCAGGGGAGAAGGCGGGGAGCGTAGCGGCCCGGATGAGGGGTCCCGATCGGAATTTACCGCGTCTCCGCGCTACGCTTTGTCATGCCCCAGATTGGCAGCCAAAGAGCTGTGGACGCTCAGAATGACAGGCGACGGGTTTTGCGCAACAAATTCGAATTTATTCACTGAGAAGCTGTGAATTAATTCAATAATCGCGGATTTTGCGTCCGCAAGTAACAGAAAACAGGCACGCGGAAAAGCGAAGTTTCAATTAATTCACAGCTTCTCAGTTTCGGGCGCGGACGTAGCGGCGGGTTTACCCCGCCAGCCCGAAATGGCGGCATAAGCCGCCTCTACGCGCCCGGGACCAAATAAGGGCTGGAAAATCCGGATGGCATCGCCGTATAGTTATCAATTCGGCTCATTCGAGCTGCGAAATCACGCAATCCGGAGACCAGAAAAGCCTCCGGCACGGAGAGAATGCTATGCCAGACGACCGGGCGGATCGAATCAAAGCTATTGATCTGGCCCTCGTTCAAATTGAAAAGCAATTTGGCAAGGGATCAATCATGCGCCTGGGCTCAAAAGAAGCCTTGGTACCGGTAGACGTGATCCCAACCGGGGCGCTTTCCTTCGATGCGGCATTGGGGATAGGTGGCGTGCCGCGCGGCCGAGTGGTGGAGATTTTTGGTCCCGAATCGAGCGGCAAGACGACGATGGCGCTGCACGTGGTTGCGGAGGCGCAACGTCGCGGAGGGATGGCGGCTTTTGTTGATGCCGAGCACGCCCTGGACGCGATTTACGCCAAACGGCTAGGGGTGGACGTGGACAACCTGCTGGTTTCCCAACCCGATTATGGCGAGCAGGCGCTCGAGATTACCGAGGCGCTGATCCGTTCGAACGCCGTCGATGTGCTCGTGATTGACTCCGTGGCGGCGCTGGTGCCGAAGGCAGAACTGGATGGCGATATGGGGGATTCGCTGCCCGGCCTCCAGGCACGGCTCATGTCGCAGGCGATGAGGAAACTGACGGGCGTGATCTCGAAATCGAAAACATGCCTGATTTTTATTAACCAGATTCGAGAGAAGATCGGCGTGATGTTCGGGAATCCCGAGACCACCACGGGCGGCCGAGCACTGAAATTCTATTCTTCCATGAGGATTGACATCCGTCGTATCGCGTCCATAAAGGACGGCGACCGCATTATCGGCAATCGAGTGAAGGTGAAAATAGTCAAGAACAAAATGGCGGCACCGTTTCGCGAGGCCGAGTTTGATATACTTTATGGGGAAGGGATTTCCAAGGAGGGCGACTTAGTCGATCTTGCCACGGGGCTGAATATCCTCGAGAAAAGCGGTTCCTGGTTTTCATTTAGCGGCGAGCGCATTGGACAAGGGCGTGAAAACGTCCGGTTGTTCCTCAAAGAGAATACGGAAATCCGCAGGAAACTGGAAGGGGACGTCCGGAAAGCACTCAACCTTCCTTCGCGCGGCGATGAAGCGCCGGCTGCTGAAACGGCTGCCGTCGGGCGTGGGAGGAAGTGAAAAACAGCAAGCCGCAAGGCCTGCTGGTCCATACGGTTTCCGGCCAGCGCCAGACTTGAAAACTGGTTTGATTTCCTGGAGGGGAATGTGATGCCGAAAAGGGTTGGTACCCTTGGCCTAGCATTTTTCATTCTGGCGGTATGTGGAGTTGGCATAGGTCCGTCGCCTGCGAGTGCGGCCTTTGCTCAGTCTTCTAACACAACCTCAACCTCCTCCAGCACCTCATCTGTGCCTGCACACCACCCGGCGCGGCGTGCCATTCATCATGATCGCCGGCATCATGCCTACCATCGTCGGGCCGCTCGCCGGCGAGTCACTAAAGCGCATCGCCGTCGTGTCTACCGTCCAAGGCGGGTAGCTTCCCGCCGGTCGCGAATTCATCGCCGACACGTCTATTACCGCCGGGTCACGTACACGCGGTCACGCTACCATCACGTCCGCTACCGGCACGCCCTTTACCACCGCTACGTCCCCTGGAGTCCGTGGAGGGTAAGTTCTTATGGCGATCCATCAGCCGGCGATCGCCTGCTGGGCGGCAATCCCCTCGTCCGCGAGGCGGCGATCAAAGCGATTGGACACTGGAATGGATCGATTGTGGTGGTCAATCCCAACAATGGTCGGATCCTGGCAATGGTCAACCAGAAGCTCGCCATGACCCGCGGGTATATTCCGTGCTCAACTGTGAAGCCCATGGTGGCCTTGGCCGGATTGAAAGAAGGCGTGGTCAGCTTGCAGACGAGGCTGCGCGGGATGTCCGGCGGCCTGGTGGATATGACTCAAGCGCTGGCACGCTCGGATAACCGCTACTTTGCGCAGGTCGGAGAGATGTTGGGCTTTGCGCGCGTCAAGGAGTATGCGGAGGAATTGGGTTACGGGCAGAAAGCGAGCCTGGATATTCCGGATGAATCGCCGGGTGTCTTCCCTTCTGGACCTCCTCCGACCGCGATCGGCGGCGTGGGGCGGCTCACAAGCTTTGGCACCGGGATCGACCAGACACCGCTTCAAATGGCCGCTCTAGTTTCCGCTATTGCCAATGGCGGAACCCTTTACTGGCTGCAGTATCCGCGCGGCTCTGAGGAAACGGAGCCGTTTGAACCGAAGGTCCGCCGCGTGCTCACCAACCTCATTCCGTACATTCCTGAGGTGCGCCAAGGCATGGCGGCCGCCGTGCTTTACGGGACAGCTCGCTCCGCCTACAACCCTAACGAGGATATCTTTGGAAAGACCGGCACCTGCAGCGAGGATGGTGGTCGCATGGGCTGGTTCATCTCGTTCTCACAAGAAAATGAGCCCCAGTACGTCGTCGTTGTTGAACTGCGGGGCGGCCGCCCCATGTTTGGTCCCCACGCGGCTGAGATCGCTGGAGTTCTTTACCGCTCGCTCTTGCCGAACAGTGTTGAAGCCGCCCGCTCCCGCGGTGTGCGCCTACCTTCCCTGATTCAACAGCCTGGACAATGATGAAGAGATTTGCTCGCAACGCTCCGCACCAAAGTTAAAGCTGGGTGCCCACCAAAACGCGATAATCGTTCATCTCAGACCCCATAATATTCGCGGTACCACTCCACAAAGCGCTCAATACCCGTTTCGAGCGGCGTGGTAGGCCTAAAGCCGGTGTCTCGTTCGAGATCGTTCACGTCCGCGTAAGTGGCGGGGGCATCGCCGGGCTGCAAAGGAAGCAGATTCAGGTGGGCTTTTTTGCCCAGCTTGGTTTCGAGGATTCGCACCAACGCGAACAACTCTTCGGGACGATGGCTGCCCACGTTGTATAGGCGGAAGGGTGCCGAGCTTGACGCCGGATCTGGGTGGTTACTGCTCCAGTGGAGATCGGGTTGCGGAATGTGCTCCATCACCCGAACAATTCCTTCCACAATGTCATCGATGTAAGTGAAATCGCGCCGCATTTCGCCAGCATTGAACAGGTCCACAGGCGTTCCGGCGAGAATAGCCTTCGCAAAGAGGAACAGTGCCATGTCCGGCCGACCCCAGGGGCCGTAGACCGTGAAGAAACGAAGCCCCGTCGAAGGCAGCCGGTAAAGATGGGCATAGGCGTGCGCCATCAGTTCGTTCGCTTTCTTGGTTGCCGCGTACAGATTGAGCGGGTGATCGCTGGGATGATGGACCGAAAACGGCATCCGGGTGCTGGCTCCGTAGACCGAACTTGACGAGGCAAAAACAAGATGGCTGACCTCTGAATGCCGACAACCCTCAAGAACATTGACGAACCCGGTGAGGTTCGAATCGGCATAAGCATGCGGATCGCTGAGAGAATGCCTCACCCCGGCCTGTGCTGCGAGGTGGACCACGATGTCGAAATTTTCTTTCCGAAAGAGGTTCTCCAGCTTTTCACGCTCACCAAGGTCCATGCGGACAAAGTGGAAATGTGGGTGACCGCTGATACGGGTGAGGCGCGCCTGCTTGAGGGACACATCGTAATATTCATTAAGGTTATCGAGGCCCCATACGGAATCGCCTTGCCCGAGCAGTCGCTGAGAGAGGTGAAAACCGATGAACCCCGCGCATCCGGTCACGAGAATCGTTTTCATAGATAACTGTACCCACTCTCGACGGGATCAAAACACCAAGGCACAGACGCTCGTCAAGAAGAAAAGCATCTCCTCGTTTACGGGTTCGAGGAAGGTTGGAAGCTGTGGGAAAGGGGTGGGAGCCGCTCTGGCGACGGTCTTGCTGCAGGGCCGTGATCGCGCTCTACTCTTCGTCCACGCTGATCTTCAATTCGCGCAGGAACTCGGTGTCTGCAGACGTTAACCGGAATTCATGCGAGTCTTTGCGGGAACTGGCCGTTCTGCCCCGGCGGGGCCGGCTGGCGCCTTCATTGCGGTTGAAGCCGATCGTCACTTCGAGAACCAGAAAGAGGTCGTAGCCGGCCGCGCGGATGCGCCCCATCACGTCCGAAATCCTGTCGGACTCGGATAAAGACTCGTTGATAGCGCTTCCGAGCTCCTTGATGAGTTGCTTGAATTTGTCGTCGAGCTCCAAATGACCTCCACGAATGGATTCTATGATTCGGCTTTGAAGCATGTCAAGATAAAACAGGAAGCACGGCATTGACGCCCGTATTGAATCTTCTTACCATAACCCTGTGAGGAGGTAACTGCTTTGAGCAGGCTCGGCAGTCAATTGATGAAGGCCAAGCGCCAGGCCCACCGAATGCTTGAGTTCGTGATGGGGCTCCTCTTTATGTTCGCGGCATTGTGCTGCATCTCCGTGGCCCTGCATAAATGGCGCATCTATCTGAATAACCCGAGCGGCGGGCTGGGCCTTTTTTATCTGTTCGCAGCATTCTCCCTGCTCCTTGTTTTCTGCTGTCTGTATTCTTTCCTCAAGGCCCGCAGTATCCAGTGAAACAAATTTCAATGAGCCTGCGCCCTAAGCCGGAAGATGGCGAGCCAACTGAGCCCTTTTCCTCGCCCAGCGATCTAGAAGATTGGGATTGGGAAAAGCAACTCGGCTTCCCCGGTGAGTACCCCTATACGCGAGGCATCTACCCCACACTTTACCGCAACCGCCTCTGGACCATGCGGCAGTACGCGGGCTTTGGCAGCGCGGCCGAAACCAACGCCCGCTATCGTTACCTTCTCAGCCAAGGCACGACAGGACTTTCCGTAGCGTTTGATTTGCCCACCCAAATCGGGCTCGATTCCGATCATCCTCTGGCAAGCGGTGAAGTGGGCCGCGCGGGTGTGGCGATTGACTCGCTCGAAGATATGGAAGCGCTTTTTGAGGGCATTCCTCTTTCGCGCGTTTCCACCTCGATGACCATCAACGCGACGGCGGCCATTTTACTCGCCATGTATTTTGCCGTGGCAGAGAGGCAGGGCGTGCCTCTTGCCCGAGTGTCAGGAACGGTTCAGAACGACATCTTGAAAGAATACGTCGCTCGGGGGACTTACATTTATCCGCCCGGGCCGGCACTCCGCCTAGTAGTGGACGTCTTTGAGTTCTGCCGCGAAAACGCGCCCGAATGGAATACGATTTCCATCAGCGGATATCACATCCGCGAGGCGGGATCCACCGCCGTTCAGGAAGTGGCCTTCACGATGGCCAACGCCATCGGTTATCTCGATGCGGCCTGCGCGCGGGGTCTGGCCGTGGACGAGGTTGCGCCGCGCATTTCTTTCTTCCTCAACGCGCACAACCATCTCCTGGAAGAAGTGGCGAAGTTCCGCGCCGCGCGGCGGCTGTGGGCGCGCATTGCGCGGGAAAGGTTCGAGGCGCAGAACCCGCGCTCGTGGGCTTTCCGCTTTCACGCACAGACCGCAGGCAGCACGCTCACCGCGCAACAGCCCGACGTCAACATTGTCCGCGTGACGGTCCAGGCGCTGGCAGCCATCCTCGGGGGCACGCAATCCCTCCATACCAACTCGCGCGATGAGGCGCTTGCTTTGCCGACGGAAGCTTCCGCGCTGATCGCTCTGCGAACCCAGCAGATCCTGGCTCATGAGAGCGGCGTCGGGAATTCGGTGGACCCCCTGGGAGGATCTTTCTATGTGGAAGCCCTCACCAACCGCATCGAGCAGGAGGCGATTCAATACCTGGCGAGGATTGACGGGATGGGTGGCGTCCTTCGCGCAATCGAAAGCGGGTTCATCCAGCGCGAAATTCAGCAATCCGCTTACGAAGATCAAAAAGCCATTGAAAGTGGCCGGCGCGTCGTGGTGAGCATCAACCGCTATACTTCCGATAAAGACCTTCCTCTCCCCATTCTCCACATTGACCCGCAGGTTGAAACGGCGCAAATAGAGCGCCTGCGCAGGCTTCGCGCCCGGCGCGATCAGTCACGAGTGGCAGCTTCGCTGCGCGAGGTGGAGGCTGCCGCCCGCACGGGCGGCAATCTGATGCCTCTGATTCTCAGTGCTGTTAAAGCTTATGCCACCGTCGGAGAGATTTCCGACGTGCTCCGCGCGAGCTTCGGCGAGTACCGCGAAACGGCAACCCTATAAAGCGGATTTCCGCCGTCCTGTCTGGTGGCCAGGTTTTGTATCTTACTGGCGGGTGGCCGCGTACTGTCGGCTGCTGACGCCGGCGCGTGACCGCGTCAGGAAATAGTAGATGGACGGTGTCACAAAAAGCGACAGGATGCACGCGATAACCAGGCCGCCGATCACTGCAATGGCCAGCGGTTGCAACATCGCGGAGCCCGCGCCGATTCCCAGCGCCAGGGGCAGCATTCCCACGATGGCCGCCATCGCAGTCATGAAGATCGGGCGCAATCGCCGTCTCCCGGCTTGAATAATCGCCTCGATCGCAGGAAACCCAACCGCGCGATATTTGTCGTCCGCATCCAGCAGCAAAATGCCATTTTTGGCAACTAGGCCGATCACCATGATGATACCCATAAACGACGACAAGTTGAGCGTGGTTCCGGTGATAAAGAGCGCGAACAAAGCGCCCGAGGTACAAAGAAGCGCGGAGATGAGCACGGAAACGGGAGCAGCGAAATTCTTGAACTCAAAGCAGAGCACCAGAAAGACAAATACCATCGCCAGCAGAAGGACCAAAGTGAGATTGTGGAACGACTTCTGCTGCGTCTTATAGAGACCTCCGTACTCGACGCGAATGGAAGAAGGAAGATGGAGATTACTCAGCGTCTGCTTTACGGCGGCAATCCCGTGCCCCAGATCCAGGCCCTCCAGGCGCGCGGTGACGGCGACATAGCGCTGCTGATTGTCTTGTAGGATTTCGGTCTGCCCGGGGAGCTCTCGAAGCGAAGCCAGCGACCCAAGGTTACCTGTCTGTCCGGTGGGGCTGATCAGCATGGTGTTATTCATCGCCGCGAGCGAAGAGCGGACCGTTTCCGGATAGCGGATGCGCAGGGTGTAAGGCCGATCATTCACTACCACGGGTTCAGCAGCCGTCACGCCATCCAGCATGGTCTGCGCCTGCCGGGCCACATCTTCGGGCGAAAAGCCGGCATGAGAGGACATCGCATTGCTCACGCGGAACATAATGGCGGGACCGCTCGTGGTCGAGTCAATCCCATTGTCCACATCCACCACCGGAGATTTGCCGTTCACCTGAATGTTGCTGATGGCGTCCGCAACCTTGGGTGCCCAGGAATCGAGCAGCTTCGCATTGGGCGAAAACATCATGATATCGATCGGAAAGGGCGAGTTCGTCAGGTCGCCGATCATGTCCTGGAGCTTCTGGGTGAAATCGATCTCCGCAGCCGGCACCTGCTGGGCGACTTTTTGGCGCACCTCGTCGATGGTGGCGAAGATGCTGCGGTGACGATGCCGCTTGAGCTCGATTGAGATATCGCCTGTGTTGGCTTCGGTGACAGCCGAAAGGCCCAGTTGCAGGCCTGTGCGGCGGGAAGTGCCAGTGACATCGGGCTCAGAATGGACGATCTTCAGGATACGGGTAATCATTCTGTTCGTTTCCTGGAGCGAGCTGCCGGGCGGAGTAACGTAATCCAGGATAAAGCTACCCTCGTCCATCTTGGGCAGGAGGTCGGAGCCGATGCGTCGGTAACAGAAAAACGCGACCGCAATAAGAACCACGGCGAGGATCGGAAGCCACAGCGGCCATCTCAAGGCGCGGCGAAACCAGCGGTCGTAAAAGCGGATGGCGCGACCAACCGTGGCGCCCATCAGGTGTTCCTCAACCGCCATGAGCCGCCGCACTTCGACTCTGTCGGGCGCTTCCATGCTACTCGGGGGAGGATCATCTTCGCCGACGGCCAGTGGCCCGACGGGCGAGTTCCGCTTCGGGTGGAGCAGATAGCAGCAGAGGTTCGGGGTCCAGGTCAAAGCCAGAGTCAGCGATACAAACAGAGCCACGCTGATTGTGAGCGCCAACGATCGGAAAAAGACGCCGTCCAGTCCCGTGATCGCGATCAGTGGAACAAACACCACGATCGGAGTGAGCGTCGAGCCGATTAGGGCTGTCGTCAATTCTCGAAGCGTCAGAGCGACCGCCTCGAATCTCCCTTCGCCGGCCTCGCGGTGCAAGACGACGTTTTCCACCACCACAATCGCATCGTCAATCACAAGCCCCACGGCTGCGGCCAGGCCTCCGAGCGACATTAAGTTGAAGCTCTCTCCTACGAACTTGAGGGCAATAAACGTGATCAGGATGGTAAGGGGAATCACCATGCCGGCAATGAATGAAGATCCCCAATCGTGCAGAAACAGAACCAGGACCGCCGAGGCCAGGATGATGCCGATCACGATCGCATCCCGCACGCTCTTAATGGATTGGCCCACAATCCACGACTGATCGTAAAAATTGCTCACCTCGATGCCTGGCGGCAGCGTCTGCTCAATCTTGTGCATCTCCGCCTTCACTTCCGTCGCCACTTGCATCGTGTTGCTTTTCATCTGGCGGTTGATGTTGATCAGGACCGCCGGCTTCTCGTTGGCCGTCGCAATCGTGTAGTTAGGCGCAATGCCGCGCGAAACCGTGGCGACATCCCGGATGTAAATGGGGACGCCGTTCGGATCATTCTTGACAAAGATATTCCCGATTTGGCTTGAAGTATGACCCTGCCCACTGACGAGGCCCAGAAACAATCGATGGTTGCGTGGGAACAGACCGGGGGAATGAATCAGGTTAGAGCGCGAGACGGCGTTGAGAATATCCGAGATCGAAACGTGGGTCACCAGCAACTGGGCTGGGTCGGGTGTGATGTGGAATTCCGGTACGTTCGTGCCCTGAATCAGGATCGTTCCCACTCCCGGCAAGCTGTTGAGTCGGGGCTTGAACACATACGTGGCCAGCTCCCACAGCTCGGTCTGCGGGACGGTGCGCGAAGTGAGGCTGTAGCCAAGGATCGGGAAGCTGGAAAACTGTAACCGTTGGGCGTTGATCTTGGCCGTAGATGGCAGCGTGGGTTGAATTCTCGCAATAGCGGCGTTGACGCGCTGTAAGGTCTTGAACATATCAACCCGCCAGCTAAAGAAGAGGTTGATATCGGCCGATCCCCGGCTGGTGATGGATTGCACATCCTCGATGCCCATCACGCCGCTGATGGCCTCCTCGATAGGGCGTGTGATCGTTACCTGCATCTGATCAATCGGAGTTACGCCATTGTCCGCGCCGATGTGGATGCGAGGGAAATTCGTAGACGGGAACACAGCAATCGGGATGGTGAATGCCAGATAAGCGCCGACCACCGCCATCACAATGATGATAAAGATGATCGGCCTGGATTCGCGGGTAAACCAGTACGACGAGGGATTGTCGTCGCTCGCTCGTTTTCCGGGAGGGGACATCGAGATGGACCTTCTCTAAGGCCTGAAAGGCCGATACAGGATAGCCCGAGGCTGACGCACTGGGCTGCGCCGTTTTGCCCGCTTCGCGGGCTGCTTATTTCGTCCGAGAGACATTCTCATGAGCTTTCGCGCGCCAGAAGTCCAAAGGACAGCTACGAAAACGGTGGTCGCGCTGCGCCACTTCACTCTCGTCACTTGTCAATCGCCACTATATTCAACCTTCGTGCCGTCGGGCAGTCCGTAGGCACCTTCGGTAACGATGCGCTCGCCGGGCTCAAGACCGCTTAATATCTGCACTTCGTTCCCTGCCTGAATGCCGGCTTTGACGGTCGTCTGTTGGGCGATGTTGTCCGAGCCCACCACCATCACCGAAGTGGTTCCATCGGAAGCGGTGAGCAGGGCTGCAGCCGGAATCACAAGCACATTCTTGAAGGTTTCAGCGACCATGTTCACCTGAGCCGTTGAGCCGGGCTTGAGACGGCCGTCAGGATTAGGAGCGTCTACCCAGACCTGAACCGTGGTGCTATTGGGATCGAGCGCCGGACTCACCACGCTCACCTTCCCTCGAACCTCGCCTTCGCCTGCACCGAGCGAGATCGTGGCTGGATCACCCACTTCGAGGAGCGAAGCCTGATCCGGCGAAATGTGCGCGCGCGCGACCACGTGCGAGATATTCATCACCGTCAGTAACGGCGTCCCGGCAGAAGCCATTTGCCCTTCGTAGAGCGGCCGGCTGGTGACCACGCCGGTGATGGGGCTGTGGATCAGCGAGTAATTGTATTGTGCCTGCGCCGCCAGGTATCTTCCTTTGGCTGCAGTAAGCTCGCCCGCGGCCAGCTTAAGCTGCTGCGTCTTGCCGACGGCTCCCAGGCCTTTGAGGTATGCGAGCGCAATCTGGAATTGGTTCCGTGCGGTGATATACGTGACGTGCGACTGGTCCATCAGATTGCGGGAGATGGCTCCCGATTTGTACAGTTTCAGCCGGCTCTGGTATACCAGTTCATCAGCCTGCATGGCCTGCCGCGTCGCCTGGACGTCGAGGTGGGCTTTCTGGATCGCTGCGGGTAAATTGAGCTTGACGCTCGTGGCGTAATTGGCTTGCGCCTGCGCGTAGGCGCCCTGGCTCTCGACGACGACGGCGGCCAAGTCCTTGTTCTCGAGCACCGCGACCAACTTGCCCGCGTGCACGTGGCTGCCGCGCTGAACGTAGAACTTGCGAATAGGTGCGCTGATCTTTGGGTCAATGACCGCCTGATTGAGCGGGTACAGAAGCGCATCGGCGGTCACGAGACGCTGAATGCTCTTCTTTTGGACGGTCTCGACGTTAACGGCCACCGCCGGCGGCGGCTGGGCAGCCGGCTTCCTTGCACAACCGGTCCAGGCCAGAATTAAGCCGGTAAGGGTAGCGCCCCGGAGACGCCAGAAACGACAGCGACTCACGATCAGAAGCTCCCCGTCAAGCTTTGAAGTGTCGCTAAGGCGTTGCGGTACTTCGCCTCGCCGAGCGTGTAAGCATTGCGAGCCAGGCTAAGAGAATTCTCGGCGTCCAAAACCTGAAGTTCCGTCGATTCACCTGCTTTATAACTCATGGTGACGAGCTGTAGGTTTCGGGCCGCCAGACGCGCCGAGTCGCGCAGGGTCTGCAACTGCTTCTGGGCCACCTGAGCGCTGTTATAGAATGAATACAATTGGCTCAGGAGGCGTCGCTGAGCATAAGTGAGATTCAAGCTGGCGAGGTTGCGCACGTCGCGTGCCTGGCGTAATTTACTGAGGCGCGTCCCCCAGTCGAAGACCGGGAGGTCCAGTGAATATGTCGCGAAGTACCCCAGGTTAGGCTGCCGGACGCGGCGTTCGGCCGTATCCGTATTGACGCTTTCAAGTGCGAAGGCATTCGCCTCAATCCCATAGTCGAAATCCAGGGTGAGGGAAGGGAAAAATGCGGCCCGCGCGACCGAGACGCCCAACCCCGCCTTTCGGAACGCAACGATTGCCGCGCGGACTTGCGGGTTGTTGTTTTTCGCAAGAACTTGGATTTCATGGAACGGCGGCAGCGGTGGTGACATGTCCAGATCATCGACG
>JBOGJS010000141.1:0-16524 GCA_050745365.1 Terriglobia bacterium
ATCCTGAGCGGCAGCGAAGGATCTCCGTATTTGTAAGCTCAAGCAAATACAGGGATTCTTCGTCCCTTAGGGCTCCTCTGCATGGCGTGCCCGTGCTCGGCGTGAGAAAAACGACCCCTCATCCGCCCTCCTACATCGGGCACCTTCTCCCCTCGGGAGAAGGTGGGGAGCCGATTCGCTCCTCTTCGAATCGCGCTGAGCGGAGCGAAGGGGCTCACGGTAAACTCCGCGACCCGGATGAGGGGTCTTGATCGAAATTTTTCGTGCCTCCCCGCCGCATGTCATGCTCAGGACTGGCAGCCCAATGGCTGTCGATGCTCAGAATGACAGGCGGCGTTTTTTGCGCAGCAAAGTCGAATTTATTCACACGTTCAAAGCCCTTTGGGCTGAGCCTCGTCGCTCCTGGAAGCTAAGGCCTAAGTCTCCAACCCTGTCTCCGAGAAAACATGACATTATGCAACTAAGATTATATGATCTGCATCTACTAATATACGTGAAGATTAAAAACACTTTGTAAGGAGAAAAGACTATGGCGATTGTAAGATGGGAACCTTTTCGTGATCTACTGACCACGCCGGACCGGTTCAACCGGTTATTTAACGACACGCTTGAAACGATGTTCGGCAGTGAGCAACTTGGCACGAAGGCATGGGCGCCGCCCGTAGACATCTACGAGACGGACCATGATCTGGTGCTCAAGGCAGAACTGCCAGGCGTGGATCCAAAGGAGCTTGAGGTTCGGGTTGAAGACAACACTCTTTACCTGAAAGGCGAGCGAAAGCAGGAGACGGAGGTGAAAGAGGAGAACTACCGTCGGGTGGAGCGTTCTTACGGCACTTTCATACGCACGTTCTCTCTTCCGCACACGATCAACACAGAAGACATCAGAGCTGACTACAAAGACGGTATCCTGACGCTGACCATGGCGAAGCGTGAGGAGGCGAAACCCAAGACCATCAAGGTCACTGTGGGCGCCAGCGCTCAGGCTGCGGCTGCGGCTGCGGCGGTAAGGAAATAGTTCCGTCCGTCGCCACGCAAGAACCGCTCTGCGGTATCGCCCGAAAGCCGGTGTCCCGCCGTGGGATTCCCGCTGCTCGGGCTACCCGCAGGGCCAGATCAGCGACTGGCACGCTAAAAATAGCCGCGTCCCGACGAACCCGGAGGGCGCGGCTAACTTCTTGTCGTTGCTCAGGAGTTATCAATGGCCACACGATTTGACAAGTTCACTGTAAAGGCGCAAGAGGCGCTCCAGGAGACGCAGGAGCTGGCCAGCAGCCACGGCAACCCGCAGTTGGAGCCGAGCCATCTGCTCCTGGCTCTCGCCGAGCAGCCGGAAGGCATTGTTCCCGCCATTCTGACGCGGCTTGGCGTGGCTCCCGGCGCAGTCACTGCTGAGGCGGAAAAGTATCTCGAATCGCTCCCTAAGGTGGGCGGCGCCTCCGAAGTATATTTCTCCCCCGCCCTGAAGCAAGTGATTGACGAAGCCTTCAAACAGGCCGACCAACTGAAGGACGAATACGTTTCCACGGAGCACCTGCTGCTAGTCCTCACGAAAGGCGGGAGCGACCCTGCAGGGCGCATTCTGGCTCGCTTGGGTGTGAACCATGATGCTGTACTAAAGGCCCTGGTGAGCGTTCGGGGAACACAGAGGATCACCGACCAGAATCCGGAGAGCAAATTCCAGGCGCTCGAGCGCTTTGCGCGCGACCTGACGGAGCTCGGGCGGCGGGGAAAGCTTGACCCGGTGATTGGCCGTGATGAGGAAATCCGGCGTGTGATCCAGGTGCTCTCCCGGCGAACGAAAAACAACCCAGTCCTGATTGGCGAGCCGGGCGTGGGCAAGACAGCGATCGTCGAGGGCATCGCGCAGCGGATTGTGGCCGGAGACGTTCCTGAAACTCTCAAATCCAAGCGAATCATCCAGCTTGACCTCGGAGCGCTGGTGGCAGGCGCGAAGTACCGGGGCGAATTCGAGGATCGCCTGAAGGCGGTGCTGAAAGAGATTGAAGAGTCGAGCGGCCAGGTGATTCTATTTATCGACGAGCTGCACACGCTGGTGGGCGCGGGCGCGGCGGAAGGTTCGATGGACGCTTCGAACATGCTGAAGCCCGCGCTTGCGCGAGGCGAGCTGCGCTGCATTGGCGCCACCACGCTGAACGAATACAAGAAGCATATTGAAAAGGACGCGGCGCTCGAACGCCGTTTCCAGCCGGTTTACGTCGGCCAGCCAACGGTGGAGGACACCATTGCGATTCTCAGAGGCTTAAAGGAACGCTACGAAGTGCACCACGGCGTTCGCATCAAGGATTCGGCGATCGTGGCGGCCGCGGTGCTCTCAAACCGCTATATTTCCGACCGCTTCCTGCCCGATAAGGCCATCGATTTAATCGACGAAGCAGGTTCCGGCCTTCGCATTGAGATTGACTCGATGCCGGCCGAGATTGACCAGATCGAGCGGAAGCTTACGCAGCTTGAAATCGAGCGCCAGGCACTGAAAAAAGAAGAGGACCCTGCCTCGCGCGAGCGTCTGAAGAAGGTTGAGCCCGAAATTTCCAGCCTGCGCGAGAAGGCGGACGAGCTGAAGCTGCGGTGGAAGGCGGAGAAGGAAGCCATTGCCGGCATCCGACAGTTGAAGAGCGAAATCGAGCAGGCGAAGGTGGAAGAGCAGCGCTCGACGCGCGAGGGCGACCTGAACAAGGCGGCGGAAATCCGTTATGGAAAGCTGGTGACGCTCGAAAAGCGGCTGACGGAAGCCAACAAGAAGCTGGAGCAGATGCAAGAAACCGGCCGAATGTTGAAAGAAGAGGTGGACGAGGAGGACGTGGCCAAGGTCGTCTCCAAGTGGACAGGCATTCCGGTATCAAAGATGCTTGAAGGCGAGATGGTCAAGCTCGTGAAGATGGAAGACCGGCTGCGCTTGCGCGTGGTGGGGCAGGACGAGGCGTTGAAGATGGTAGCCAACGCCGTGCGGCGCAGCCGCGCCGGGCTTTCCGATCCGCACCGGCCTATTGGCTCCTTCCTCTTTCTCGGACCGACGGGCGTGGGCAAGACGGAGCTCGCTCGCGCGCTCGCCGAATTCCTGTTTGATGACGAGCGCGCCATGATCCGGATCGACATGTCGGAATACATGGAGAAGCACACGGTGGCGCGGCTGATCGGTGCGCCACCCGGTTATGTGGGTTACGAGGAAGGCGGCCAGCTTACCGAGCCGGTGCGGCGGCGGCCGTATTCGGTGCTGCTATTTGACGAAATCGAGAAGGCGCATCCGGACGTCTTCAATATTTTCCTCCAGATTCTCGATGATGGCCGCTTGACCGATGGTAAAGGCCGGACCGTAGACTTCAAGAACACCGTGATCATCATGACCTCGAATATCGCCTCGCACTTCATCCACGAGGCGGCGGGGCGACAGGGAAAGGCAAACGGCGAAGCTGCCGTCATTACTGAAGACGTGAAGCGGCACATCCATGAAGAGCTGCTCGCGCACTTCCGCCCCGAATTCTTGAACCGCATCGACGAAACGGTCATCTTTAATCCCCTGGGCAAGGTCGAACTCGAGAAAATCATCGATTTACAGCTCAACCATCTGCGTGGATTGCTCGACGACCGCAAAGTGCACATCGAACTGACAGACAAGGCGCGCGAACTCCTCTTCCGTGAGGGCTATGACCCGCAGTTTGGGGCGAGACCGCTGAAGCGGGCCATCCAGCGCCTGGTGCAGAACCCGCTCGCCATCCGGATGCTCGATGGCGAAGTGACGCCGGGCGATACGCTCACCGTGGATGCGGACTTGAAAAAAGGCGAAATGAAGTTCGAGAAAGAAGCCGTGCATGCGGCGCGGGAGTGAGGGTGCTCAGGCGGGTGTTGCGTCGCTTGCTGATGGGGTATACCCCTCATCCGCCCTCCTACGTCGGGCACCTTCTCCCCTGGGGAGAAGGTGGGGAGAGTAGCGACAGGATGAGGGCAGCGCAGGTCCGCATTGCGCAGGTCCGCCCCGCGGGGAGAAGGTGGGGAGAGTAGCGACCCGGATGAGGGGGCTTGATCTGTGAGCCCTCCGGCGTTATCGGCGCCGCCGCTTTCCGCCCACAGAGCGAAATCATACCGAGCCTTTAAACGCCTGAAGCCAATTTACCCCTCAACTGGTCGCCGAAAAACTCATTGAGCGTGCCCGTCAGAAAATGAACTTAGCGGCCAGTTGGATAATCCTGGGGTCGTTCGCGCTCGTAATGCTGCCGAATCCGCCGGAGCTGACGGCGTTAATGGGATCTTGGAAATTCGCCCAATTGAAGGTGTTGAAAAACTCCCCTCTCAACTGAAGGTGATATCTTTCACTTTTTAAAGCGATATCCTTGAATAGGCCCATGTCCCAGTCAGAATATCCGGGCCCGTACAAGCTTCCTTTGCCGGTATCGCCGTACGTTCCGGTAGCCGGAAGCACAAAAGCGTTCGGGTTCAGGTCGTTAACGCACGGCGCCGAAGTACCACAAGCGCCCGGCCCAAACGCGGGACCCACCTGGACCGCCCGATCCTGCTCCAGGCCGGTCATGGAGAGGTCTTCGCCCGCCACAATGGTAAGAGGATCGCCGGTTTGAAGAGTCAGAATGCCGGTGAACTGCCAGCCGCCAAACACGCTCCGAATCGCGCGGCTGCTCTGCTCGAGGCTTGGTAAGTTCCAGACGTAAGAAACGATAAAGTTCTGCGTGCGATCAAAATAGGACGGACCGGTATCCATCTGGTGCCTGCCCGGTGCTCCCCAAGGCACTGTCGATGCATAACCGGGACATCCGAAAAGCGCGCCCGAGCCTTCATAGGGCACGTCATCAAGGCTTTTGGAGTAGGTGTAGTTTGCCAGCACACTCATGTTGCTGAGGAATCCGCCGGACGCCAGGCGCTTCTGCGCCGTAAGTTGCAGAGAATTGTAGGAGGACCAGGCATCCTGGCCATCCATCATGATGTCGGAATATCCTTGATAAACCCGCCTCTGATCGGTGCCGAGTGTGCTGCCCGGAATATAGACCGCCGGGTTGAGATCGACATTCTCGTGAAGGTGGAAACCGTGCGAGCCGACGTAGGCGGCGCGCAGCATCAACTCGTGAGCGAATTGGTGTTCAATTTGTAAGTTCCATTGGTAGACCAAGGGAACTTTGAGATATCGCGACGGATCGTAAGTGATGACCGATACAGGCGCCGGGAAAAGGGCATCCTTCGGCGGCGGGAAGACAGCGGGAAATGGATTGACGAGGCCGAGCAAGGGGTTGCTGAACGGTCCTTGCGGTGTGACCACCGAAAGCTGCGGGCTCCAAGGGTCTGAATCGACGAACAGATTGGTGTTCTCACTGATCGCTCGCGTGTCGTAAAACATTCCGACGCCGCCGCGCAAGCTCGTTCTGCCGTTGCCAAACACGTCGTCAGCGAATCCGAGGCGTGGCTCCCAGTTGTTCAAGGACCCGTGAATCCCTTGAGGTGGCATTCCCGGATCACCGGGATAGAGTAGTCCTGGCGGGGCATTCAGAAACTGATTCGATTTGATGCCCGCATAATAATTATTGGGTTCAAAGAGCATCCTCCGTCCCCTTATCTCCTCCCATGGCCACGCCGGCTCCCAGCGCACACCCGCGTCCAGTGTGAGCCTCCGCGTTGCGTGAATGTTGTCCTCGACGTATAGTCCCAAGAAGTTGTTCCGCGTGTCATTGAATTCTCCGGCCCCTTGTTGGAATTGGCGAAGATAACCCAGGAGGAAGCTGGCAACAGCGTAGTTTGTTACATCTCCGGTAAATTCGAATTCGCCGGGTTCGCGATAGTGGTTGTCGTCAGTGACCTGGCTCCGATCGAACGATCCGCCAAAACCGATCGTGTTGCGTCCCAAGATGTAACTGACGTCGTCTGCCACATTATACGAGTTCCGCGCAAACAAAGCAGGGGCGTCCGCGCTGGGGTCGAAGAAGCCCTTCACATTCAGGCTTTCAATCATCGAAATCCCCGGAGGCTGATAGATGTTCTTTACTCCGAGATCGGCGACGCTTGGCTCGCCTGGGGCCGGACCTCGCGAGGAAGCTGTGCGGAGGTAGGTGAGGTGCAGGTCATTCACCAGATTGGGCCTGAAGATGTGCGTCTCATGGATCATCGAGTTGAGGGCAATAATCGTCGAGCCATCCTTGTACGTCAGGATATTCGATGGCTCAAAAAACGGCGCGTTGCTGAAACGATCGTAAAAGAAGCGCCCTGTGAGCCGGTCTTTGCTGGAGATTTGGTGGTCGACGCGTCCAATGAACTCATTGTAGTTCTGGACAATTCCCGGCTCGGTAAAGAACACCTGCCCATTCCCGCTGGCGCGGGGCAGGTACTTCAGAAAATTCACGGAAGCAGGATCAAAACTCGTCGTGGGAATAATGTTGCCAGGATAAGGCTGTCCCGTGGCCGGGTTGACAACGGTTATTGCCTTACCCAGCGGATTATCAGGATTGGTGGCGTCGAGCAAGGCGGAAAAATCCCCATTAATGTTAGCGCTCGTGGGAACAAAGGCGCTCGAGCCGCCCGTCACATTTGTCACCCGCGTCCCCTGGTAGCCGAAGAAAAAGAACGTCTTGTCATGGCCGTTATAAACGCCGGGTATGACGACCGGCCCTCCGATGGTGCCCCCGAACTGGTTGCGCTTCAGTTGATCGCGGTCGGCAGCGAAGAAGTTACGCCCATTGAAAACAGCGTTGCGCACGAACTCAAAAGCGTCGCCATGCACCTGATTCGTTCCTGACTTGGTCACAATGTTGACCACTCCGCCGGCGTTGTTCCCAAATTTAGCCGAGTAGTTGCTCGTTTGGACGCTGAACTCCTGCAGCGCGTCTGGGAATGGAAAGGGATCGTTCACGTCCGTATATTCATCCACGTTGTTTGCGCCGTCCAAAAAGTAGCTGGTGCTCCCTTCGTCTGTACCGTTGACGGCAATGAGCTGAACTTCGGGAAAGGTTTTCGTTATACCTTGATCGTCGACTTCACTAGGGTTCGAAGAAGAAATGGCTTCGATGCCGGGGACCAGCAAGGTGAGTTGCGCGGCGTTTCGCCCATTCAGGGGAAGGTCGACCATTCGATGTGCTCCAATCACCTGCGCAACAGTCGGCGTGGTCGTATCCACCAGCGGCGGGGCGCCGGTTACGGTGACTTGTTGGGTTGTCTGCCCTACCTGCAACGTTACGTCTACTGTCGCGCTTTGGTTCGCCAGCAGAATGACTCCTTTCTGAAGGTAGGTTCGGAAACCATTTTTTTGAACGCTCAGATTGTAGGTCGTAGGTCGCAGCGAGGGCAGAACGTAATAGCCCCGAGCGTTTGAGATAGCCGTTGTCGAGACACCCGTGCCTTCCGCCGTCACCACAACCTTCGCGGATGGCACAACCGCCCCGGAAGTGTCGGTTACCGTCCCTGCGATGGTTCCGACAGCTTGAGCATCAGCAAGAATCGCTGCCGCGAATAGAAAAACTGTCACCATGACGAAAATCTTTTTCATAAGCCACCTCGGATGTCGTCTTCACTCAAAATTTTTCTGCTTGGTCGGGTGCGGAGGCAGGCTTATTCTCTATCACTCATCGCCATGAGAAGTCAACAAAAACGTGCAGGCCAGCTTTGAGAAGAGATCTGGCGCAAAGGGCGCGTCCGTGAATAACATTTTGGACAGGCTAAGCATGCCCCAGCGCTCCGACCCTCTCCAAGGTTTCGCACAAAAAAATGCGTCAAGTCGCAGCGCTCAGGTACCGTGGACCCACCCCACAAGCGTCCCGCTCAGGCATGGATTATCCTAATTCTGCCGATATACCTTCTTGGAGGCAGGCGGGGGAGGCATGGTGGGCGATACAGGATTCGAACCTGTGACTTCTACCGTGTGAGGATAGCACTCTACCGCTGAGTTAATCGCCCGGTGGATGCTCCGGAAGCACGCCTTGATAAAAAAAGGACCGCCTGGGCAACAGCCCAGCATCCTAAAAATATCAAAGTTTACTTCCCAGGTCCAGCAACACACCACCGTCAATTTCTTTCAGGCTAGCAGATGTGAGTGGCGCGGCGAAGCCGGTGGCGGGAACATGGAGTCATTCACGTCGAAGCCTGTAGAGCAAGTTCAGCCGGAGCCAGCACGTCGATCCGGGTAGAGATGAAACTCGACTCCCATCCCGCCGTAAGCCACGACGTGCTGAGCCGGCTCGAAGGCGCGCTCGGCAGAGTGATCCGCGGCAAAAGCGACGTGATTCGCCTCGCTTTTGCTGCCCTCTTTGCTCGCGGCCATCTGTTGATCGAAGATGTTCCCGGCGTCGGCAAGACGACGCTGGCACGCTCTCTTGCGTGCTCCCTGGGATGTTCGTTTCAGCGAATCCAGTTTACGTCAGACATGCTGCCTTCCGACGTTATCGGCGTCACCGTTTTCAGCCCACAGACCCAGGAATTTGAGTTCCATCCCGGGCCGGTTTTCGCCAATATCGTGCTTGCGGACGAAATCAACCGCACCACTCCGAAGACCCAGAGCGCTCTGCTCGAAGCCATGAACGAGACGCAGGTGACAGCCAACAACCATACCTACCCCTTGCCGCAGCCTTTCATGGTGATCGCAACCCAGAACCCGGTGGAACACCACGGCACGTTTCCCCTTCCCGAATCCCAGCTTGACCGCTTCCTGATGAAGCTTGCAATTGGATACCCTCCGGAGGAAAGCGAGAAAGAAATTCTGCATCACGCTTCCACTCCGGATCCTGGAATGGAGCCGGTGATAACCCTGGAAGAGGTGCTGGAAGCACAGCGTGCCGTAAGCCGTGTCCAAGTGGATGAAGAGTTGGTGAATTATGCGCTGGCCCTGGTTCAAAAGACACGCCAGCATGAAAGCTTGAGTCTGGGCGTGAGCCCGCGCGGCTCTGTCTCTCTCTATCGCGCCGCCCAGGCTGCAGCTTACCTTGACGGCCGCCACTACTGTCTCCCTGATGATTTTAAGAACCTGGCAATCCCTGTCCTTGCCCATCGCTGCGTCGTAAACTCAAAACATGCTCGCTCCGTTCGCGAGGGATCACAGGCAGAAGCGATTTTGAGGGAAATTCTGGAAGAAGTTCCTGTGCCGCTGTAGTCTCCCGTCAGAGGGTTGCGCCGCTTCGCGGCTGGCGATCTAAGCTAACAGGATGCTGAAAAACTCTTTATCTGTGTCATGCTGAGCGCAGCGAAGCGTCCCGGTATTTGGAATCAAGCAAGTAAGCAAGTACAGAGATCCTACGTCGCTTCTGGCTCCTCAGGATGACAGGTTCCGACGTTTTTCAGAAACCTGCTAAGGCTGGAAGGCCCCGAATTTGCTACCGAACTTCCGTGACAGGAGACTTACTTCCGCAAGCATTCTCACTTCGGCCGAGTCCGAAGGAGTTTCCGGGCGGCGAGTCTTCCCTGTTGCACTTGCGGCGCTTGCCCTTGCTCTGTGCCTTAGTTTCTACGCTTCCTATGTCCGGCAGAGCGGGCGCTTCCGCCTGGAGGCTCTTCTCGGGAGCCTCGCGCTGCTACTCGCCGGCGTGGTCGCCGTGAAGGTGACGCCCGCTCTCCTTCGCCGCTCCAGGCTCCAAGTCCGGACGTTCAGCGTCAAATACGAGTTAACGCGAGAAGGCGTGGTTTATTTTCTTCTCGTCGGTCTCCTGGCGATTGCTGCTCTCAACACGGGCAATAACCTTCTCTTCATGATTCTCGCGATTCTCCTGGGCGGACTTTTGATGTCGGGACTCATTTCGCGAGCGATTCTGAGCGGTCTTGAGCTTCAGCTTCAGCTTCCAGACCACATCTTTGCCCGTCAACCCGTCTCCGCCCATCTGATTCTCCGGAATCTCAAAGCGTTTTCTCCCACCTATTCGGTCACGATTTTCTCTCCGAAGCGGAAAGCACGGGACGGGTTATATCCGCTTCCTCCTATACTGACCACGCCTGTCTATGCTCCGTATATCCCCCGCCGCAGTGCTGTGACTGAGAATGTAGCTTTGCGGTTTCCGCGCCGCGGGCTTTACGGACAAGAGAGCTTTGAAGTAAGCTCCAAATTCCCATTCGGCATTCTGCGGCGGAAGCGCGCTGTCTCCGGCGGCTATGAAATCTTGGTGCTGCCTTCGATAGAGCCCAGGCGCGAGTTTCAGGAGCTTGCGTCGCTGATCCAGGGTGAAATAGAAATAGCGCAAAAAGGCCGCGGCGGCGATTTTTTTGCGTTACGGGATTACCAAGTGGGAGATTCGGCGCGTCATGTGGACTGGAAAGCCACGGCGAAAACGCAGAAGCTGCAGATTCGCGAGTTCACGCGCGAGGAAGAAAATCGGGTTACACTGTTCTTTGATTCCCGCATCGGCGCTACGGATGCGCTCACGTTGGAACAGTTTGAGAAGGCCATTTCGTTCTGTGCATGCCTTGCCTGGCGCTTTTTTGAGACTCGGTCTTTACTTCAGTTCATCAGCGCGAATCACCAAACCGCCATGTCGCCGGCCGAGAGCATCATTTATCCGATTCTCGAAGCGCTGGCAACTCTGGAGCCTCACTTTCCGGCAAGGGACGGAGCCGCCGCATGGGCGCCATGTTCCCGCGCTGAAGCGGAGGGCTTCCCGATATTCTTCTTCGATCGCCGTGTTGGGCCGGCGCTACCCGGTTTTGAGGGGCATGGTCACGTGATCGCGGTGGATGCATTGTAGTGACATGAAGAAAACCCAACGGCGTTGGCTAGGCTGGGCGATCGGCACGGCGATTCTGGTCCTCATCCTTTATCAGTTCAGGAATAACCCGCAGTGGAAAAATTTCCAGTGGCATCGCCTTGGGTTCCTCCTCGCTCACGTCGACCCCAAACTGCTCACCTTGGCGATCCTCGCCAGCCTCTTGACCTACCTGATTCGTGCATGGCGCTGGAAGTTTTTCACTGACCCGGTAAAGAACTGTTCGCTGTGGACTCTTTTCAAAGGCCAGATTCTAGGTTTCAGCTCGATTTATCTGGTCGGCCGGGCCGGCGAAATTGTGCGGCCGGCCTACATCGCGCGGGCAGAGCGTTTGCCATTTACTTCGCAACTGGCCGTGTGGCTTCTTGAACGGGTTTACGATACCATCGCTCTCGTCGTGCTGCTCGCCTTCGCGCTCTATTTTGTTTCCGTCCCGAGCCTTTCAGCGCACCCCGCGCATTTCCTCGACGCCGTGCGCCACGCCGCTACCGGAATCATGGTTCTTTGCGCTTTGCTCATCATCCTTCTTGTCCTCTTCCGGTTTTATTCGGAGAAGGCTATCGCTCGGGCGGTCCGCTGGGCGTCCATATTTCCCGAAAGCTTCCGAGGGCATCTGGAAGGTTTTCTCCGTTCATTCGCTTCCGGCCTCGAAGTGATCCAGAATCCGCTTGATTTTGGCGCAAGTCTGCTTTGCACGGCGATATTGTGGGGGATCAACGTCACCGTTTTCTGGCTGGACTTTCGCAGCCTGGGAGGGCGACTCGCCGCTCTCAGTTGGCTCGAAGCCGCATTGACGCTGGTCATCGCAGCCATAGGGCTTGTGGTGCAATTGCCGGGCGTGGGGGGTGGCTACCAGGTTGCGGTGCTTCTGGCGCTTGAAGAGTTCTTCAGGGTTCCGGCCGCGGGTGCGGCCAGTGCAGCCATTCTATCGTGGGCCACCGTGATGGTGCCGTGCCTGGCGCTTGGGGTAGCGCTCCTCATCCACGAAGGGCTTACGTTGAAGAAGCTCGAAACAATCGCCGAAACGGAAAGCCAGGTTGCGGTGCCAGAGCCCTGACCGGCTCGCCGTCAGTTGCCCGTCACGAACGTGGCGAGCACACGCAGGCGGCGATGGCGTCGCTCAATGAGCTCCTCCTCGGAATACGACGAGAGCTCTTTAAGGCTCGAGAGGAGCAATGGCCGCAACATCTCGGCAGCTTCACGGGGCGCGGTATGGGCCGCGCCGGGAGGCTCCGGGGCGATTTCGTCAATAATGCCGAACCCGAGAAGGTCTTCGGAGGTGAGCTTGAGGATGCGCGCGGCCTCTTCTTTGTGATTCCAGTCGCGCCACAGAATCGAAGAGCAGCTCTCCGGAGGAATGACGGAGTAGATGGCGTTTCGCAACATAATCACTTTGTCACCAATCGCAATTGCCAACGCGCCGCCGCTTCCGCCCTCTCCGTGGATGACCACGACGATCGGCACCGCAAGCTTCGGGATTTCCTTCAGGTTGCGCGCAATGGCTTCCGCCTGGCCGCGCTCTTCGGCGCCGATGCCCGGATAGGCGGCCGGCGTGTCAACCATAGCAATCACCGGAATTCTGAACTTTGCCGCGAGCTGCATCACTCGTAACGCTTTGCGGAACCCCTCCGGCTTGGGCATGCCGAAGTTGCGTTCCACCTTCTGCTTGGTGTCGCGACCCTTCTGGTGTCCCACCAGGGCTACCGGCTGGCCTTCAAACCGCGCGAACCCGCTAACGATCGCCCGGTCATCACCGAAGCGACGGTCTCCGTGAATCTCGGTGAAGTCGGTAAAAAGCATCTCAATGTAATCCAGCGTGTAGGGCCGCTGTGGATGGCGCGCCAGCAGAACACGCTGCCAGACGCTGTCGCTTTCGAGACCCTTGTCTAAGGATTCTTGCTGTTCGCGCAGCCGTTCAATTTCTTCCTGGCTGCCTGGTGAAGCGGGTAATTTTTCGAGCTCGGCAATCTGCCGCTCAATGTCTTTCGCTTCGGTGCTGCGCTGCATTTTGGGCTGGGCCCCCATGCCTTTCTTCTCCAAAAAGCGCTAAAACTGACGAGAATTGATTCATTGAATCAATGACTCAATGAACTAATGACTCATTCTTTTAACTCATCACTGTAGTTTTGGCCGTTCCATTGAAACTGCTTCCGCCCCGCATACCGCTCTCAACTCAACCAACAGGGCCTCATCCGCTTTCACTCCGGGCGGTTGCCGCACCCTTAAGCGCGCCCTGAAATCACCGGGTTGGGTCAGTTCGAAGGTCACAGGATTCTGCCCAGGGTGGGCTCCCAACATGCCTTCGAGTCTCTCCAACAGTTTCTCCGGAGATTCGCCGAGATTCAAACGGATCCGGACCTCAGCGTTCGCTTTGCCCGCTGCGGACTCGATGGGCTGGACTTCATTCACCACGATTTTCGGCTGGGCACCCTCTTCCTGGCGAAGCCGTCCGCGCACCAGCACGACGGCGTCCGGCTTGAGCAGGCTCTGAAACTGCTGCAACGTTTGGGGAAAAACGAGCAACTCTATGGTGCCCCGGAGGTCTTCGAGGGTGGCGCTCGCCCACAAATCGCCCTTTCGGCTGGGCCGGATGCGGACCATCGTCAAGATCCCGCCCAGGCTGACGGTCGCCTCTTGCGCAACATCCTCGAGCGAGACGCTGTCGTAGCGGGTAAGCGAAGCGAGCGCGTCTCGGTACTTTTCCAAAGGATGGCCAGTGATGTAGTAGCCCAGCATTTCCTTCTCTCCCGCCAGCTTCTCGCTCTCCGTCCATTCAGGGACGTCCGGCAGTGAGATGCTCTTCAGGGGATCGCCTTGTTCAAACGCGCCAAAAAGTCCGCCCTGCCCTGCCGATTCCTGCCGCTGATGCTTTTGGCCCAGATCCATGGCACGGTCCAGCGCTGCCATCATTTGGGCCCTCCTTGCCCCCAGAAAATCCATCGCGCCTGCCTTGATGAGGCTTTCGATCACGCGCTTATTCAGCAGCCGCAGGTCCACGTTCTCACAGAACTGGAACAGGTGGTCAAAGCGGCCAAGTCTTTTGCGGGCCTGAACAACCGATTCAATGGCCGCCTCGCCCACGTTCTTGATGGCCGTAAGGCCAAAGCGGATGCCTGAACCGGCAGGAGTAAACGCGTGGTCGCTGGAATTCACGTCCGGTGGAAGAATGCTGATTCCCATATCGCGGCACTGGTTGAGATAGTGCGTCAGCTTCTCCTGGTTGCCAATTTCCGCCGTCAGCAGCGCCGACATGAATTCCACGGGATAGTGCGCTTTCAGATATGCGGTTCGATAGGCCACCAGGGCATAGGCCGCCGAATGCGACTTGTTGAAGCCGTAGCCGGCGAATTGCTCCATCAGCTCAAAGAGCTTTTCCGCCTTTTTCTCTGGCACGTTCTTCTTCTTTGCGCCGGCTAAGAACTTCTCGCGCTGCGCGACCATCACTTCGTGCTTCTTCTTGCCCATCGCGCGGCGAAGTACGTCCGCTTCTCCCAGGCTGAAACCAGCTACGCTGGCCGCGATCTGCATCACCTGTTCCTGGTAGACGATCACGCCGTAAGTCTCTTCCAGAATGTCTTTCAGTTGCGGAAGATCGTAAGCCACTTTTTTCTTGCCCGTTTTGCGAGCAATGAAATCATCGATCATGCCGCCCTGAAGGGGCCCCGGGCGGTAAAGGGCATTGAGAGCTGTCAAATCCGCGAGACGGCTCGGCTTGACCCGACGCAGAATCTCCGTCATTCCGCGGCTTTCAAACTGGAAAATGCCGCCCGTGAAGCCCTTGCCGAGCATTTCGTAGGCTGCGACATCGTCCAGTTGCAGAGCGTCCAGGTCCACTCGCTCGCCGCGTGTAGTTTCGATCAGCTTCACGGCGTCATCGAGGATGGTCAACGTTGTCAGCCCGAGAAAATCCATCTTCAGCAGGCCGATCTTTTCGAGATCGTCCATGGCGTACTGGGTAGTGATTTCATCCTTGCCACTCTTGTGGAGCGGCACGATTTCCTGGAGGGGCTGCGGCGAGATTACCACGCCGGCAGCATGCGTCGAAGCGTGCCGCGCCAGACCTTCAAGGCTCATGCCAATCGCGAGGAGGTCCGCCACGCGCGGATCGTTCTCCCGCATCTGGCGCAGCTCCGGCGACTGCTCCAGGGCCTCTTCAAGGGTGATGTTCAAGACGTTGGGCACCTGCTTGGCGATGCGGTCGGCTTCAGCGAAGGGAATATCCATCACGCGCGCTGCATCGCGAATCACGGCCTTTGCACCCATCGTCCCGAAGGTGATGATCTGGCTCACGTTTTCGCGGCCGTATTTCTCCGTGACGTAGTTAATCACTTCGCCGCGCCGCCTCATGCAAAAGTCTATATCCACGTCGGGGAAGGTGACGCGCTCGGGATTTAGAAAGCGCTCAAAAAGTAGGTCGTGCTGCAGCGGGTCAATGTCGGTGATGTGCAGTGCGTAGGAAACCAGGCTGCCCGCAGCCGATCCGCGCCCCGGCCCAACCGGGATGCACTTCTCACGCGCAAAACGGATGAAGTCCCAGACGATGAGGAAGTAACCCGCGAACTTCATTTGCCGAATCAGTTCGATCTCGCGGTTCAGCCGCTCCTCATAAGCCTCGACGGGATGGCGAAGGCGGCCTTCAGCACGCAGCCTTTCCAGTTGTCGGCGGCGCTCATCAAACCCCAGACGCGAGACTCTCTCAAAGAAACTGTCAATCGTCTCCCCGTCGGGCACCTCAAATCGAGGGAAGACGTGCTGGCTCTTTTCGAGATGCAGGTTGCATCGCTCGGCGATTTCTGCCGTGCGGGTGAGCGCTTCGGGAATTTCGTGGAAAATCTCCAGCATCTCCTCGTAGGTCTTAAAATAAAACTGGTCGCTCGCAAACTTCATCCGTTGCGGATCGCTCAGTGTCTTCCCCGTCTGGATACACATCAGGACTTCCTGGGCGCGTGCATCCGCCTGGCGGATGTAGTGGCAGTCGTTCGTCGCGACGAGCGGAATGCCGGTTTCCCGCGAGAGGCGGGCGAGGTTTGGATTAATGCGCTGCTCCTCGGGAACGCCTTGGTCCTGAATTTCGAGATAGAAACGACCTTTACCAAAAATGTCACGAAGGTCGTACGCGGACTGCCGGGCTGTCTCGTAGCGGTCACGGGTTAGGGCAGAAGCCACTTCGCCTTTCAGGCATGCCGAGAGGCCGATGAGTCCCTCGGAATTCCGCGCCAGCAAGTCCTTATCGATCCGTGGCTTGTAGTAGTAGCCTTCGGTGTAGGCCAGAGAGGCCATTTTCACAAGGTTGCGATAGCCGTGCTCGTTCTCGCAGAGCAATACCAGATGATTCGGCCGGTCAGTTTCGGGCGAACGATCGAAGCGATTGGAAGGCGCTACATACACCTCGCATCCGATAATGGGCTTCACAGCTCGCTTCGTGGCGGCCTCATAGAACTTCACCGCGCCGAACATGTTGCCATGGTCGGTGAGCGCTACCGCTGGCATCTTCAGTTCGGCCGCGCGGTCCATCACCTTGGGTATGTCGCAGGCGCCATCCAGCAAGCTGTAGTCCGTGTGAAGATGGAGGTGGATAAACGGTGAAGTTGACATCGTCATTCATTCTATCAGAAAAGCATTTTTGCCTTTTGAGCAAGCCCGCGGTGAATTTGTTCTATTTGCGCGGGCATGACGGACTCTAAGCTTCCTTCACCGGCTTCGCCCCCCGACTTGCCGAAGGGCTCTGCCCTCGATCAAGACCCCTCATCCGGGTCGCGGAGTTTACCGTGAGCCCCTTCGCTCCGCTCAGGGCGATTCGAAGAGGAGCGAATCGGCTCCCCACCTTCTCCCC
>JBOGJS010000142.1:0-1914 GCA_050745365.1 Terriglobia bacterium
GGGGAGAAGGTGGGGAGCCGATTCGCTCCTCATCGAATCGCCCTGAGCGGAGCGAAGGGGCTCACGGTAAACTCCGCGACCCGGATGAGGAGTCTTGATCGAAAATAGCGATAAGCCGCTGGCATTCAGGAGGTCGCCAAGCCGCGCCTCCGCGCCGCATGTCGTGTTCAGGATTGGCAGCTCAAAGGCTGTGGACGCTCTGCATGGCATTCGACGCCAAGCGCAGAGTTTCGCTGCCCAGAAACTCTGCGGCATTTCGTTCGGGCATAAACAAAAGCCGCGGAGTTACTCGGTGGCCTCCTTGATGACCTCGCGGACCGTCTCCCTGATCGCCCCTTCGACAGCCTTTTTGATCGTCTTTTCGACCCCAGCCGAATCCACCACGGCGTCTGTCGGTCTTCCCGTCGCCGTCTCAACGGCATCTTGAAGGACGGGACAAACCGGCGGAAGCTGTTCGACGACCGTTTCGGCTATCTGCTTTGCGGTCTTGCGCGCCGAAAGCGCCCCTCCTCTCCGTTCGCCTTTAGTGCCCTTGGCGGGCTGGTGCTCCGGTATGCCGGACCTCCAATCGGACTCAAAAATCCTTGTGAGACTGCTGATGACCCTCGCGTTCCGGAATACGACGCCCACTTCGCGGCGGGCGTCCAGCTCGAGTGCGCGAAGGCTCTGGCTTCCGATGAAGGCCGATACTCGATCGCGGATCATGACCCGTACATGAAGGCGTAGCCGCGCCAGCGCGCGCACCTCGAATCCTGCATGTCGCCGGGTAACGCTTCCAATCGCCCGGATCCTCACTCCTGCCTTCGCGCGGTCCTGGAGCAACCGCAGCATCTCGGCATCACTGAGCCTTAGATCGTAAATCAACAAACTGGTTTTCGCGCTCTTGATGAAACGAGCCAGTCGCCGTCTGGCGTTGATCGGGCTCACGACGAATTGATCGACGAGCGGCGTAAAGGGATGGCGCGTGAGGTCGGCTTCAAACAGCCTGGCGGCCTCCTGGACCAGCTTGTGATCCCTAGTGACGATCCCGAAGCTGCGGCTATGGTTGATGTCCTGGTACGTGAAGTTGAAACCGAGGAGGTAGAGGATGCGATCGTCCACGATCAAAAACTTACCGTGATATCGTACAAGAACATTATCCGTTCGCGCGACGGAGATGCCGCTCGCGAGAAGCCGCATTTCCAGCTTGCGGAGATTCTCTTCTCCACCACGATTGGTATATGCAATCAGCGCGCGCACAGCTACCCCAGGGGCCACTGCGTTTTCCAGTGCCCGCTCGACTTCGGGGTGATCCAATCGGAAGACCACAACGTCAATGCGTTGCCGTGCGGCATTAATCCCATGGACAACCGGGGCTACACCGTCAGCAGGTTGTATCAGGAGTTTCATGCTCTTTTTCGACCTTACCTGTTGTTGCGCGCGGAAGATGCACTTGCGCTGGAGCACCGACCCCATAATTATAGTAACCTGACTCAGGCAGTGCTGCATCGAAGCAATCATTACAGGTTTAGCGCGATACGGCACCACCCGATAGGGCTTAGCGGCATTATCATAGAGTGATGCCCGTGAAGCGGTGGGTGAGGGATCTCGGACGCGTTCTTCCAAGCAGACTGTGGGCTCCCTGGTTACTGCTTCTGCTGGTCGTGCTCCTTGTCTCACCCGCACTTGCTGCTCCCAGAGCCGCCCACAAGACAAAGGAAAAAAGACGCGCAGTTCCAGCATCGGAACCCAACGCGGTCCTTTGGCGCAATCCGGGGAACATCGCGTCCCGTAACCTTTTCTATGGGCCCGGCGGCAGGCGGCATGCGGCATGCTCCACCGAACACTTTTACGTTTGTGAAGGAGGACTTAAAGGGCTCAAACCCGAAATTCGTGGTCCGCGACTCTTCAGGGATTAAATGGAAAATTAAACTG
>JBOGJS010000143.1:0-9408 GCA_050745365.1 Terriglobia bacterium
AACTCCGCGACCTGGATGAGGGGTCTTGATCGAAATTTTCGAATCGGAGCACGCGTGTGATGCGCGCTAGTTATTGCGCCTATCTTTGCAACTCAGCACTGGGCCGCTCCTTCGGAGCTCCGCGTGACATGTGGCGGCGACCGCGACCGTCAAAATAGCGATAACCCACTTGCATTCAGGAGGTCGCTCACCGCGCCCCCGCGCCGCATGTTATGTTCAGGATTGGCAGCCAAAAGGCTGTGGGCGCTCAGGATGGCAGTTTCCGACGTTTTTCAGCAACCTCATAAATAACTAACACCGGCCTTACCGGCGCGCGGAGAGTGCGGGGGCCTTCTTGGTCGCTACAATAAACTCCATAATGGTTTCCGTCATTTCGCTGTCGCTGGGCTCGCCCCAACGGATCGTTTTCGTAGGATCAGGATTCAGAGGATTGGCGCGCGAATTATCATCGTGGTAGACCGTCTTAATTACCGTTCCCTTTGGGATCGGCTTGGGGTGGCTGAGAATATACTTAAGCTGCCAGTCAAAGTTGTAGTGCGGGACGGAAAGCAGTGTTTCTCGCTTGCCGTTTGGATACACTGCGTAAACGGTGGCGCTCTTGCCCCTATAATGCATGTGAATCGTATATGAGAGGATATCGACCGCTACGGGGAAGGTGTAGCAGGTGGTCTGCCGAAGGTCGGAGTCTCCCGCCGGAATTTCGAAGAGCATGTTCGGAATGTCCACCCGCTCGACCTTCGCCTTGATGGGTCCGTCGGTGAACCAGAAGCCGATCCGGGTCCGGTCCGTTTCAGGTTTGCCCATCGGCATGTAGTGCATCCCCAGATGAAGCACGGCGCCCGCCGGGATCCGCAGCGCGTACCCCGGACGCAGGCGCTCTACGGGCCGGCCAGGCAGATAGACTCCGATGTTCCCGAAGTCTCCCGGTCCGCCTTGATCTTCCCAGGTGGTCTTCTCCCCGGGGAACTCGCCGCCCGAGCGTGTGCTGCAGCCATCATTAACCACCGGGGCATCCATGCGGACGTAATGCAACCCTGCAGCCTCGTAAATGTATTTAGCGTCGGGGTCCTGGTGTGGCTTTCCGCTTTTCCTGCTCTTGGCACGGAACACCGGAACTGTAATTCCCAGTGTGGCGTGATGGACAACCCTGCGGTTGCCCGGCAGGATTTGAAACATCGTCACCCACTTATCTTCCTTGAAGTGGGTTGGAATCTTGAAATATGCGTATACGCCCTGCCCATGAGCTGGAACGGTATAGGGCTCGGCCATGGAGAATACGGCATCGGGGCGCCTGCTGCCGAACCAGCTTCCGCTGAACCTGGGCTGAGGGGGTAAGTCCTTCGGATTGCCTTCCGGAGAGCCTTCATCCACCCACGCCGCAATCGTGTGGATTTCCGTCGCTGTAAGCCTGGGGTCATTCGAGAACTCGCCCAGCGGCGCATTGGCAAACCAGGGCGGCATGATGCCCTTCACCACCCGGTCACGGATGAGCGCACTGAAGGGCTTGGCCTGCGCGTAGGCGACAAGCGGCATGGGACCAATGCCGCCTTCATGGTGGCAGGCTGCACAGTGTTTGTAGAAAATCGGCGCCACCGATTGCGTGAAGGTTACTTCATGAATGGCCGCTGCCGGCGTGTGCCGCGCTCCAAAGGCGATGAGCAAACCGCCGCACGTGACGAGCAACAAGGGTCTAAATCTCTTTCGGAACATTACACACTCCTCCTTGGTGAGCTTCAGTTCACTGTCAGTCCTGCTGCCGAGCTAATGCCCACGGCACGAGGCGGTGCCGTGGCTACCCGCTTTGCCGCTCTGCGCTGGCTTGTGGCACCCGGAAAGAGCCAAAAACGACCCCTCATCCGCCCTCCGGAGTTTACCCTGAGCGAAGCCGAAGGGTCGGGCACCTTCTCCCCTGGGGAGAAGGTAGGGAGGGACGATGGCGAACAGCGAGGCGCGCCCGTAGTTTATGGAGAAACTCTGCGTGTACCGGAATGACCACTCAGAACATAAATTTTATTGCCACCTGGCCGATGCGGGGCGAGGCGGCGTGGTTGATATATCCAAATTGGCTGGAGAGGAAATTACCTTGCGCAAACACCCTGCCGTAGAACTGCGCGTGGTTGAACGCGTTGAAGAACTCGCCGCGAAGCTCCAGCGTTTTTGATTCCGTGATTCGGACATCCTTGAAGAGCGCGAGGTCCCAATTGTTGATTCCGGGCCCATGAAAGAATCGCCGGCTTGCTGTTCCCTGCTCTCCCAGCGGTTCCTTGCTGAAGAGGGAAGTATTGAAGTAGAGTTTCCGGTCGCGCGGATTGGTGTCCTGGAGAATTGGCCCGGGGGTGAAGTCGGGCACATCGGTTCCCCCGTTTTCAGGACTGGCGCCAGTGCCCAACAACGACCCATCACCCTGATCGGAAATCTGGATTGGGATTCCGGTCGAGAACTCGGTGATGCCGGAAACCTTCCACCCTCGCGTCAGCCGGTCGTTCGTGTGGAACAATCTGTCAAACGGCAACTCGTAGGTATAGCTGGCGACAAAATTGTGCGTCATGTCGTAGCGCGAGAGGCTATAGAAAAGGTCCATGTTGGAAGGAAGATACTGATCTCCGAAGCCGGAACCATCATCCATCGCCTTGCTGAACGTGTAGCTGACCAGGAATTGCGAGCGCGCCGACGTATGGTGAAGCGTCACTTCGAGCGCGTTGTAATCAGAGTTCCCTCGGTCAACGTAGTAGGCGAGGTTGCCAAAGTTCGGGCCAAAGGGCGCGCGGGTGCCATTAATAACCCCACCCGTAATCGGGTAATAGACTCCGTTTTCTCCAAAAGGCCCGCAGGTGGGAGTTCCGGGCAGCACTTCGCCTGGTTTGCTTACACCGAGGCAGAGCGCCGGATTGCCCGTATTGGCCTCGAGATCGCCCATGAGATGGTGACCAAAGCTTCCCACGTAGCTGAGGCTCAGCAGAGTGTTCGCTTCGATCTGCCGTTGGATAGAAAAGTCCAGATGCTCTCCGTACGGGGTCTTCTCTTCAGTCAGTGGCGACCGCGCGCCGATGATCGGCACGTACGGCGCCCAATTAATGCTTGTGTCCGGATTGCTGGGCGAAGCGTTCGTGGGAGGAGCGGGAAGAGGAAACGGCTGCGGTTGAACCACTCCGGATGCCCGAGCGATGAAAGGCTGAGCTAGCAAAGGCTGCGCTGGGCTGGAATAGAACAGGCCATAGGGAGGAGACGCGAAGCTACCATGCCCCGTCCGGCCCAGGATACCGTTGTAGTAGAGTCCGTAACCTGCCCGAATGCTGCTCTTGCCCGCACTGCCAAAGAGCCACGCTAATGGGCCGCCTGAGAAGCGAGGCGCGTAGGCCACGCCTAACCGCGGGCCGAGGTCGTTATAGCGCGGGTACGCGAGGTCTCGTGGAACACCAGGGTCGCCTGGAAAAACGTAGCCTTTCGGAGCGCCCGGAAAGGTTTGGGATTGCTCTCCGGCAATTAAGTCCGGAAGCCTGTTCCTGGAGTCAGACGGCCATGGTGTGACGTCCCATCGCAGCCCGTAGTTGAAGGTGAGGTTCGGTGTTACCCGCCAACTATCTTCTCCGTACACGCCGATATAGTAGTTTCGCAGCTCGATCTCGGCGGGAGCGCCCTGGCCGAAGCCGCTCGGAGCGCCAATCAACATGTCCGCAAAATCAATTCCGGTCTCACTGCCATCGAAACAAAACGCAGGGATGCTTCCATTATTCGGCTGCGATTGGTCAGCCTGGTCCAGATGATAATCGGCACCAAATTTCACCGTGTGCGTCCCAGCTATCTTTGTGAAGTCATCCTGCCACTGATAGGTATTGTCAAACAGGCGTTCAATCGTGTTGCCTGCTCCTAATCCGTAATTCTCGAAGGCGAATGTAGGCCAATTTTGATATTGAGCGCCACCAAGCTGTTCGGGGCCTCCCTGATCCGGCAGAGCGAAGCCCAGCGAAGCGAGCGTCGGCCCTGAAGCCTGGAATCCGGAGATGTTTTTGTTGCGAAAGTAGCTGAAGGTGAACTGGTTCACCGCCGTAGAGCCGAATGAGCTGATATCGCTTACTACGAGCATCTGAGCTTTCCCCTCACACATGCTCGGAAAACCAGGCACCGTGCTGCCGCCGCCCGGATAGCTGGCATAGGGAATCGTCTGCACCCACGGGTCGTCATGATAGTAAGCCGAAAGCATGCCGAATCTGCTCTTGCCATCCACGCGGATGCCGCCTTTATCATCCTGCAGAGTCTGCGGATTGGCGGAGGTGGAGAAGTAGGCACCAGCATTCGGAAGAGGAATCAGCGAGATGACGTGCGGGCTCACCGGCGACCAGGCCCTCTGCGGGATGACGGCGTTCGGAAACACACAGCTCGCTGAGCTCGTGCAGCCCGGCGTGTAGTAGGCCTCGCCGGCCGCAACCGGGTATCCGAGTTTGCTGCCAAGAATGTTAGCGAAGTACGGGCTGCTGACCACGTTAGGAACTATCGTCCCGGTCGGCGTAACGGTATAAAACGAGCTTGCCTCATCCGAGAAGTCCCCGTTCCGGTCAGCCTGCGATGGAACAGCGATCAGTCCAGTATCCACCCCAATATCGTTACGCGTCCCCTGGTAATCGACGAAGAAAAACGCCTTGTCATGGACGATGGGGCCGCCAAAAGTACCGCCAAACATGTTTTGGCGCAAGGTGCCAATGCTGGGCGAGAAAAAGTTCCGGGAATCCATCGATGAATTGCGCAGGAAATCGAAAGCATCGCCGTGAAACTGATTGGTTCCGGACTTGGTGACGACGTTCACTTGCCCGCCACTATAATTGCCATATTCAGCGCCGGCATTGCTGGTGATGATGCGGAATTCGGCGATCGAATCGAGGTTTGGGACCACGACCGTGCCGCCAAAAAAATCCTCCTCGGCATTCGCTCCATTCAACATGAAACCGTTTTCGACGTCCCGCTGCCCGTTCATGGTCAACTCGCCATTATCGAGGTTGGCCGACGGTGATATATTGCCGTACATTGTCACATTGATCGGGACGACGCCCGGCTGAAGGGCCAGAAGATCGGTATAGGCGCGGCCATTGAGTGGCAAATTCACGATCTGTGATCCTTCAATCACTTCGCCTAATTGAGCGTTGCGGGTATTCACCGCAACAGGCGTTCCCTGCACGGTGACCGTAGACGTCACGGTTCCCACCTGCAAGAGCGCGTCAATCCGCAGGAAGGTGTTCACGTTGATTACGGCGCCGCTTTCTTCATATTTCTTAAAGCCGCTCTTCTGGAATAAAACGTCGTAATGCCCAATCGGTAGCGCCGGGAAATTGTAGAACCCGGCAGCATCCGTAAGGATCTTCTGGCTGACGCCCGTCTCCACGTTCCGCGCTGTTACGGTTACGCCGGGAACAACCGCTCCGCTCGCGTCTCGCACCGTCCCCGAAATGCTTCCCGTCACTACACCAAGAACGAGAGTAGGAACGAGCATGAGCAGCGCGGCCAGCAGCAAGCATGGCTTTATCTCGAACACCAGCCATTTAAACGCTGAGCTACACCTCGCACCGCAAGAAGTCGAGCCGCCCGCAAGCCTGCGTTTTGATACTTCTGTGCCTATTCGAATATGTTCCATAAAGCCCCTCCTCGTTGAGCTGATTATCCAGAAAGTTTCGAAGGTTGTAGCATGATGCTGCGTATTGTCAAGCATTTTTTTCGAGCGGTAGTAACGCCTCAGTTTCAGGTAAGTAGTGGCGGGCTTTATGTCGCAATCTCAAGTACCGACGTTCTGTCGCCTGAGGCGTTCGGAGCGGCGAAGGCCCGACGGGCCGTCCTGCGGCTTAAGAGCCGCCCGACAGAAACCGCGCTCGAACGTCCTAGCGCACCCCAGCACCGGCAGCCGATAATCGCCGGGCGGCCCGCCAGCCGGCGGGCGCAAGAGAGTAGCCCACGGCGTGAGCCGTGGGACAGGAAACGGTATAGAACGTCCCAAGCCCCGGGGAGGGGCGGTAGACAATGGCGCATACGCAATCAGAAGCAGCATCATCGTAAGATTTCGTTTCAAGAGAAATTCATCGTGGTCCTGAAACGAAATGGAATTTTGTGTGATGAGCGATACAAACCGGAACAGGTTCTGTCGCCCCTCCGGGGCTTCGGGATTTCGTGGCTCCCCGTTTCCCACGGCTGACGCCGTGGGCTACTCTCTGGCGGCCCTTCGGGCCTAAAAATGTAGAAGCCTCCAGAGGCGGCGTTACATCTCTGGTGAAAACTGCTTGACAAGCTCGAAGTAAGTAGAATAGAAATAATCCTCCAATCGCGGCGTGTTAGTTCAGTCTTGAAATATGCTCGGCTTCTTTAGCTTTCTTGGACCGAGCAGATAACCAGCAGAGGGAGATCGCTTTGCGCGGGATGAGCGGGTTCATTTTAAATACAAAAAGCGCTACCTGGCGGACCCGCATGACGGGTGCGCTGAAGTTCAGAGTGGCCGGGGCTCTCCTGTTGATGCTTGTGGGCATACCCCTCCTCGGCGCCGGACTTCGTGCCGGCGTGGCCCAAGTGGATATTACCCCGCCGCCGGGTCTCGCGATGTATGGCTTTTTCCAGCGGATTAAGAACAATCAGCTCTCCACCGGAACGCTCGATCCGCTTTATGCCCGGGTTCTGGTTTTGGAAGTGGGTAAGCAGCGACTGGCGCTGGTGACGCTTGATCTTGGCCGCACGTTTTCTCAGCCATTGTTAGACGAGCTACGGCAAGCAGTAAGCAGCCGGGACGGGATTTCCGATCTCATCGTCACCGCATCACACACTCATTCCGGACCCAACATTCTCGATGCCTATCCAGGGGGCCAAGTGCCTGCGTGGGAGACGGCGGACCTCCAGAAGATCGAGAGCGCCATCGGCAAGGCTTGCCATCACCTGGTGGCTGCGCGGCTGGGGACGGGCTACAGCCGAAGAAGACTCTACATCGGCTACAACCGCCGGCAAGTGAACGCTAACGGCAGCGTCACCATGCTTTGGTCGGACCCCAACAAAACGCCCACCGAACCTCTGGACCCCACGGTTTCCGTTCTGCGCGTGGACCGGACGAATGGCAAACCGCTCGCCATCCTGGTGGGTTACGCCTGCCATCCGGTGGTGCTTGGCCCGGATAACTTGCGATACTCCGCGGACTTCCCGGGTGTGATGATCAAAACGGTTGAAAAGGCCTTCGCGGGCGGGCCGATTTGTTTTTTCCTTCAAGGCGCGGCAGGGGACATCAATCCTTACTACGCCACCACGCCGCTTAACCAGAATGCCATTCAGAAGATGGACTGGACCGGCGAGCAGTTGGGGCAGGAAGCAGCGCGCGTCGCGAACGCCATCCATACCCAGGCGGACTCGACGCCGAGCATCGACTTTGCAGACGACGTGATGACGTTTCGCTCGCGCTGGAACCCGGAACGGTTTCGCGCCGCTCTCATCGCTAAATACGGCCCCAAAATCTTCGAAGACCATGCGGATTTGTTTGGCGCGAATCCTCCGCCCGATCGCTTACAGTTGCACGTGACCACGCTCCTCATCAATAGGCGAATCGCGTTTGTGGGTATGCCCGGAGAGCCTTTTGTTGATTTTCAGATTGACTGGCATAAGCTTTGTCCGGCGCATGATGCCTTCTTTCTGGGATACACCAATGGCTATTTCGATTACTTCCCGACGATTCATGCTGCTTCCGAGGGAGGCTATGGCGCGGGAGACTCGGATACCTACGTCGAGGTCGGCGCAGGCGAGCAAATGCTGCGGCAGGCGGTGATTCGGGTTTATGAATGGCTTGGCCGCTTGCACGATGTACCCGAAACCCACTGAGAAGTTGTGGAGAAACAATTCGATGCGAACGGATAACCAAAAACGCGGGGGTGGAGCAAGTAGAAAGTTGCCTTTTAACCCGGCCTTGCTCTGCCTTACCTGCTTCCTCCTTTGCCTGCTGCCTGCTTCGCTCGATGCTCAAGGCCTTAAGGCGGGTGTGGCACGGGTGGACATCACGCCGCCGGTGGGCCTGCGGATGTTTGGTTTTGCGAACCGGACAAGTCCTTCGATTGGAGAATGGGATCCGCTCTACGCACGGGTATTAGTGCTCGAAGCCGGGGGAAAGCGGCTGGGCATCGTCATGCTTGATCTGGGCCGCGATTTTGGGCCGGCATCGCTCGCGAAACTAAAAGCAGCCACGCAGAACGACGTAGATTATCTGCTGACCGCCGCGATCCATACCCACTCCGGACCTTACATTCGCGATGCGTACCCAGGTGGCACGCCGGCCTGGGAGACGGACGACCTCGAGAAAATCGCCGAAGCGGTGCATGAGGCGAGCAGCCACTTAGTGGACGCGAAGCTGGGCACGGGCTACGGAGTCGCCTATATCGGCCACAACCGGCTTCGCCGCAACCCCGATGGCACCGTGAGCTGGTTCGAGCGTGATCCGACGAGAATCCCCACCTCTCCGGTTGATCCGACGGTGGCCGTGCTGCGCGTTGATACGCTGGACGGAACCCCGCTGGCCATTCTGGTGAATTATGCTTGTCATCCGGTGATCCTGGGATCGGATAACCTCAAGTACTCTGCGGATTGGCCGGGGGTAATGGACCACATGGTGAAGCAGGCCTTCGGAGGCCAGCCGGTGGTTTTTTTCGTGCAAGGCGGAGACGGCGATATCAATCCTTACTATGCGGTTACGCGGCTGCAGCAGGATCCCATTCGGGACCGCGACTGGACCGGACGGAGAATAGGCCGGGAAGTAGTGCGAATCGCCCAGAACATTCCCACCCGTTCAGTACCTGATCCGAGCATCCAGTTCGCCGAGGACACCATGGCGTTTCACGTGCGCTGGAATCCGCAGAAATGGCAGGCAATGATGGTGGGGCTGAAGCGTGCTGGGGTTCAAACCACAACGGTTCCATCGGCGATCCACGCGGCGGTAACCACGGTTTTGATCAACAAACGAATTGCAATCCTTGCGATGCCGGGCGAGCCGTTTGTCAATTACCAAAAGAGCTTTCGGGATCGTTGTCCTGTCCGGGACTGTTTATTAATGGGCTACGCGAATGGCTACTACGGCTATCTGCCAACCATCGAGGCCGCGAGTTGGGGCGGATATGGAGCCGCCGATCCGGCCACTTGGCTCGAGGTCGGGGCAGGAGACCGGATGCTAGACCACGGGATCATTCGTCTCTACCAAATGCTCGGCAAGCTGAGCAATGTGCCTGAAGACTTAAAACCCTAGCCCGTGTGTATTCGTAGCCTAGGACGGTTCCGGGTTCGTGAACTGAAACAATCGTCCACGGGCCCGCGACACAAAAGCCGTGTCGTGGCTACCTATGAAAAACGACCCCTCATCCGCCCTCCGGAGTTTACCCTGAGCAAAGCCGAAGGGTCGGGCACCTTCTCCCC
>JBOGJS010000144.1:0-40762 GCA_050745365.1 Terriglobia bacterium
AAGCCATGGAAGTGACAGGCGGTGAAATCTCAACCTATCGCTGCCTGGCTTACGTGGCCCAGACGATGGAGTATCGCTGGAGCTTTCATCCCCTCTCTCAATGGGCTTCCGTTTACACACAAAATGCCGCTTGACCTCGCCTGGATGGAATTCCGGTAAGGCTGCTGGTAGCGCACCACCAAGTCAAACCGCTCTTCACCACGCAACACCTCGCTGACGGCTATGCCGCCAACGGCGGTTTCAATCGCATCCTGAATGTCGCTCACGTTGATGCCGTAACGGTCCGCCTTCGAGCGGTCCACAATAAGGTTAATATTGGGCTGTCCCATGGTGCCGAGAAAGAAAAAGAGGATGATGGTTACCAGAATGAAGCCATCTGTGAGGTTGCGAAGGACCGTGTCGGTGGTGTAATGGATCAGATTGCTACGGTCGAGGTAAGGGACGATTTTCACCCCCGCCGGCAAAAACCGGCTGTTCAGCCACTTCACCTTGGCTTCGATGCCGCGCAGCGTTGAATCTACGGGCGCGCCCTTGCGCAGCAGCACGATTCCTTCCACCACGTCATCATCATCAACAATCCGTCCGCTCGGCTCCCGCACCGTTTTGCCGATCCGGCCCAGCCGGATTTTATGCCCTTAAACAACCTCAGCCACGTCCCGCACATGGACTGGGGTACCGTTCTCTTCCTTGAGGATGGTGTCGCCAATATCGCCGGTATTCTGCATCAATTCCCACGACGCGAACGTCAAAGGCCTGCTGGCCGTGCTGGATGAAGCTGCCTCCGGCATTGGTGTTGTTGGCTGCCAATGCCTGTTCCACCTGGGCCAGCGAAAGGCCGTAATCAATGAGTTTGTTGGGGTCCACCAGCACCTGGTATTCGCGGGTAAGGCCGCCAAAACTTGAAACGTCCACCACGCCGGGTACCGATTTAAATTGCCGCTCCAGTACCCAGTCTTCGAGCGCCTTGAGTTGCATGAGATCGTAATGGGGATTGGTGCTTTGAAGCGTATACCAATAAATCTGGCCCACCGGGCTGTAGTCCGGTCCGAGCTGCGGCTGGACGCCGGCGGGCAGCGTTACCATCGAGAGGCGCTCCAGCACCTGCTCGCGGTTCATCAGGTCATTCGAGCTATCATCAAAAATCATCGTGACGTCGGAAAGGCCGAAGAGCGAGCGCGAGCGCATATCCACCATGTGGCCAATCCCGTTCATCTGGATTTCGATCGGTACCGTGACTTGCTGCTCCACTTCTTCCGCCGCGTGGCCGGGCCACTGAGTGGTCACCTGCACCCACGGCGCGGCAACATCCGGATAGGCTTCAATCGGAAGACGATGGAAGGAGATGACGCCCCAGAAAAGCAGAAGCACGCCAATAGCGAGGACCAACACCTTTTCACGGAGCGCGAAATCGACAAGCCGTCGAACCATGCCGCCAGTTCTGCCCTTCCACCGTGCTGGCAAACTGCAAGGAATTCACTACGACTTCCTGGCCGCGCTCGAGCCCCGTAATCTCCTGGTCGCCACTGGGGGCGACCAAGGCCGGCCTCTACGGGGATGCGCCGGAATGTATCTTCGCCGGCGGGCACGAACACCCAATACTTGTCGTGAAGGCGGAAAAGCGCGGACTCCGGAACCAACATCTGCTCGCGGCGAGCATGTGAAATGATCTTTACCGTGGCGTACATGCCGGGACGGAGCAAACCCCGAGGATTGCTCATGACGACGCGGACGGCAACGGTGCGGGTGGCTGGGTCGAGGATGCGTGAGATGTTATCCACCTGACCACGAAGAATCATCTCCGGGTAAGCATTGAACCGGACTTCGGCTGTGTCCCCAACTCGACTTTGGAAAGATCGTTTTCATAAACGTTTGAGAGAATCCAGACGCGCGCGAGATCGGCGATGGTAAAAAGCGATGGCGAATTATCGACCGACTTTACAGCCTCGCCCTGGGTGCTGTTTTGCTCAATGATGGTGCCTGAAATCGGTGCCTTCACCTGAATCAGAGGAGAAAGCTGCTCGGGGTTGCCGCCGAGAATGTGGATCTGCTCCACGGCGGTCTCGAGATCAACACGCGCTTTCTGTTCGTCGTCCTCGGCCACTTGCAGGTCCTTCAGTGCGAGCGCACCGTGGGCATAAAGCGTTTGAGCCCGTTTCAAGCCGGCGTGGGCGAGTTGCTCGCTGGACTTGGCCTTGAGATAACTGTCAACTGCCGTAGCAACGTCCGGGCTGTGAATCACAATGAGTGTTTGCCCTTGGTGAACGAAATCACCAAGCTCGGTTCGAACCTCCATCACTCGCCCTCCGGCGAGGGAATAAACGTGGACTGTGAGATTGATATCCGGCGCCACCACGCCCGGAACGGTCAGCACGTTGGGCAACTTCCGCTCCGTGGCCCTAACCAAGGGAAACATATCTGGCCGCGCGGTTCGAATCACATCTCCATCCGGGGCGTCCTCAACCACTGAGGGTGAATGGGTCGCATGCTGCTTTCGAGCCCGGTGCGAGCACCCAGCCGCAACCAGGCAAAGGCGCACACACCCCAGAATGACGATTCGTTTTCTTTTTTCCACCATCGTAAGCCGCTCCTAGGTGAGAGCGCGGACCTCTGGTTTTGTGGTCCGCTCGTGAGCCCCGGTACGTCAGGAGAAACCGCAGACCCCGGAAGCGGGAGGTCTGCGCTACTTGCTCTCTGATCGCAAACGGTAGGCACGGTCAGCGCTTTTCTGACCGGGTGCCTTTTAGAGGTGTGGGTGACAAACTAAGACCGCCGACGAAGAATCAAGAACTTACAAGGATTGCCCTGCCTGTAAGTTGTTGATTCTAGGCTGCATCTCCGAGTTGTCACACAGAGTCTTTTAACCCCACCCACGGTTGGAAAAAACGCCAACCCGTGGCTACCATTAATAAGAAAAAAGGGGAAGAATAGATGGACCGCTAAGATGGGCGGGCGTCTTTGCACACGTCCGGATTAGCGGTGATCAGGAGAAAAGCGGAGGCGCGCGCCCCGTTGCGGCGGGTAAGGGCCGGTCAGAGCAGAGCTCGCGTGAAGGAGAGATGAACGCGAGAGATGCAACAGCAAAAGCCAGGGGGCTCGCATGAGTGGGGCAGAAGTTTTCGGCAACTTCCAACAGTTGCGCCAAATGCCTCCCCGCCCGGTCCGGGGTTTGGCAGGGTGCGTGCCGTCACCGTTACCGGATTCTGTACCTGACAAGAGGGTTGAAGCTGCCGGAGGCTCACTACATCATCGCTGGCTGATAGAGCCGGGAAAAGCGCGACAGTTGCAGCGAGCACAGCAACCCCTCTGCGCATACGCGCTCGGAAAGTAGAGGGATTCGAACGCCGAAGTTCTGTGACGCCCCAAACGGCGATGGCACCGACAACCGTCAGGAGCCAAAGCAGATTCAGGAGGGTATCCGGCGTCATAGTTTTCTCAGCATAGCAAAACTCTCATTGTGCCCTCAAGCTTCGAACGTGGAGGCCTGTAGTTTCGGGCGCCGACCTAGCGGCGGGTCGACCCCGCCAGCCCGAAATGGCAGCTTAAAGCCGCCTCTACGCTCCAAATGCAGGGATGCTTCTCTCGCAACTGAGCGATCAGCATGACCGTCACGGTGGATTTATTCACATGTTCGGCGGCGTTGCACAAAAATTCCCGCCGTGCACTGCGTCAAGAGGTAAAATGAGCGGGTTCGTGAAGCTCCGATTCTTCGTGGAAGGGCGGGGTCTTCTTCCTGGCCCAAACTTCATGAGCAATCCCGATCAGGGGCAATCACCGGAACTCTATCTGGGCGAGCGTAAGCCGCTCCGGGCGTGGAGCCTGACCCAGCGGCTAGGAGCGTTAAGGCGTAACAAAACGGAGGAAGGCATGTTCACAGCGACAGCGAATTTGACTCTTCCGGCCACGATGACAGGATCTTTTCCGCGGCCGCGCTGGTTCGACGTCTCGATGTGGGGGCGGCCGCTCGATGTCTGCATGCTCGACGTGCGCTTTCGCGAGAAGTTCCAGGACGCCCTTGCCGTCGTGATCAGCGACCAGGAACGCGCCGGGCTTGACCTCGTCACCCACGGCGATTTCCACGTGGATGAGGACCTGGCAGGCCGCGCCTGGCACCACTACCCGCTCCAGCGCTGGGCCGGGTTTGAAGGCGATTACCTGCAGCCCGAGGAGACGACCGCTCCGTGGCTTCATTACCCGCCGGGCACGCTGCTGAATGAAATCTACACCGGCTGGCGCTGGCCGCACGTAGTGGATAAAATTGAGCACCGTCCACTCGATTACCCGAAAATCTGGCGGCTTGCACAATCAAAAACACACAAGCCAGTGAAATTCGGCACTTGTTGCTCACAGGTCATGGCGCTGTTCCTGGATATTTATACCCCGAAGTATAAGGATAAGCGCGAGGTAATCTGGGACATGGCGGTGGCGATGAACAAAGAGCTGCGCGCGCTGCGCGACGCCGGCTGCCGCTCGATTCAGACCGAAGAACCGACGTTTCATTTCATGGCGAACACGTTCGGCAAAGACCACGAAGAGGTGAAGTTCCTGATTGAAGCTTTCAACCGCGAAGTCGAAGGGTTGGATGACGTAGAACTATGGATTCACACCTGCTGGGGCAATCCCAACATGCAGCGCGTCATGGAAGAGACTAGCTACGCGAACTCGATCGAAATTTATCTCGAACGTTGCCGGGGCGACGTTTGGACGCTCGAGATGAAGGACCGGAACCAGAAGAATCTCGAGCTATTTGAACCTCTGAAGCATGCCCTAAAGAAAAAGATTGCGGTTGGCGTCGTCAGCCATCGCTCTCTGCAGGCCGACCAGCCCGAGGACGTAGCAGGCGAAATTCGGAAGGCGCTCCGCTTCATTCCCGCCGAGCGGTTGATTGCGTCCAGCGATTGCGGCTTTGGCCGCCAGGGTGCCAACCGCGAGATCGCCTTTTACAAGGCGGCGGCCATCGCGCAGGGCGCGAACATCGTACGGCGTGAGCTTGGCCTGCCCACCACCTACATCGCCGCGGCTGACCCCAAGCTGCAGGTCGACATCATCCCCGGCCGCGAGGTTCAGCCTGCTCGGCCTGCAACATTCGGGGCTAGTGAATTGGATCAAACTGTCCGGTGAGCTGAACCACCTCGGGACGATAGCCGGTCCGCGTCCGGATATGGTATTTCTTGTATCGTACCCCGACGAGTCTCACACTGATCTTGCGCCAGCCACGGTTGGGATTGGGTTGCGGATAATAGCTGAGGGCATAGAGGTGCGCGAGATCATTCCGAATCGATGCGAAAGCTTTCTGCTGCTCTTCCCAGTTTTTAGCAAAGTAGGCTTTGCCGCCCGTCGCCGCGCTCACGCGATCAAAAACCGCGGTCGAAACCGGATCCAGCTTGGCTCGACGCGTACTGATCATGTAAATAGGCACTCCTTCGGACTGGGCGAGATCCAGAACATTCTCCGGTGCCACAAAACTGGCGTTGTCCGGGCCATTGGAAAAGACCACCACCACTTTTCTGCCTGAAAATTGGGCAGCATCCTGGAGCGTCAGCAACAGGGCGTTATAAAGTGCGGCATCATCCCCGGCCACCGTCGCTCGCACTCCGCGCAGCACCGCCAGCCGGTTGGAGGTGAGCAGAGCATCCCTCGAAAAGTCGCGACTGTAGGAATAGAACGCAATCCGATCGATGTGATTCAAAGATCGAACGAATTCGGAGATTGCATCCTGCGCGAAGACAAACCCACGATACATGTAATTGCTAGTGTCAAAAAGAATGAAGACGCTGTGTCCGGCCACTTGCGTGACGCCTTGGCCGGGATGGCTTTCGGCCAGCGTGGAGAGGCTGCTGCCGTCGCCTGAAGCGTTTAGTTTCCGCGAGGCTCCATTTTCCTCCCCGAAGGTGGCCAGCTTTTCCGGAATTCCATCCTCGTAAATTGCAAAGTTCTGCGGCTTGAGACCGGTAATATAGTTCCCCTTCTTATCCGTCACCGCCACATCCATCTGCACTAAGTTCACTGTCCGGTGGATGACGATATGGCCGGATCCATACCTCGCCTGCGCCATGGTCAAAGCCGCCGTGCTCAACAACAAAGCCAGGAATAGGATCGGAAATAAAAGGTATCGTTTCACCACGGGTTATCCTTCCACCCGCCTTTCTTCATCCGGGCGGGCGCTTTTCGTTCATCTACGCACTGTCCAGTTCCTTCAGGGCTGCGACGTATTTGCCGCCTTCCCGGTTGGGTTTCACCTACGGCCATTCACATTGTGCCCCTTCGGGCAGGAGGCGATCCGGTTGTAGTCTCACCTGGTCACGCGGACCAGCATCAAAGTCCGCCGGAAGGTAGCTTGCTTCCTTGCGAGGAAGCAAGCTGAGCCTTGAGAAATTCATGGCCCGTGGCACGCAAGGCGCGCAGAAGCGCCGGACGGTCCTGCAGGTCGGTTGCAAAGATATTTGCGATCATCCGTCGCGTCATTTCCGGGGCCAAAATGTTCAACATCACCGGGGGGTCGCCCATCTCATCCGCCAAGCGAGCCCAGTATAAATTGTTTGATTCCCAGGACTCCGCGAGCAACCGGCTGGAATAGCCTAGAAAAGTGGGAAAGGGCTTCACATTAAGCAGTTCGGGCGCGTAGGTATCCGCGAGCGCAGGATGCGGCACTCCAAAATCTTCGGAGAGCTTTTTCAAACTGACCTCGTTAGGGTATTGCTGCGCAAGCTGGTCCAACTCCGCTCCTGCCTTCCCCCACTTGCTCGCTTCGTCCGGAAATTCCTTCCTGAACTCCGCTGCCAGATAAAAGGTATCTGCCGGAGCCAATTGGGCGACCGCGCTTTGTGGTTGGCCGGCGAGAAGAGCGTTGAGCACCAAGTCGGATTTTTGAGGCAACAGGCGCTGAGAAAGGATTTGCATGACGCGCTGGCGCAGTTCTTCGTGATTCACGGAGGCGGTGACCAGTTCTTCCCCATATTCCTGGTAAAGAGCGACAGCATGAAGCTCAGCGCGGGTAACGTCCCACCAGCGCGGCACCACGGAGCTCGTTATTAAGGTTGGGACCATATCCTCCCAGATCAAGGCCTGGACGTTTTCCGGCACGATGAAATCCTGCTCCACTTCCGCCAGCACATAGGGCAGATCAGCGAGCGAACCGACAAGGTGGGCACCGCCGCTGGCCGTCCAGCCACGGCCAAATATTGCCGGGGTTTTCCAGGAAGGATTACCGGCTCCAATAATGGTCTCTCCCAAGAAATCATGTGAGCGAACGAAAAGTGGACTGTTATAGAGCACCTCAGCTCCCGGCGGCTGATAATAGGCATAATTCAATCCCACCAGGGTGTCCCTGAAGAAAGGGGTAAGCTGGCCGAGCGCCAGAGTAATCTTCCTGGAAGATCGCGGGCCGGCGAGGGTCTTGGCCAGATTCGTCGATCGCTCTGCTTGAATATGAGGGTTACTCAAAACGCCGTAACTCCACTCCGCTCTTTCACCAGGCGAGAAAAGGGGCTTGGGCATTTTGAACTCGCGAAGTTCGCCAGCCATTTGCAAGGTTCCCGGGGGCATGGATTTGCCGTGCGCCATCTGGTTCAGGTCGTCTCCTAAGGTGAACAGCGTGTCAAGCGAAACGAGTCGTTGAGCGTCGAGCGCGGCACGCATCCGGTAAGCCAGTTCTTGCCTAACCCGCTGGCCTTCCGCGGTGGTCGGATCGGGCCCAGCCAGCAAAGTGACGATCTGATCTTCGGAGAGACGAGTCGTACCGGTAGCGTCTCGCAGCAGTTCCCCGAGTGAGCTTTCGCCAGCCCTGAAGAGTTGAGCAGAGGAGTGGATGTCGGCAAACGGCCTAATCATCCGCTGCCAGGACCGGTTCCACTTCGCCGTCGGGATCTCTCGCTGCCGGGCCAGGATCTGCCAGAGCCCGACGTTGGCTTGAAAAATGCCCAGAGCATCGGCTCGCACGGCGCGGTCGTGAATGCGGTCAATGCCTTCCGACGTCCCGAGAAAGCGTCTGATGGAAGCGTCGTTTAGCGCGTGGAACTCGGAAAAGAGACTGTACTGGTCCCCACATTCCGGAAACTTCTCCGCGAGAAGTCGGACGGTTTGAGGCCGTAAGCGCTCTTTGGGAGATCGCCCGCGGTCAACATCACTCAACACCAGAAAAACTTGCAAGGGGTTGTTTGGGGAGTTGACTCGCGAAAGCGCAAACAGAGACGCGATCAACGGGTCCGCATTTTTCCACCCTCGAGCGCGTCGGGCCCAGAGCCGCGCTATCTTCGAGTGGCTCTTGCGTTTTCCCTGAAGGATCTCTTCCCAGATGCGGAGATTGCCGGGGACATGGGGCTGGCCCGAGGGATCGATTTGGAGTTGGGTTACCAGAAGGAGCATCCCCGAGTTGGGCCGGAATACGGGCCGTGAGGGGCTCGGGAAGACGCTTTGCCCACGTAGCGCCCGGTAGAAAAGGTGTAGGCGATGGGGTTCCGTAAAGTAGGCTTGTTGGGGTCCGCTCACCCGTGAGAGCGCGGCGTAGTAAGCTGCGAGCCAGCCTTCGTCTTTCTTGAGCAGATGCATAATGAATGAACTTGGCGAAGTAGGACTCGCTCCCACCAAGCTCTTCCAAGCGGCCCCCGCGCGAGCTTCGCCGGGCACAACCACCCGCCCCGAACGGATATAAATGTCGCTGCCGTAGAAATCAAGAACGGGAGCGAGAGGGATGAGCTTCGCCAGTCCCGGAGATCGATCGAGGTACCTTCGGGTATTCACATCCATTCGCGACATGGCCCAGTAAAGTCGGGCTAGTTCCGGGTCGCGCACTAAAGAACCCAGCAGATCATCACCCTGAATCGCGTCTTTATCTCTTCTCTTGATTTTGGCATTCGCAACCCACACGGAAGCCTGCAACAGCACCGGTACGCGTGAGGAAGAAAAGGGATAAACGAAGGGCTTGCCGCCCTGGAGGGTTTCGACCAGATTCGTCAGGGGGAACCCGGAATCGATCGTAAGAAAGGCTCTCTTCGCCTTCGCCGCTTCGACTGCAGCGTCGGGCCCGCAAGGCTGGCTTAGCTTGTAGCCGAGGATTGTAAGCAGAGGCTGCGCCTGGCTACAACTGGACACCCGGATGATTCCTTGCGGGCCCGCCAGCGCCAGCAGTTCTTTGGCGTGTTTCAGATATCGCTTCAAAAGGATGAGATATTCCGTGGGCTCCGGAGTCTTGCCGCGCCACCCATACCCTTCCATCACTACGTTGCGCGCCAGAAGTGGCAGAACTTGTCTCGGAGAAACCTTCTGGCTGATGGCGGCCATCCGCAAGAAAGAACGCAAGGGGCCGGGAATCTCGACCGTTGCCGCTGTTGCAGTTTCACGGGAACCGGGCGTGGCACCGCGCGCAGCAGAAGCCTTACTCCACGCGGCCTGTGGCAGGCAGGAACATGCCAAGAGGAAGATCAGGACAACAAATACTGACTTCGAGAATGGAGATTCCACGGCCGAACTCCTTCCTCACGCCTGTCGGCGGATTCACCTTCGAAGATCGCCGCCCATCCTTAAATGATCTGTTTCCTCGACGGTCGAGGGGCCGGGCTGCCCTGAAGCCTAAAAAAAAACCGAAAAAGCTCACCCCCAACACCCCGAAGGACTCCTGATGGAAGCATCATACGCCAGAGTTCGCCTGCCTTCAAGCGTCTGTTTCGGGGGGAACTGGGCAGGCCGCAAACTGTGCATTTTCAAAGGCGTATGCCAATTTGCTGGCGATTGCCGCTTCCCAGATCGGCTCGGTATTAAAAAAAGTTGTCTCATCTGTCTCATCCGTCTCCACCCTCTGATCTGCGCCTGCTAGCGTTTACTCATGAGTAATCAGTCCCCTGATCCACATGCTCCCTCAGAGCCACGGTTCCAGGGATCCGTTGAACATCCGGGGCTGACCCAAAGCGACTACGCGGCCCAGAAGCTACGGTTGTCTGCCGATGGAGCTCCTTACTGCGTTCCGGGCTTCTCGCCGCAGCTCCCAGCAACCTCTGCGCCCAGGAACCTTCTAATGACTAGAAAAAAAGAAAAAATGGAGATGCCGGTCTGTACCCGGGTGTCGGTATCCAAGTTCCGCACCCTGGAAGCATGGTGCGATAACAGTTTTCGCAAGCGCTCCGAAGTGGTTGGAATCGTTCTCGAACGTGTGCTTGAGTTGCTCGAGCAACACTCCTGTGTGGATCAGCCCGTGGAGGAATTTGTTCGCGGGCTGCGATCGGATACTAGGCAGTAAAAATTTTTTCGTCGCGCGCGTCTTATACGTGTTAAATGTGCGAAATGTATAAATTGTATAAAAACGTGCTTCGGTATGTTACGTATCGAACTATCTATATCAAGAAGGTCATCCCACGCTGCGATATGCTTCTCTTGACCGCATTAATTCAGGGTCGGAGGGGAGCTGATCGGGTATGTGGCCGCGGCCGCCAATGCCTCCACATTCTTAGCTATGATCGAGCGCCGGGAACCTTCCGGAAGGGAGATTCCCGGTGAGCAAAATTGTCGTTTTCTGGATCGCCTCTTCAGTAGTCCTCTTTCTTCTCTCTCTGGTGTATCTCGAGCACAACCTGCATCGCAAAAACTCTCTTTTCGCCTGGTGGCTTTGTTTGGGCGTCACGATGCAACTCGTTTCCGCCTACGGGCTGGTCCTTGGCTGCCCACAATGGCTCACCCGCATCTGGAGCGCAGCGGACGTTCTCAGTTTCACGCTGGCAAGCGCGGTCTTGCTGGTTGCTTTCACGCGGCGCTCCTGCCCGGTCAACCAAACGCTGCTTTACGGCCTGGGAGCCATGATTGCCTTTAACCTGGCCGTTCGCTGGTGGGGCGGCGATTTGAGCCAAAACGTTCGAAGTTGGCTGGTCAATATTGCCTTCCTCGGTCCGGCTATCTTTCTCCTCCTCACTTTTTCAAACATCCGGGCGGATCGCTTACCCCTGCGGATTCGGTCCCTCCTTAGCGGCTTAGTGGCCTCGGATGTAATCATTCAGCCCTCTGCGACAGCGATGAGTGAAAAATAGACCACGTCTGTAACAAAACCCGCAGTTAAAAACAACTCCGCGCGACCTTGCTATCGGCTATTTCCTCTCTCGGCGGATTATGATGTGAGCCCGCCTTGAACGCTTATACTTGCGCCATGAAGTATGAGGACATCATCACTATCAGCCTGGAAAGCCGCGTGAGAAACCCGCGCATCGGAGGGATGCACATACGGTGTACGATGCGCTCGAGCTCGCATCCGCGATGCACACCAGGAAATCTTGGCTGATTCTCCCCCTACCTGAAGGAATCAGACATTCTGGCCTGCCTGAGCTACTCGTCTGATCGGGAGCGCCAATGGTGGTAGTGAGTAGCGAAAGGATGAAGATTGCCTTGCCATCGTGATGCTCTTGTCAAAAGACCTCACTTTCAACTACTGTCAGGAGCGATGTCCAAGAAGCACAGATCCCTTACTCAAAAGCAGTTCACGAAGACGGTGGATGAATTTTCGCGGGATGCCGTTCGTGATACGCCCGAAGTCGCGGAAGCAAGAGCCGTCTTCGCCCGGCCTCAGCCGGGAGAAGACGCCTTAGATGTCGCTTGTGGTCCTGGCACGCTCGTCCTGCGCCTGGCTCCGCATCTCCGGTTTGCGCGCGGCGTGGATTTCACTCACGCGATGCTGCTGCGAGCAAAGGAATTCCAACGGCAGCGCGGGATCATCAACGCCTGCTTTGACCAGGGCGAAGGAGAGCATTTGCCTTACCCGGATGGCGCCTTTCATCTCGTCACCTGCCAGTTCGCGTTCCATCACATCATGAAGCCCGAGGCAGTGCTGCTGGAAATGGTCCGGGTAGTCCGGCCCGAAGGCCGCTTGCTGGTGGTGGACACTCTGGGTCCCGAAAGCGATGAAAAGTGGGAGCTCCACAATCGCATTGAGCAGCTTCGGGATCCCTCGCATGTCGCCTCGATCCGCCTGACGTCGTTCCTGAAGCTCTTCGAGGATGCTGGCCTGGAAATAACGCGACAGTCGCTCAAATCGCATCAGCGCTCCTTCACGAACTGGATGGAGCGAGCAGGAGTGAAAAAATCTGATCCGCGGTACCAGGAAGTAAGACAAAGGATCGAAGATGCTATTCCTGGGGATAAAGCGGGTTTCTTGGCCCAACCGCAAGGCAACGACCTCATCCTCGTTCATCACGAGGGAATGTTTTTACTGGAGCGACATCGGGAGTAGACTGTGGGGGTGATTGACCGGTAGCGCGGAGCTTCCGAAGACCCCGCGGCTTTTCTTAGGGAAAAACACAGGCCCCAGCTCGTCGGGGTCTGTGGGAGCCAACTCCTTCAGCCCCCGAGTCTGTTCGGCGGGTGACCTTACCGAAATAGGGAGAGAGTGACTATGAATGTGACTCGCCGGGAAATCATGGCGCTCACCTGTTTCTGGTTGATTCTCGGTGCGGTCTCTTCTTTTGCGTTGACATCTCACAATGTAAGCGCTGCGTTTCCAGACGCTGGCGGCATGGCCTGGAAAGTGCCGGCATCATGGCAGCAAGCATTGCGTCTGCCCCCTGATTTATCCCGACCAACCATCCTGGCGCAAGCAAAAATCACGCTGCCGAACAGCGCCGCAATTTTGACCGGGGGCAACCTGCAGGTGCTCCTGGAGCAGAATAATACTTTTGCTCTGGGCGAGGCCAAAGGCAATGCGGGGCAGCAGACGAACGGCAACATGCCCTCGCTCAAGAGCTTGGGATTCCCGCCCAGCGCCATTCGGGGCAGCGCCAAAGAGCAGGCCTTGCTCAATAAGCGATCGCACATGCTGCAGATTCATCAAAAGCTGGGCTTGATCGCTGCCATCCCGATGATCGCGACGGTTTTCACCGGGCCCGGTGCTAAAGGACACCATGGCCTGCCTGGCAGTCCAACCGGCCGCGACTTGCATTTGGGCCTGGGTATTCTCACGGCGGGTATGTATTGGAGCAGCGCCTACTTTGCCATCCGCGCTCCGAAGGTTCCGGGATCGAAAGCCTACGGCCTGATTCGCCTGCACAAAGCCATGGCGTGGATTCATGGGCCGGGAATGATTCTGACCCCCATCCTTGGGTCGATTGCATTCAGCCAACTCAGCCGTGGAGAAAGAGTCCATGGAATTGCAAAGTACCACGCCTGGGCTGCGTACACTACTACCGTGGCTTACGGGGTCGCGATTCTCTCCGTAACCCTGAAGTGAACCCAATGAGCATGGTGAACAAGAAACTGCTGGCCCTCTTCCTACTTTTCGCCCTTCCTGGGCTTCTCCGCGCCGATAGCAAGTGGGTTCTTGCCCAGTCGACTCTCACCTACCATATCTCTCATCCGCTGCATGAGGCCAATGGAGTGAGTCATGCCGCGCGCGGTGAAGGGATCTGCCATGCCGGGCAGTGCAATTTTCTCATCGCAGTCCCCGTCAAGTCATTCGACTCAGGAAACAGCAACCGGGATCTCCACATGCTTGAGGCGGTGCGCGGAGCTGAATTTCCGCTGGTTACCGTGCACCTCCATCTGCCCGAAGCAGCGTTATCCTCCGGAACGTTCCATGCTGACCTCGAAATCCAGTTTGCCGGCAGGACCGCTGAGTATAATCAGGTCCCATTCCGCCGCCTTGTCAAAGGAACCGAGACTGAGATAACAGGAACCATTCCGCTGAAGCTGTCCGATTTTAAGATCAAGCGTCCCTCACTTCTGGATATGCCCATCAAAAATGCGGTTCCGGTGCGCGTTGATACGCTCTGGCATGTGCAATGAACGCGGCCTGCGGCTGCCCTCGCCCGCTGATCTCGATCAAGAAACCAGGTCGAGCTGAATTTAAAGACGGAATTCGTCGCGGCCCAATATAAAATGTGTATTCAAGGAGAAGGTGGCGAAGACGTATAAGTGGAATCCTGCAGTTGTTCATCGACCGAATCGAAACGCCCATCGGCAAAATGCTCCTTGTGGCGGATCACGCGAGAAATCTGCGGGCTACTCGTTGGGACGAGGGTAAGGCTTAGGGAAGGCACAGAAATCACAGAGGGAAACACTTTGGTTCCGTTAACTTCGCGCGCGCTGCCTGGCTACGAGTCTTGCGAGCGCTTCCCTGGTACTCGCTGAGCTTCCGCCTCTTCCAGCCAGCCGCGTCTTAATTCCGACTCAGCCACGCTGCTGAGCCAGGGCTTGATGTCCAGGATGGGAGTCCCGTCCACCATATCCACGCCACGCACTTGAAGCCGAACGCCTTGACGACCAAGTAGCCGCACCACCGTCAGGCCGATCGGATTCGGACGGCGAGGTGACCGTGAAGCAAACACGCCGTGAGGCTTGCTGTCACACGGTGGTGTGCCGACCAATTCATAGCTCTCACTCCGATGGAACACCCACAGCACGTACAGGTGTGAGAAACCTTCGATATCTTTCAGGCCAGCCTCAAATTCGGGAAGGACTTCGAGCTCGCCCTCCGCCTCATGCTTCGTCCCCAAGCCGCGCGGAACCTGAGCGGTCTCAGAGAAAGGACCGTGGACGAAGCCAATGGGGCGCATTGTCCAGACTGTCATGCTTCCCCCATTGGGAATTATCTCACAGGCGGCGGAAGCGCGAAACTCAACGACAGAGGAGCAGCGGATGCTTCGGGTTCCAGCACCTCAGCGGCTCTTTTTGTTTCTCCAAGGGAAAAGCCACAGACTTCGACGGCGAGTATGCGCTAGCCCACTTTACCCAGTGCTCAAAAACGGCCATTCGCCCCGTCGCCGTGCGCGCACCAGGTAAGCGGCTGAGCCAATCACCAGCACCGCAAAGGCAAACATTAATGATCGCCGGGCCGCCGTGCCGAGCACGTACAGCCAGCCTATCAACGACACGATCCCAGGCAGCGGGTAGAACCACATACGGAACGGCCGCTTCATTTCCGGCTGCCGCGCGCGCAACACGAAAAAACCGATAGTTTGTGGCAGATATTGAATGAGAACCCGGACAGCGATCAGACTGCCAATCACCTCACCGAGGTTTCCCATGCTGAACACCGAAGCAATCACCCCCAGCGTGATCAGCGATACATAAGGAAATTCACCTTTCGGGTGAAGCTTCGCAAAAGCTTTGAAGAAATTTCCATCTTCCGCAGCGGCATAAGGCACGCGCGAGTAGCCCAGCAACAATGAAAAGACGGAAGAGAACGCAATCCACAGCAGCAGCACGGTCATTGCCTTCCCTGCTGTCGCACCCTCCAGTATTTCGATATACGTCGAAGCAATGAACTTGCTCGCGAGTAATTTCTGCCAGGGAATCACGCTGATAAAGGAGGAGGTCATCAGGATGTAAAGCGTGCCGACGACCAGAATGGAGCCCATGATCGCGCGGGGTATTACCCGCCCGGGGTCACGGATTTCTTCCGCGAGATAGCATACGTTGTAGTAGCCAAAATAGTCGTAAAGGGCGTAGAGCGTGGCGTGGCCGAGAGCGGCCCAGAAAATCCAGTTGAGATGAAACGCGTGCGGAGGAAATGCGAACAATCGCGCGGCGCTGAAGTGAGGGATACCGGAAAGAATGATCCAGAAGCAACCCGCGAGCACTCCGCCGGCGAGGACAACAGAAATGCCTCCGATTACCGCCACACGCCGATAAAGAATCGCCACCAGAACGAGAGGAAATACTGCCGCGACGAGAAGAACATCCCCATGCGTCAACCGAGGCAAAAGGTAGTGGAGGTAGTCGGCGAATCCAATGCTGCCACTGGCGATCGACAGCGGCGCGGAAAACATGATCTGCCAGACCATCAGGAAGGAAAGCCAACGCCCGGCTCCCGCTGGTCCGAATGCCTCACGCAGGTAGTTGTAGCTGCCTCCGGCCTTGGGCATGGCGGCTCCGAGCTCTGCCCAGACCAGACCGTCGCAAAACGCCAACACCGCGCCCACTAGCCAGCCCAGCATGGCTTGAGGCCCACCCATTGTGGCCAGAAATAACGGGATGGTGATGTACGGACCGATGCCCACCATGTCCGTGATGGCGAGCGCGGTCGCCTGAACCAAGCCCAGCTCGCGCCGCAAAGCCGGGCCGCTCGAAGCCTCCGGCAAAGATCACCCCTGGAACACGCTTTTCAAAATAGACTGATGGTAACGCAAACCTGCACGATTGCGTAGGGTAGGCAGGAAGAAAAAAAGCAGGAACGAAGAGGCGTCCCTGTGAAAGTTCGGGACGCCGCCTCTTCCTGCTTGTTAGAGTTAAGATGTGGGATTGTCTGTATCCGAAAAAAGGCGCTTACGCAACTGCCTTGATTCGTTTACGAAACGCGAACGCGAAACCCAGCAGGCCAATCCCCACCAGGCTTAAAGAAGCCGGCTCTGGTGTGGCTAACGTGCCGGAAACGCTGATATTGTCCTCAGCGCTCGTGTTCGCAACTAGACCCGAGATGGAAGTAATGCCATCTGGAGCAAACTGGAACGTCAGGTTGCCGTTGCCGTTGCCGTTGGCTGCGAAGGCATCGAGAACCGGGTCAGTTCCGCCGCCCGCGAGACCCGTAAGTCCCACGGTAAGCGTAAAGCCACCGGTATTCGAGCCCGTTAGCTCCTCCCAGCCAATGTTGCCGGTGAGAGTCTGACCGTTGATGGTTACCCCCAGCGGTCCCGAACTTGGGTTGAACGATGCTGCAGAACCAGTCCATCCCAGATCGAAATCCGGAAGTGTGACCGAAGAGCTGGTGATCGTTTCACCCGGCTGAGTCGCCAGGATGTTGATTGTCCCAAACGTTACGGCCTGGCACCCTCCGGAGGCTGTCGTACAGTTGCTCTGGGCCGTGGGGTTCAAATTCATCAGCCCTGCTGCCTGGAGCGTGTCCGCCCTTAAGCTCACCGAGGCCATGGCCATCATGACGACGATAGCCGCCGCGAGGCTCAGGAGCTTGAGATTTTTTATCATTGGAATCCTCCTCCTATTGAATTGATTTGGCCTCGGCGGCATGCGGTACGCCAAGCCCCTCGTTTCCCCATGGACCCCTGGTCTTCCCCCTCTTACCTGGGTCAACCCCCGCCCGCTGCAGGGCCCCTCCCGTTAAATGAAGCCGCTAGGGAGCCAGATATACCAACCTCAAGCTCCCCCCTCTTCCCGCGTCCAGCCTTCCCATTAAGCTTGCGGGTATAGGTAGTAGCAATTCTTGTTCCAGAATCGCTCACCGAGAGCAGCAGAGCCTTAATGTTGATTCCAATCCCGTTAGCTCAAACCGGCTTCTTGCGCCGGGGCTTTTTCGAGGAGACCCGAGCCGAAAACGGAAAGCACTTACCACTTTGCGTTACCATCTGGGATAATCTCATCCGGAAGGTGACTATCTCATGAGATATGTAAAGTCTAGTATATTGGCAATTATACTGGCGTTCCATGCCGCGAGCTTGCTCCACGAGGCGGCGGCCGAAGCTTCCGGCTCACGCCAAGGCACTTCCTCATGACACAACGCAAGATACTGGTGGAGGGCCTGGGGTTTTACGGCGCCATTTCTGTCGTTGCGGGTACGATGATCGGGACGGCCATTTTTGTGGTCCCCAGCCTGATGCTGACTCAGGCGGGAACGCCGTCCAAGGTTCTGGTGATCTGGGTCGTTGCTGGCGGGCTCAGCCTGTTTGGAGCGCTTGGATACGCCGAGCTCGGGGCCGCTCTGCCGGAAGCCGGCGGCGAATACGTTTATCTTTTCCGTGCCTACGGTCCCGGCATGGGATTTCTTTACGGCTGGACGCAATTCATTGTAGCCAAGACCGCCTCCATTGCCGCCATTGCCACAGGATTCCTTCTCTATGCCGCCTACTTTTTCCCTGGCCTCGAAAGGACGATCTGGCGCCAACCCCTCGCGTTTGCCGGACACCATTTCGCACTGACCCTCACGGGCGTCCAGATTGGTTCCGCGGCGCTGATACTTCTTATTTCCGGCCTGAATGTTCTTGGAGTTCGCAGAAGCGGAGCCGTTCAGACGATTTTTACGGTGGCGAAGATTGCCGTGCTGATCGTTATTATCGTTGCAGGGCTCGTGATCGGACGAGGTTCATGGGACCACTTCCAGGCCGCAGCAGGACTGAGGCATCTCCCTGGCGGTGCCTTTGCGGGCCTGGGCATCGCGATGGTATCAGCCTTGTGGGCTTATGACGGCTGGAACAATCTCAGCATGGTGGCGGGCGAGGTGAAAAGACCGCAGCGCAACGTGCCAGCGGCACTCATTGCGGGCTCGCTGCTTGTGGCCGCCATTTACATTTGTGTGAACATTGTCTATTTCTACGTACTGAAGCCGTCGGAAGCTGCGGCCACACGCACGATTGCGGCTGAGGCGGCGCGGCATTTACTGGGTCCCGCGGGCGGGTCGTTCGTAGCCGTTGGCGTGCTGATCTCGACCTTTGCCACGCTGAACGGTTCTATTCTGGCCGGCTCGCGCATTCCCTACGCGCAGGCACGCGATAGACTATTCCCCAGACCGCTGGCGGCGGTTCATCCGCGTTACCGAACGCCCGCAGCCGCGATTGCGGCCCAAGCCGCAATCGCAGGGATCTTCGCCCTGAGTGGCCGATACGAAGCGCTTTACACCAAGGCCATCTATTCTGAATGGGTGTTTTATGCGCTGGTCACGGCAGGAATTATCGTTCTGCGCCGGCGCGAGCCAGCGCTACCTCGCCCTTATCGCACCTGGGGATACCCTGTAGTTCCGGCCGTCTTCGTGCTGCTGGCCGCAGTGCTCCTCACCTGGACCTTCTTTTCGGCGCGCTCGGATGTGCTCTGGTGCCTGGCGCTCATCGCGAGCGGCGTTCCAGCTTACTTTCTATGGAAACTCTGGACGCGCTATGCGGCAGAATCGCACCGAAAGTGATGCTCTCGCGGTTGTATCATGCCGGAATCGCAAAGCTTCGGAGGAAAGAAAGGCAATGGCAAATCTCACCCGGTGCGAGTTCGGCAAAATAATCGGCGGCGGAACAGGAGCATTGGCCCTGTCCGGATCATTCCTCAGCGACCCGCCGGTGGGGAGCCCATTGGAATCGGAGACGCATGAGGGCGTGAAGACGCTTGAAAACAGATTTGGCATTTCGCTGTCGTATGATCCGGCGAGCGGCCAGTATTTCGTCGCGTGCTTTGGCGAGTTGTGGTTCGGAACTGGAATGGTCAGCGTGCTCGCGGATAATCGGTGGTATCAGAGTTCCAAAACCAAATACCCAGAGGCGGCTGCCTACAATCCTACAGGTGAGCTCGTTCTGCAGCAATTAAATTCAGCGTCGCAGAGTGACCAATTTGGCCGCTTCAATTTTCTTGCGCTTACCTGGGAATTGCCGAGCAACAAAGGAAGGCTCGTAACCGAGTTCAGGTTGTATCAGGACAACCCATTCCTAATATTTGTCCAGAGATTTCCTGACGGTTTTGCGAAGTACGCAAGCGGCAATTGGATTGTCCCCTCCGTCGCATTCCCTCAGTTCGTAGCTGGCTTCGGGGAGCGGAGCGACCTGTACTCATGGACAAGTGGAGGAATGTTTACCCACACATTCGGATATGGGAACGCTTCGAGCCTGGGAGGAACTGTCGATCTGTTGCTCTTGACGGACAGCGAATGCAAGACGGTCATCCTATCGCCCTTTGCAAACTATCTTGTCGCGGTGAAAACAATCCTGGCACCGTTCTCATACAACGTCGCATGGCCTAAAACTAGGCACCCACCGAGTGCATTTGCTGCACAAGTCGCCGGATCGCACCGCTGACCGCTGTCAGCGGGCCGCAGCGGCGGCAACTTTTAACGACGCTCGCCAAACGGCCCTACCTCTATGCTCTTACGAATGACTCATCGCAGTCTAATCGCCTTGCTATGTTGTGCATTCTCGGCTCCTGCAGCCTGGGCGGAGCAAACACCATCACTGGCTCAAATCATGCAGTCCCTTTCTCTCACGCGTGTCTGCGGCGGATCGGCTATCTCGCCCAACGGCAAGAGCGTGGCATGGGTATGCGGGGGAGCGATTTGGGTGAAAAACCTGGCGGGAGGCTCGCACGAGCCGCATGAAATTGCGCGGGGCTACCGCCCGGCTTGGTCGCCCGATAGTGCCCGAATCGTGTTCTTATCCTCTGTCGGAACCGAAGGCCAAGCGCAAATTAGGGTAATCAGTGCCACTGGAGGAGCGGGCCGGAGGCTCACAGACCTCACCGGTTCATTGGCGGATCCGCAGTGGTCTCCTGACGGAAAGACTCTGGCTTTTCTCTTCATCAAAAATGCGCCGCGCCCGCCCGGCCCGACCATGCCTATGACGCCGCGAGTTGGCCTTATCAGAGAGCGCGTCTTCGAACAACGGCTGGCTCTTGTGGATGTAATCTCCGGACGCGTGCGGATCCTGTCGCCCCCCGATTTTTATGTTTACGAATACGATTGGGCGCCCAACGGCAAAGAGGTTGTGGCCACCGCGGCGCGGGGAGCAGGGGACAACAACTGGTACGTAGCACAGCTCTGTGTCATCGACGTAAATTCAGGTCGCACGCAGACAATCCTGAAGCCTGATATGCAGATCGGTGGGCCTCGATGGTCCCCCAGCGGCAGACAGATCGCCTTCATCGGAGGTCTGATGAGTGACGAGGGAACCAATGGAGGCGATATTTATGTCATCGCCCCCGGCAATGGCCCTCCGAGAGATATTACGCCGCGCATGCGCGCCTCAGCGCGAGAACTCCACTGGTTCTCTTCGGATAGGGTTCTATTCACCGAATACGTTGACGGCGAATCGGGAATTGCGGAAGTGGACGCGACGGATGGCAAAATCAAAACGCTATGGACTGGCGCCGAGTTTTCGCCTGAAGGAGGGTGGCTGGGCAGTTTTTCCTTAGCCAATGATGGCAGCACCTCGGCGGCTGAGCTGCAGTCCTTTGACCGGCCTCCAGAAGTCTGGGTTGGACCCCTTGGGAAATGGACCCAGGTCACGAATGTGAACGAAGGCCTTCAGCCTACATGGGGAAAGGTAGCCGATCTCCACTGGAAAAGCGGCCCTTGGTCTATTCAGGGTTGGCTCTTTTATCCGCTACATTATGATCCTCATCGCCGGTATCCGATGGTGGTCGACGTTCATGGCGGGCCCGCCTGGATCAACCCTCCGGCTTGGCCAAGCCTCTCTTACACGAATGCCTCAGCGTTTTCCACTGATGGTTATTTTGTGCTGCTTCCAAACCCCCGCGGAAGCCAGGGAGGCGGAGAGGCGTTTACGCGAGCCAACGTGAGAGATATCGGTCACGGTGATTTGCGTGACATTCTGGTGGGGATCAACAAAGTTGTGACGAGTTTCCCTGTAGATAAAGATCGAATCGGAATTACGGGATGGAGCTACGGCGGGTATATGACGATGTGGGCCGTGACGCAAACCCATCTGTTTCGGGCGGCCGTCGCAGGGCCCGGCATTTCTGACTGGCTAAGTTACTATGGTGAGGCCGACATACCTCAGTGGGTCATTCCCTATTTCGGCGCCTCCGTGTACGACGATCCGGCGATTTACGCTAGGAGGTCGCCGATGGACTACATTAAGAATGTCAGAACCCCGACGCTACTGCTCGTGGGATCCGCCGACGGTGAGTGTCCTGCTCCGCAATCCTTAGAGTTCTGGCACGCTCTCCGGAGATTGAGAGTAAAGACCGAGCTTGTGATTTACCCAGGCGAAGGTCACAGTTTGAGAAAACCTCAGGATATCCGCAACGCGTTTCGACGCAAGTTAGAATGGTTCAATGAATATTTGAAGTAGGCATCAGCACCATTTATGGTGCTGGCGAAGCCGGTGGCCCTGGCCGCCGTTGGGGCCTGCTGCGTTCTGGGATCAAGTCAATAGGGGAGAGAGGCCTATCAATTTACCCTCCGGTTTGGTAGCCTTCCTGCATGGAAAAAAAAGATCCCGACCGCTCTCATTTGCAAAATACTACGCTCAAACGTCGAGGATTCCTGGAGGTGGTCGCGGGGTTGGGAGGATTTACGCTATCCGCATCCCCTCTAAAAGGGGGTGCCGCGGATATCGTTGATTCGCGATCTGACTTTGGCGAGTATGATCGGACGGACCAGGGAGCCCACCCCACTAGCGGTCGCGCCGAAGGTTGCTCGGATCGTGCGGAGAATTGGAAAAGCACTTCCGGCCGTCCGCCGCGGAAGGTAATCGTCGGTACGGTGATGCAACCGTTCTGGGGTCAGTACCCAGGTTTGGAGAAGCGGCTGGAACAGTTGACGAAAATCGTGGACCGACTGCAAGCACAGTCACAGAAGCAGTATGGGCGCGGGCTAGATCTGGCGGTACTGCCTGAGATCGCGATCACCGGCGAAGGAGAATCCGTTGGTGACGTGGTGGAGTGGTCATATCCGTTGGAAGGACCGGTTCAGGACACCTTCTCTCGAAAAGCGGGCCAATACCGTTGCTATATCATTGCCCCTCTGTACTTGTTGGAGGATACGGCCACGAAGCGCTGTTCGAACGCTGCTGTGCTTTTCGGACGCCGAGGCGAGGTGGTGGGCATCTATCGCAAGGTGCACTTAGTGGTGAATCTGGACACCGGCTCGATGGAGCATGGCTGTACTCCGGGCGAGGAAGAGCCTGTCTTCGAGTGTGATTTTGGCAAGCTGGGGATACAGATCTGCTGGGACATGGACTTCAACTCTGGCTGGAAAGAACTCGCTCGGAAAGGCGCGGAGATCGTTGCATTTCCCAGCCAGTCCCCAAACACCACTTGGCCAGTCCCGCGCGCGATTGAGGGCCACTGCTACATCGTTTCCAGCACCTGGCGGAACAACGCTTCCGTCTTCGAGCCCACAGGCAAGATCGTGTCCCAGGTCAGGTGGAAACCCAGCATGGGCTCAGTCGAGAGCGCCAGTGACTCGCTTCTGGAAGACAATACCCTGGTGCAGGAAATTGACCTGAGCTACGCCATTCTTCCGTGGAGCCAGGCCCTGAAGAATGGAGAACTGTTCACCAAGACCTTTGGGGATAAGGCGGGGTTCCGCTATTACGAAGATGAGGACCACGGGATTTTCTGGTCCAATGATCCTCACATGACCATCCGCGAGATGGTGGAGAGAGTGAAGCTGATGGAAGAGCAGGAACTACTGCGTCGTGACCGCGAGGTCTATCATAAGGCGGGAATTCCGGGTTACTGAGAACGTGACGCAGCAGGCGAAATCAGGCAGCCTATCACCGAGGCCACGGAGACTTCCCGATGCCAGCACAGTAGAGCGTTACGGCTGGCGTTGGATAACCGGAGCAGCCCCTAAGAGAACACAATCCACCTGGCTTCTTTGATGTCCCCCGCTGTCATTATAAGGCGGTAATAAATAGTGGCTCGAAGGAGGTACCGACATGTCCGGCGAAACTGAAATGAGCAGACGAGACTTCATAATGAGCAGCGCTGGGGGTGCAGGAGCATTGACGGCCTTGGGCAGCGCGAGTTCACCAAACCGGGGAAACGCAGAGCCTCAGTCGCCCCTGGATCTTTTTCAACAAACTGGTGCGTCGCCGTCGAAAAAAGTCTACATGGTCACTGACATGGAAGGGGTCGACGGCATCTTTAACTGGAATGAGCAATGCGCTCCCTTCCAAGGTGCTCGCTGGGCAGAATCTCAGAAATTACTGACCGATGAAGTCAATGCCGCGGTCGATGGCTTATTTGCGGGAGGCGCCACCGAAGTGCATGTCGCCGATCTTCACGATTCCAGCCGCTCTCTCTCCGTCGCCACGATCGACCCCCGAGCGCAATTACTGCAGGGACAGGGCTTTCCTCCGACGCTTGGCCTTGATCCTTCATATAGTGCCGCCATCTTCGTGGGGCAGCACCCAATGGCTGGCGCTACGAATGGGGTTTTGAGTCACACGCAGGACTTTAATATTGAAAATGTCTGGGTCAATAACAAATTGGTTGGCGAGCTTGGTGAGCGTACGATGTTGGCCGGTCACTACGGAGTGCCCGTGATCATGCTCGCAGGCGATACAGCAGCATGCAAAGAACTACTGGATCTCGTTCCCAATGCTGAATGTGCCGCCGTGAAGACGGGCTTCAGCCGAAGCGCCGGAATTTCGCTCTCTCATCCAGCGGCCGTTAAATTGATTCGCGAGAAAGCCCAACGAGCTATGGAGCGCCTTTCCGAAATCAAACCGTATCGGATCAGCGGACCGGTTGAAGTAAGAGTTCAATTTACGGTCCTCGGAATTAACAGTTATCGTCCTCCAGGGCATCCTGAACGGATCAATGATCGAACGTACGTCTATCGGGGAAAGGACATTATCGAAGCCTGGACACAGTGGATGGACTTCTAGTCTCCTGTCACGGTGGTTCGTAACATAAGTCAAGTTGCTTGTGTCATGCTGAGCGGGTGAGAAATCTTTCGCATCAAATTGATTTATTTGCAGATAATATGCCTGTTTTTGGCTGTGTAGGAACTGTGCGGGCATATTCTCTGTTCCTGTGAATATCTTGAACGCAGGACACCGCTCTGGAAGGACGATTCATAGCCTCTTGGAAGGCGCTGTGCCAGCACCCTTTATCCGCCTTGACCAACTGCGCCTCCGCTCCAATTTGGGCGCATGATAAAGGACATTATCATGCGTGAACAATTAGGGATGACTCCTACTTAGGGGGGGTAAAGATCAAGTGGCAAACGCCCCTCCCATGCTTCGTTGGAGTAAATTTCTTTTAATGAACGTAGATGACCGTTTGCCTCTTCGATTCCTCACTTTTTTTGGCAACATAAGTTTGATGCTTGTGTGTTGCTTCGTCATCCAGACGCCACTACACGCGATGTCACTCGATGAGAGCACGGTGGCCGCAGATGCTGACGTAAAGGATTTTCAGCTAAGCGATCTGGCAGTCCGGATCAGGAAGATGCAGCCGGGACCCGAGCGTGACTACTTCGCAGGCTTGCTCGCAAACCGGACGGGACATATAGAAGGTTCGATTCGTCTGCTCAAAAATGCTTTACCGTTTCTCCGTCAATCGCAAGATGACCGGGCAGCGCTTGCCTTAAAGGCGTTGGCTGACGACTACGGCAAGATCTTCCAATACGGCAACGCAGCACAAACTTATGACGATTTGTTGAGCCACTTCCCCTCGAAAAGCGGAGGAGGAACAAAGGATGACGCAGGCGTACTTCACCTGTTGGCCGGGGTTCCGCCGCTTACGATTACGTGGCAGGGTCCGACGCAACTGAAGACGGAACGGAACCCCATCGGCTCCATCGTCACCGAACTTACCGTTAATGGGGTTAAGAAGCCTTGGCTGCTGGACACAGGCGCAAATTACTCCGTAGTAACCAGGAGCTTTGCCAAAGAACTCGGGCTAAAGCCGCTGCCCGGCTTTGGACAAACGGGGTCTGGCCTCACTGGACTTGAGAGCCCGTTACAAGCGGCAGCCCTCCCGCCGCTGAAAATTGGTGGAGCTACTCTCAACAATGTGGTGGTATTGATCTTAGATGATGCAAACCTCAAAATCAGCTTCGGCGATCAGTCTTATCAAATCAATGCAATTCTGGGGTATCCGGTTTTTCAGGCGATGGGAACAATCACCTTTCTGCATGACGGCGAGTTTGAGGCTGGCGCAATGGCTCAAAGAAGCGGAAATGGAACACCAATGTACCTGCGGCGATTGACCCCAGTAATTAGGTGCAGGGTTGAGGGGACGGACCTTCCTTTCACCTTTGACACTGGTGCTTCGGGAACAGATCTATCGGTCCGATACTATGATCGATTCAAGGGAAAGGGTGAATCCTGGAAAAAAGAAACGTATGAGGTGGGTGGAAGCAGTGGCACAGTTAAGCGCGAAATGTACACGCAATTAGCGCTTCATCTGGGCGTAGGAAATAAGTCGGTTGTTCTGAAAAATGTATCCATTACTCCCCTCAAAACAAACTCTGGTTTAGATGAACTCTACGGCAATATTGGACAGGACTTCGTTGCCGGATTTGAAAGTTTCACTCTGGATTTCTCTAAGATGACGTTCAAGCTAGGTGATCCGTTGTCCGAACAAAATAGAAAGTGATCTTTGGTTTCATAACCCAAAGGTCGGTGTTGTTTTTCCTACCTGCCCCGGATTAATTGGCTAATTTTGGCCCAACCGTGAGGTTCGCGTGTCAAGGCTGCCGAAGGCACCGCGCAAGCGGCTGCGGCCTTGACACGAGGCCAGGATGGGCTACGCTCCCATAATTCGAGGCAGGTAGGATTAGAGACTATGCCCCATGCCTAAACCGTGTTCGATGACCGGCGCAATCTCCCGCTTCGGTGGCGTGATGGCCTGCTCCGGTTTAATCGTCGGCGTGTGGGCGCTCTCGTGAGATACATCATGCCCTAATGCTTCAGGCAGTTTCGCACGGTCGTTGGTATAGAGTTGCGCGTCCTCGGCTCCACGCGAAACAGCGACGTATGCCATGCGACTGTTGAGTAAATCTTTCGCGGGCAGCTCGGTATCGACGTGAATCAAGACACGCTCGGCGGTCTGCCCCTGGCTGGAATGGCTCGTCACCGCATAACCGTGATCGAGATGGGGATGCTCGTGCGGATCGAGCTGCACGTCGCGGCCACCGTCCATCTTCAAGCGCATCTGCCCATCCTGGCCGATGGCTTCAACCGTCCCTAATTCGCGGTTAGCAACCTTCAAGTCATTGGCCGGTGCGGTGAACTGGATGCGGTCGCCCACGGCGAAGCTGCGCGGCTCTTCCCGATACACAGACACGCCCTGCTGCCGTCGCGGATCATAGGTCAGCTCTGAACCATCGGCACGCACAACGGTTAACAGGTTCTTGTCAGCGTCAACGCTTTTGACCCGCGCGTATTCGCCGCGCTCCATGCCGGTCTCTTTCGACGCGCGGGCCCCCAAAAAATCCTTCGGCTCCGTTATCCGGTGAAAATCGATCAGGGATATCTGAGCCTGATGCTGCGGCCGCTGAACGGAAACATATATATGTGTGGAATTGTAATTCAACCTCAGGATTCTCGGCGCTCACGTGCAGTTTGAGTCCCTGAAAGGGCGTGCAAATTCAATTCGTCAAAATTCAGTTCGTCCAATTCAGTTCATCCGTTTGACAATTCGGATTGATCTTACCTAAAGTCAACCTAGCGTCAATCCTGACGAACAGAAAGGGCGCGATTTGCCCACTCAACCACGCAATGCCAGCGTCAAAGACGGAGGGCTGTCATGAGCTATGTCCGCAGGCTGCATTTTCTTGGGGGAATGACGCTGTTGTTCGCAACTCTGTGCCTACCGACGATGCTTAGCGCCCAAACCACCGGCACCATGAGCGGGTACGTTAAAGACCCGAGCAGAGCCTTCATTCCGCACGCCAGGGTAACCGCGACCCAAACCCACCACGGCACAGTCTATACCACTGAAACCGGCGCAGAGGGCTTTTACAATTTTCCGGCATTAGAGCCGGGCAGATACATCCTGACGATCGAGAAGGCAGCCTTCCGGCGAACTATCCGGGCGGGCCTCAATCTCACGGTAAGGCAGAACCTGAGGGTGGACGCCGTACTTGAGGTAGGAGCAGTGAGCCAAGCCGTGAGCGTTACCAGTCAGGCTACGCTCGTCGACACGACCTCAGGTACGATTTCAGGCTTGGTGGATGACCGCGGATTGTGGACCTTCCCCTCAATGGACGCAACGTTATGTCACTGGCCGGCATTCTGCCGGGTGTGCTGAACGTGAGCGCTCCTGAGGTATTGCGGGAAGCGAGCAGCGGGCCGACCATGGACGTGAATGGCGGCCGGGCTTCGACGGCGCGTATTTTGATGACCCCTGGCGCAATTCCGGCATGAATTATCCGCCGCCCGACGCGATCCAGGAATTTCGGATGCAGACATCCGACTTCGACGCGCAATATGGATTCAGTTCCGGGGTCCCAGGTTACCGTCGTTTCAAAGTCGGGGACGAATAGCTTCCACGGGGACCTCTGGGAATTCTTGCGAAATGATGCATTCAAGAGAATTGCACTCCCGACGGCATTCCCTATAACCTTCTCGGACGATACGGTCAGTCCGGCCGGAGCATCTTGAGCGGACCTGCCTACAGTGACACGGACTTTGCGGTCATGCGGGACTTTACCTTTAAAGAGCGTTATAAAGTGGAGCTGCGAGGAGAGTTCTTTAATGTTTTCAACCAGGTAAACCTTGCAAACCCCGACAGTAGTGTAACTGACTCGACCTTTGGGCAAATTTTGAGCGCCAATCCCGGACGAGTAGGTCAAATTGCCCTAAAGTTCTTCTGGTGACGGGGTGTACCAGCGCTGCGGCTGATCCCCCGTGGGTTCCGCCGTGTCACTCCCAAAAAATTTGCGAACTCGATGCTCCAATTGTCCTGCCAGTGTCGAGGAAACCAATGAAACGCCGAGCGTTCATCCGGGGTTCCGTTGCAGCCATGCTGGCTGCCACAGAGCCTCATTTAGATCGTGCTGCCCGGGCAACCACAGAGGAAATTGACGAAGCGTCGATCATTGTTCCTAAACCCTGGCCCCGCCCCCCGTCAAAGAAATCTTTTTCGATGAGAGGAAGATTCCGTCTTTTTCTGCAATGGCCGCTCTGACACCGCTCCCAGGAACGCAACGCATCTATCTGCAACAGGCTTGTGACTACAAGATAGTGACCGCTCGGCCAGACCTGAAGTTTCTGATCTACGATGCGATCAGCCCCGTCTCTGTACAATCCATGCACTTGACCGGCTATGGTTTCGTGATCGCCCGCGACTCGATGGCAGTATCATTTGACTACAACAACGCAAACCAGTGCTTCGAGAACGATCGTCTCCCGCTTTTGACACAACGCATATCACAGGACGGCTTTGCTTTCGAGCAGAGGTCCTTTACTACCCATTATCCCACCGACCGTCCCGTGCTGATGGTGCGCCTCAAGGTAACGCGGCAAGCCAATCATTCCCCACAGACGCTTGAGTTGGCATGGCTGACCGTGAGGGACACTGAGCCGCGCTTTTACTCGGACTGGAACGAAGACTACATCGTCTTTGGGCCGTGGGGACGGGGCTGGGAATCCGCGCTGAAGCTCGCGCCCGGAGCCAGCTCCCAACGTGATGGCGATATTTTGTTCGACGTCTTTAAGCATGGCAGTAACGTTTCGGCCATGAACTCGCGAAGAGTTCTCGGATTTGAGTTTGATCTTCCGGCTTTCCTTTGCGGAAGAGCCAGAAGCCTCAATCGATATTTTCATTCCGTACGAAGGGCTTCAGAGCCCCGTGGCCCGGATGACCGTGACCTTTGTTATCGAGGGGAAAAGGCTTTTCGCCTTTCCGAAGAGAAGGGGCTCCTCTCTGCGTCTTTTGAAGACGAATACCGCCGGCAAGCTGCTTTGTGGAATCAGAAGCTTGGAGAATCAGCAGGTATAGAAGTCCCAGAAAAAGTTGCACGAGACATTTATCATGTCCTCACCTCGAATGAGCTTCAATTCTTGGGAAGCGGTGCGATGGTTTCGTACCTGAAGCCAGGCCAGGGGGGATTTAACAGCTTTTCCACGGTGTATGGGTGGGAGTCATCCTTTTACCTTTCCATGTTGGATCATCAGGGCTTTCATCATGAGGTGGGGCGAGTGCTCGATTATTTTCTGACCACGCAGCAAGGGCCCAATGGCCAGGGTCCGGATGGGGATATCAGCACCCCAGACGGCTGCTTCCAACGGTACAATGCCTGGATGTGCGAGACGGGGGTCATTCTGGGCATATTCGCCGAACATGCCCTTATCAGTAGAGATTTTGAACGCTTGCGAAACGACGCCGAGGCTCTGCTTAAAGCTGCCCACTGGATAGAAGAACAGAGGGCGCGCACGATGATTCTTTGACCGAGTGGCAGAAGGCCAGCCCACTATGGGCTCATGCCAGCAGGACTTGCCGCAGACTGGCCGACGCTTGCTTATTCCCTCTTTACTGATGAACGTGAATCTCGCGCCCGCGAGCTTTGTGGGTTTTCGGAGACGGCTGGCGGCGCAGGACTAGGATTTACCTTGCCCATTTCCCTTCCAAAGAAGTGGCCGAGGGTGGTGCTGGCGCACAGGCCAGCCTAGGTAGGAATGTGGCTCTGAAGACAACGGATGGCAGGGGCTCTGCGGAACGAAATACCGCAGAAGCTTCAACGTGATCTCAGACTTCAATGGGCACGCGGAGCTTCGAGGCGATCTCCTGAATACGGGCAACGGAGTTGCGATAATCTTGAAGCAATGTCTTGCTCATGCCCAGGTCAAGCCCAAGATATCCCTGATAGTTCATGTTTTTGAGCACCTGGAAAAACTCCGGCCAGTCGATCACCCCTTTGCCGATCGGAAGATGGTTCGCGTTTTTCGGGTCATTATCCGCCACATGGATGTTCGCGAACTGGCCCTGCAGTTTCATGAGAGCGAGCACCACGTTCTCCCGCTGAGCGCTGAAGTGCCCGGTATCGAAATTGGCTTTAAAGTTATCGCGCTGAACCTGTTCGATCAGCCGCAGCAGGGAGTCGACAGAGCAGATCACTTCTCCGATTCTCGGCTCCATCAGCACGGTCTTCCCGTGTTGTGCGGCGATATCCGCACAAGCCTGGCAGGAGGCCACGAGCGCCGACCACACTTCATTCCAGTCGAATCCCTTGGGGATGTGGATGCGGACTTGGTCCACAAATCTGTAGCCGGTCTTGTTTCCCAGTCCGTACGGCTTGGCTTCAAGATACCGGACGGGAGGCGCGTAGCTTGCCAGATGCAGTGTTTCAGCGCCGAGCAGGTCTCCCATTTCCGCTCCGATTTTGAAAAGGTCCAGTGCGCGGCTACGCCGGGCCGCATCCACACTGACCAAATCAGGGTTGACGACACAGAAGTTGTGCACGTGGAGGCCGGAATCGCTGAGAGCTTTTACCAGGGTGTCCCGGTTCTTGTACAGCGACATTAACAACGGCTGGCCCAGTCCCTCCATTTCGAGATACCGGAATCCCATCTTCTGGATTTCCGGCAGCGCCTTCAGGACATCTGCCAACTTGTGCGGATAGCCATATTTGAAGATCACATAAAGATAGCTCATGCTGATTTTCATCGGCGATTCACTCCTCTGGTTTCACAACCTCTAGAAATACCCGGGGCTGATGTTGGCCTCACGCGGCTTTTCTAATCCTATTGGGCGCGGTGGGCAGCACGACGCACGCTTAACCAGGCGCGTGGGAATGATGCTGCTCTGAGGGGCTACGTCCGGATGGGCAATCCGGTTCAGTACCAGTTTGGCGAGCTCTTTGCCAACCTGGTCTGGAAATTCCTGAACAGTGGTCAGTGGAGGGTCCAGCGCCCCAGCATCCGTCTCACCGAGGCTGGCGAGGCTTAGATCGTCGGGTATCCGCAGCCCGTGATCCTTAACGGCTCTATAAGCACCCTGCGCAGTTGGATCGTCAGCGGTGAGTATTCCGCTCACAGGCTCGCCCGAAGCCAGGAGGGATTTTGTGCCGAGATAGCCGACCTCCTGCTCTTCGTCCGATTCAACGGTACCCATCCGAGGGCCCAACGAAGCTTCCGACATCGCAAGCCGGTATCCTTCGTAGCTTCGCGAAACCCACGGTTGCTGGCAATTGCCTACAAATCCTATCGCGCGGTGGCCAAGGAATTGAAGATAACGCGTCATGCTATGCGCTCCACGGACGTCATCGAGCCAGACCACGTCGTAGTTCTTGTGCTGCCACGCAGAAAGAACATTGTTCCCCAGGACGGCAAAAGGTATCCTTCTGTGGCTCAACAGCTCCAGCAGAGCAGGAGAATGAGTGCCACCTGCGACAATTCCGGAGATGTCTTGCCGACCTTCGAGAAGCTGCGGCAGCGAAAGATCACGCCAGGGAACAGTCGTAGAGTATTGAAACGAAAGAAACAGGGTGCTGTAACCATGCTTTGCGCAATACCCTTCCGTCCCAACTAAAACCCGGGAGTGAAAAGGATGCAACCTGTCCCGGTTGCCTAGGAGGAAGGCAATGGTCTTCGCCCGGTTCCGCTCGTGCAGGTTAACCCCAAGTCGCCGCGCGGCCTCATTAGCGCGGTCGCGGAGTTCGGGACTTACGTCCGGGTTGCGGTGGATAACGCGCGAGACCGTAGAGACGCTGACATTAGCTGCCTCGGCCACGTCGCGGAGTGTGATCTTTCGTCCCATTTAATATTCGGTTTCTTTTTTCACGGTCACTCATGCCGCCTTGCGGCACCCGGAATCGATGAGAAACGACCCCTCATCCGCCGTCCTATGTCGGGCGCCTTCTCCCCGGGGAGGAGGTGGGGACCGAAGCGACCCAGATGGGTCTTGCCCGCATTTTTCGAGGCAGCTTCCCACCTGTGTGCTTCTTTCCCTCGCTATTCAAGCCGGGAGAAAAGCTCTTTGTCCTCCCTATTTAATGTTTTGCCCCTCAGAGTGTCAAGACAATTTTCCAAACTCGTTTGAAAAGATTGCCGAATCTCACCGCTGACAGGTACCGTTAGCCAAATCGGGCTAATGCCTCCTGTGCACGACAATTCGACGCCAGACCGTGTAGCGTAGACCTCCGTTTTTGAGGTCTGCGGTTTTTGCCCGAAGATCGCGAAAAGCCGCGGACCTGAACCGGGCAGGTCTGCGCTACACCTGTCATGCCCCACATTGGCAGCCAAAGGCTGTGGACGCTCAGGATGAGGATCTTCTACATTTTTCAGCAACCTGCTAAATCGTGCCCTGATACGAGCCTGAAGGCGAAGGCATTTTTGAAGCGGCGAAACTCGGAATCGAGGCTGGGTTCTTGGCAAAGAACTTTTTCAGAAATCGCCTGATAATTTATCTTGACAAGCCCTCTGGATGATGATAGAAACCTCGGGAAGCTTCACGGTCGCGCGACGATGAATCTGGAGGGTAACATGGTTGCCGGAAATCGAATCTTAAGTGTGGCATTTGCTTTTGTTCTTTTCCTGGCGCCGGCCATTCTCCGGGCACAGGCAACAGGCGAGATTTTAGGAACGATCACGGATCCCTCAGGAGCCGTCGTTCCCAATGCTAAGGTAACCGCCATCGAGCTCGGAACCAACTTCACGCATTCGACGGTTGCCGGGACGAGCGGCACCTACTTTTTACCCGAGCTTGCTGTTGGAACATACCGCGTGACGGTAACGGCCCCTGGATTTAAGGCCGCGACGTCTATCGGAATCGCTTTGAACGTGAACCAGCAACGGGAGGTGAACTTCAGGCTCGCCCTAGGTGCCAGTAGCCAACTGGTTGAGGTTCATGCGACTCCGCCTTTGGCGAATGTAACAAATGGCTCGCTAGGCGGCCTCGTCAGCGGTCAACAGGTGGCTACTCTTCCGCTGAACGGACGGGACATCTCCAACCTGATCCTGATGCAACCAGGCGTTAATTATGAGATCCAGAGTTACTCTGGGGCGATAAACGTCGCGTTCGTCGCCGCCAATGGCAACCGCGGAACTACGGTTTCGAGCTATGTGGATGGAGTTGATACCAGCGACGATGAGTACGGGGGCGGTGAGTTCAGCAATTTTAACCTGGACGCTATCGCGGAATTCAAAGTGCTGCAGAACAATTACTCGGCCCAGTGGGGACGCGGGTCCGGCGCGATCGTACAGATAGTCACCAAATCCGGAACGAACGCGCTTCACGGTAGCGCCTTCGACTTTCTGCGGAACAGCGCTTTTGATGCGCGTAACTTCTTCAGCAGCACCGTGCCACCATTTCGCCGCAACGAATTTGGCGCCACGTTTGGGGGGCCGGTCGTGTTACCCAAAATTTACAACGGGAAAAACCGCACGTTCTTCTTTGTGGAGTACGCCGGCGAGCGCCAGCGGCTGGGAGAGCCGACCTTCATGGCCGTTCCCACGCCAGCCGAGCGGAGTGGAGTGGTTAATATCACTGGCGCGAACGGTCAGCCGGACCAGCTTAAGGTCCCCTTAACCCCGCTCGCAGGGAGCGTCCTGAACAAGTACCCGTTGCCGAACGACCCCACCGGTCCTGACGGCGCGCGCACGTTTGTGGAAGATTACAGCCTCCCGGAAAATGCCGACCAAGGCTCGATCCGCATTGATCATAGATTTTCCGATAAGGACTCGGTTTTTGGGCGCTTCACGGATATTCATGTCCTTGAGCCCGTGACTGATCCTGTGGCGGGCATTGAGGGTGCGGGCTTTTCCGACCAGATAGGAAATTTCGAAAAGAACCTTGGTGTGAGTTACACCCACGTTTTTTCGCCCACTCTTCTCAACACTTTCCTGTTCGGTTATGTGCGATCGAATACGTTCCAGGCCTTCGCAACCCAAGCCTTCACCACGTCTAACTTTACTGACGGCAGCTTGTCGACGTGGGGACCAGACACAGCTATCGATAACCCCACGCCGGAGACCGGGGAACTCAACGATACCCTCGACTGGGTGAAGGGCCGCAATTCGTTCAATATCGGTTTTGTGTTTGAGCGGACGCGCGACACAGAGGCCGGCGGCGCAGAATATGGACCGGCGGGCACGTACTTCTTTGAGCCGGGGCAGTCCCTTCCTGTGGCCGTTCCCTCTGTGAGCGGTCTCAATAACTTAGCGGCGGGCAGCCCAAGTCCCAGCTCTCTGCTTAGCTTCATGCTGGGCATCCCCAATTTTTATGGGCGCACCCTCTCGTTTCCAGGCTTTGGGCCGGAGGGTGGGGGCCAGACTTTCGGAATACGGCGCAACTACTATGGGGCGTGGGTCCAGGACGACATAAAGGCCAGCCGTAAATTTACCCTCAATCTTGGGCTCAGGTACGAATACAATGGGTTGGCATCGGAGGCGGGCAACCGGTTTGTGGGAATTGACACCTCGCCGGGCGACCTTTTTGGCAGGATTGTGCTGAACCCAACCCCACCCTGGTCCCCAGACTACACGGGTTTTGCTCCCCGCCTCGGCTTTGCTTACCGGCTGACGCCGAAAACGACGGTACGCGGCGGCTGGGGGATGTTTACCAATCTCCCGTTACTGCAAACACCTGAGCAAAATGCGGCCAGCTTTCCCTTTTACTCGACGGCTATCGCAACCAGCCCAACCTATTCGGTGAGCCCGCAGCCGGTATTCCTCCCTTACATAACAGATTTGCAGGGCAATGTGATGCCTCCGCATGGAAACACAAAGCTGATTCCGCCGAACACTCCCATCAACCTGGTGCCGCTCAAATCGATTTTCGGCAGTGCGGGGCTGGAATCGTACTTACCCGATCCGAACTTGAAAAATGGTTACACCATGAGCGGAAATTTTACTTTGGAACGCCAGCTCCCTGGAGATTCTATTCTCCAGGTAAGTTACGTCTCGAATAATGCCGTTCGGCTTTACGGCTCGATTTATCCGAATGGATGGACTGGCTCACCTTCCCAGTACACGCCTTATACGAATAATGACCCTGGCCTGGGTGAGATCTCCCTCACCTCAAACGGTGCGCATTCCACTTACAACGCCCTACAGGTCATGGCTCGGAAGGTCTCGGCGCAGCATGGGATAACTTTTCAGGCTTCCTACACGTGGTCAAAAGACCTCGACAACTCCTCGACAACCTTCAATGGCCCAGCCTCCAATTCAGCCGCCCTGCCTCAGAGTTTTCTTTGCTACAGATGCGAGAAAGGGCCCGCGGATTTCGATTTTCCTCAACGCTTCGTGCTGAATTTTGTCTACCAACTCCCTTTCAGTCAATGGCAGGCGTTATCGTCTATGCCGCGCAAGCTGACGCACGGCTGGCAAATGACGAGTATCATCTCTGCCCAGTCGGGTTACCCGTTCACTGTGAACGATTCCTTCCCAATCCAGGGACTGGGCGAAGATACCATCTATTGCGGCCCCTGTGTCACCAGGCCCGATTTGGTCCAGACGCCCACCATGAATACTTCAGGAGGACCTAGCTTCTTCTCGCCCGCTGTGATCGCGGACGGAACGAATTTGACCCAGAAATACTTTGCCACGCCGGGAGCATTGACAACAGGGCTGCAAAGCGCTCCCGGAAGTTTAGGACGGAATACCTTTCGCACCCAGCCGTTCTCGAACTGGGACTTCTCACTCATCAAAGATACAAAGCTTAGCGAGAGGGCTACGCTACAGTTTCGAGCCGAGTTTTTTAATCTCCTGAACCAGCATGCTTTCTTATTTCCCGGCGCGGTTCTCGGCTCGCCTGGATTCGGTGTCGCAAGTGCCACGGCACTCCCGGAGCGGCAGATTCAATTCGCCCTGAGATTAATGTTCTGAGCGCGACAAGAGCAGCGTGCCCACGTCCGATCATGTTGGAACCATGACTTGTGATAGCTACTGGGGAAGGGTCTCTCCCAAGCTTGCCCTGCTCATCCTGGGAGGCTGGGGGCTACTTCTGCTGGCGTCTGTTCGATGTGTGGCGCAGGTCTCGAAAAACCCCGGGCAGATCGGCCAAGGGCGGGATACTTTCAGGATTTATTGCTCTTCTTGCCACGGCATGAACGGAACGGGCGGGCGGGGGCCTGACCTGACGAGCGGAAACTACGTACAGGGCAATCGGGATTCTGACCTCTTTCGAGTCATAACGCAAGGCGTTCCTGGCACCGCGATGCCATCGTTTTCTGGCGACCTGACTCCGAATGAGATCTGGCAGATAGTTTCGTACCTCCGTTCGATTGCGAGGCCCCCCGCTGGGCCGATTCCTGGCGACCCCAAGGTGGGCGAGAGCCTGTTCTGGGGCAAAGGCGGCTGCAGCGGATGCCACATGATTGGGAATCGCGGCGGGCGGCTGGGGCCTGACCTTTCCCGAGTGGGCGCCGAGCGGGGGCTCTCGTACTTACGCCAAAAGATTCTTTCCCCAAGCGCCGACATCAGCCCCGACTACAGCACGGTGACTGTGATAACGAGTGACGGACGCACGATCACGGGCATCGCCAAGGAGCTGAACAACTTCTACGTCGAATTGATGGATGAGACCGGGAAAATTTACTCGTTCCGCCGCAACCAACTCACCTCGGTAACGCCGGAAAACCGCTCTCTCATGCCAGATGCCTATGGGCAAGTTTTTTCCACCACCGAACTGAATGATCTCCTCGCCTATCTCGCGAGTTTACGTGGTAGCACAACGGCCCCTCCGCCCCCGATAAACCTTGAAGGGCTGGACGACTCGACGCTCCAGGACGCGCAGAGCGAGCCCGCCTCATGGTTGATGTATGGCCGTAATTACAGCGGATGGCGCTACAGCCCGCTTACCGAGATCAACACAGCCAATGTCGCCGGGCTCGAACCCCAGTGGGCCTTTCAGACAGGCGTTTCAGGGCTCATGGAGACCATCCCGCTCGTCTCGCGCGGCGTCATGTACCTGACCGGATATTCCAATCATGCCTGGGCGATTGACCTGCGCAGTGGTCTTGCGCGCTGGGATTATTATGAGGTGCCGCCCCAGCGACTGCACTTGTGTTGCGGCGAGGTGAATCGGGGCTTTGCAATGCTCGGCAACCGGCTGTTTAAGGTCAACATCGAAGGTGACCTGATCGCGCTCAACACGCTCACGGGTGGCGTGATCTGGAAGGTGTCCCTGGGCGATTACCGGAAAGGCTTCAGCGCTACGGGCGCGCCCCTGGTGGTGAAAGATAAGGTGCTCGTTGGCATGGCGGGAGGTGATTTCGGCGTGCGTGGGTTCATCGACGCCTATAGCGCTCAGGACGGCAAGCATCTCTGGCGTTTTTATACCGTGCCCGCCCCCGGCGAGCCTGGCAGCGACACTTGGCCCAAAGTCGGCTGGCAGCATGGCGGGGGCACAACCTGGGGCATGGGAACCTACGACCCCGAGCTGAACACGGTGTATTGGGGCACGGGTAATCCTGGGCCGGATATGGGAGGGGAGGTGCGGCCCGGCGCGAATCTCTACACGTGCAGCCTTGTGGCGCTTGATCCGGACACCGGCAAGCTCAAATGGTATTTCCAATTCACGCCACACGACACGCACGACTGGGATGCCATTTCGGATCCGGTACTCGTAGACCTGATCTACAACGGGCAGCCTGTGAAGGCGGTGATTCAGGCGGATCGCAACGGCTTCTTTTATGCCCTTGACCGAACCAACGGAAAGCTGCTTTTCGCAAAACCTTACACAAAAGTAAGCTGGGCTAAAGGCATCCGAGCGGACGGCACGCCTATTCTTGTCCCCGGTCAGGAGCCCACCGAGGAAGGCACCAAGATCTGTCCCGGAATGGGCGGTGGGCACAATTGGAGACCGACGGCCTACAGCCCGGAAACCGGCCTCTACTACTTTGATTCGAGCGACGGCTGCAATATCTATTTCAAGACGCAAGAGACCTACGCGCCGGGCAGGTTCTTTCAGGCCAGCACGGTCAATGCGGTTCCTAGCGAGCCGGTGAAGTCGTCAATTGTCGCCGTCAATGCTTCAACGGGCAACGTGCAGTGGCGATACGAGATGGTGGGCTCGTCAGCCGCAGGGATGCTCTCGACCGCTGGCGGCCTGGTGTTCACCGGAGACTCTGACGGTGACGTATTTGCCCTCGATGCGCGCACCGGCAAGGCACTGTGGCACTACCAGGCGGGTGGAATGGTTATGGTCGCCCCCATGACCTATAGTTTTGAGGGAAAGCAGTATGTTGCGGTGGCGGCCGGCAGCGATATTGTGACGTTCGCATTGCCAGAGAAACAATTCGCCAGAAGCACGAGGCCAGAGGCCGGGAGCACAAAAACCCGGCTGGCATACCGCCGACCGGTTTCCTTGCCCAAAAAATAAGCCCACCAGCCCAGGCTCTGAGAATAATGAAGCTCACATCTTCGTTGGTTGTAACCATTCTTTTGTTTTGCACGCTGAGGGTTGCCTGCGGCCAGACAACTCCGGGCTCCGTGACGGCGATCCTTCGACGACGAGTTCAGCCCACCTCGGAGACGGTGTTCCAACTCCAGCGATTTCTAATGGAGCGTATTCCAAGCTTGGAAGTTCCCTCTACAGCTCAAGACTGGACAGCCGAGGAAGCCCGTCTTCGAAAGCATATCCTGAATGATATTGCGTTCCACGGATGGCCCCGCCAGTGGATTGACTCACCTCCAAAGTTCGTTCCAGCAGGTATCGTCGAGACAGACAGTGACTATCGCCTGCGCAAACTTCGGTACGAGATTTTGCCCGGCTTTTGGTCAACAGCACTTCTATACGAGCCCGCGCACATGAGCGGCAGAATTCCAGCAATCCTGAACGTCAATGGGCATTGGCCGCTGGGAAAGGCTGAGGAGTTCACTCAGAAGCGCTGCATCAACTTCGCGAAACAGGGGATCATCGCACTGAATCTGGAATGGTTTGGTATGGGCGAGCTTTCACAGCCGGAGGACGCTCACAATTACGGTGCAGACCTCGACCTGGTGGGAGCGAATGCATTAGGATTGTTTTACCTTGCGATGCGGAGAGGGCTTGATTACCTCGCCACTCTCCCTGCGGTCGATCCGAACCGGCTGGGCATAACGGGTGTTTCGGGTGGCGGCTGGCAGACGAGCGTTCTGGCAGCTCTTGACCCGCGGGTGAAGGTGATGGTGGAGGTAGCAGGCATCGGGTCATTGCAAACGAACATCACTCATCCCCTCGCAGCCGACGACATCGAGCAGGACGCTACCGACCTGTGTGACGGGGAGGATTATTCCTACCTCGTAGCCATGCGCGCGCCGCGGCCCACTCTGTTGATTCACAACGCAAACGATAACTGCTGCTTTCGCTCGATGATCGTCAAACCATACATCTATACGCATATCAAGCCGTTCTTCCAGCTTTTTGGAAAGCCAGATCATCTCGCCTGGCACGAGAACCTCAACCCCGGTAATCACAATTACCAAATCGATAACCGGCAGCATGCCTATGCGTTCTTTACGCGCTACTTCAATATGCCGATCACCGAAAAGGAGATCCCCAGTGATGCCGATATCAAAACTTATCAGCAACTCGTGGCGGGCGTGCCTAAGGACAACCTGACGGTTCTTGGCCTCGCGCGCGAGTCTGCAGGCAAGATTACCCGGCCGCCGATTCCCACCGAACAGGCAGCGGAAACCGAATGGGCGCACAGCGAGCGACTCAAACTCCAGAGTGTGATCCGCGAAAAGCCCGTGCGAGTGACGAATGCTTGGAGAATGTGGAACAAAAAAGGGATGGGCGTGGAAAGCCTTTTCTACCGGCTTGACTTCAATAATGGCTTGAGCGCTACAGCCGTCTGGATAAAGGCGGTCGCTGTCCCTCGAACGGCGCCGGCAACCATCGTTTTGAACGACCAAGGCCGTGCAGCAGCAGGTGGCGCCGTCTCAGACCGGGTGAACCGTGGCGATCAGGTGCTGGCCCTCGACCTGTTGTTCACAGGCGAAATGCGTCCGCCGAAACCTGACCCTTTTGCTTACGACCTTCTTGTCTCCACAGTCGGAAAGCGCCCTCTCGGTCTTGAGGTTGCGCAGCTCGTTGCAGCCGCGCAATGGTTGGGGCGCATTTCTGGGCACCCGAAAGTGTGCGTGGAGACCAGCGGTATTCGAAGTCAGGTGATCGCGCTGACAGCGGCGGCCATAGAACCATTCCTGTTTTCTCAAGTGGTGACTCATGGCGGCATGAGAAGCCTGCAGTACCTTTTGGATGCTCCCGTGCCCTATCATGACGCCCCGGATCTGTTCTGTCTGGACTTTTACAAAGACTTCGATTTGAATCGCCTCATCACGATCGCCAGGCCAACACCGATCAGTGAAGATGATCTCTTGAACGCGGCTTCAAAATAGCGCAACAACGCTCGATCAACCCGAGCTAAACTTTTTCATAATCCTCTGGAAATTTTTCTTGACAGGCGAGGCGAGACAGTGATAAAAAACTTGGGCGGAAAGTGGGATGATGAGAGGGAGCTCTGTTT
>JBOGJS010000145.1:0-3410 GCA_050745365.1 Terriglobia bacterium
GCGTACCATGGTACGCCCCATACACCGGAGCCATTTGGCTTTCGAGATCAGCGATTGACATTTGGCGATCCTGGCCGTCAACCAAGCCCTGCAGCAAAAGGGGACGCGGTGCCAGGGCTGAGGCTACGTCGGCAATATCTCCCGCTTCCAAAACCCCTGGCACAATCACATCCTCAGGGACATAGGCAAAATTGCTAGCGAGCATGGACGAAAAGCTTGCAAGGCCGCTCTGCACAGCCACAGCGCTCACATTATTATTATAAAGACCTGCCAGCAGAGCCAGCAGCCCGCCTAAAGGCTCTGCATGCTGCTCAATCTGCGGACCGATTTGCCATAGCGGCAACTCGTTCAAGATGAGGTGAGGCGGATTCGGGGGCGTGAAGGAGTCTCCCCACAATCCAAGCCGCTCAGAGTTAATGTCCGTCCGGCTCCCGAGATAGGCTAAAACCGTGCGCAGGTCTCTGAGCCGTTCGCCTAGCATGGGTTCACCCAGCGCCAGATCGGTGTTATCTGCCGCTGAAGGTCCGGTCTCTCCGGTGCCTCTGACATCCGGGAGGCATACCGCTACGCCACCCTTGAGCAGCGCTTCAACCTCCGCGCTTCGCCGTGCCAGGAACAGACCCTTGCCACCTTCTGAAACCGCAACCACGACGTCTGGACGGGCCTGCGAGGTGGGGCGCAGCAACAACATGGGAACTGTGATTCCCGGCTCGACGGCGAGGGCGATGGCCTCGGCCCTGGCATTTGGCATCTGCTTGGTCCATTCAACAGTTGCCTGCGGGTTATGGTTGGGTCCGATGTTGCCGAGCTTCTCTGCCCAGTGAGTTCGAAGCCATTGCCGCCGCCCTGCCGGCGCGAGTCCTTGGAGTTGCTGCCGGGCGCTCTTCACTTCGGCCTCACCTTGCGCATGGGCCACTTCATGCAAGCTTCGCATGTGAAGCTCCGAGGCGATCGCCGGCGTCAATACCGACAGCTCTCCAACCGGCCGGCGGCCTGGTAGCGGGCGCTCAGCCAAATTCTCGAATGGTGTTATGTTGCGGTCGGAAAATGGTATGGGAATGCCGAACCAGCGCTGCAGCGTTGGGTATAGCGACCGGCGCTGGGCGGGACCGATATTCCACGCCTCGCCCGGCCCCGGAAACGGTCCAAAGCCGTGCGCATCTGCCAGATTCCCCAAAGCATCGTAAAAGCCCCAGACCTTGCGGTACCGCTTCCAGGCGGGCAAATCTTCGACGTTCCAGCCTAATTCGAATGAGTAGATGAAACGCCGGGGCGCGACGGAAGCACAAATAAACCATTGCAGAACCTGATCAACAACGTTTCGCTGGATCACACGCGTCGTGTCCCAGTCATCTATCGTGGGTTCTGCCAAGTCAAGAGGCCACTGGTTTTTCCAGGGCACAAACCTGGAGGTCTCCGGCATCGCTTCTCCGAAATTGAACGGAACCACCGCTGAGACTCGCGTGTCGAGTGCCGCTGTAACTGCTGCTGGATCGCCTCCGCCTGCCACCGCGCCGAGCACTAAAATCTGTTTTCGATTGACGTCACTTCGGTCCAGCAACAGGTCTATGCCCCGCATGGCGTCCCATACCATCCAGGCGAGCAGGCTGCTTCCCGTTAAGTAAAGCTGCTCCCCCTCGACATATCGCGAATTATAATTCGCCCGGTCCCAGGGATATGTCTGAATGCGCTCACCATAGCCCACTTGATCGATGACCAGCACGGCGCAACCTGCCCGCGCCCAGACAATACCCATATCTTGCAGCTCGAACTGCGTCTTGGGGCCGTGCAGACTGTGAAGAATAATCATTCCAGGCATTGAGTCGTGAGGCTGTTCGGGCAGATAGAGATTCGCGGTCACCCAGATTCCCGGCTGGCTCTGATAAGCCAAGTTCTCTCTTCGGTAACCCTCGCCTCGGTACTCCGAAGTGACGCGAGTCTCCAAAGGGCAGCGGGATGGGAATTTTCCAAGATCCGCTCGCAGCAGTTCCAGGCGATGCTTCCGAAAATGCTGCCAATCGTTAACGGTCTTCACTTGCTCCCAATTGTTCTTCTCAGCTTCCAAGTCTCTGAGTATGTTCATTCGGAAGTAGGAGTCTAGCATTCCGGAAAGATTCATCTTGGCGCGCTGTTTGGACGAGAAGACGCGGCTCGGCAGAAATGCCAGGTTACCGATTGTCTGGACGAGCGGTGGCTGGGGCAGCACGGCCGGATCCTTCTTAACCAGTTCCATGCGGCGATAACGGGCGGGGCAAAGCGGGGTTCGGCTCTCGGTTATAGGCAGGACGCTGGTTTCCTGGGGCTCGCCCTTACGGCCTGGCCGATTGCGCAGCAACAATATTCTCCATTGCGACGGAGTATGTGACTCGCCCAGAGCCTCGGCAATGGGGTCGAGTGGGAGGTCCAGCCGCGCGAACCAAGCTCCCTCCGTCCGCCAGGCTGTCCCACGGACGGGACTGTTCCATTCCGGATGCGGTTCCGAGAGGCGGGGACCACCCTGGTGGCCAGCGGCATCCAGAATGTAGCCCAGGGGATTGATGGCGTACTGCACGTAGGCCGAGCCGGAGGTCGCCAGGTAAACCTGAAAACTGTCATCCCGGTCAACGGCGGCATCGCGATCCTTCGCGCGAACCACAACCCCATCGGGTTCAACACACCGCGCCAGAACCGAAAGGGTATGGCCATTCTGCACAAGTTTCACTTCAGTGGCGAATGGAGGCAGCCGCGCCGCGGCTTCATTGCGCCGCAACGTCCACGCCGGAACATCCCGCCACGCCGCATCGGTCCATCGGCTCTCGATCGTAGGAAGCGTCTGGCGGTATCCCACCTGAATCGGAGGCTGGCTGTTGCCGAGTACAGGAGGGCGATACTGCGGACCGGAGAGAGCTTGCGCCTTCGAGGCGTCGACCGGAGAAACCTGGGCCGTGGGCTGGTGCTCCGGCCAGTACCACAATTCCTCCGGAGTGCCTTGGCGCGCTGCACGGTTCCGTTGAACGCTCAGGCGAATCGCGCCCGCGTTCGGTGATCCGAGCTCATCCAGCGGGATGGCCGCCTCGACGTTCCATCCTCCCGCATCAATTTTCGCCGCCACCAGGAAGCGGTCACACTTCTCCGGGTCGCTCGTATACCAATCCCGCTCCCCGGTCCAGTGCCATTTCACCGAATAGCCGCCCAGCGGACCGACCTGCAGCATCCAGTCATTCTCGTTGTAAACGCGGATGAAAAACCGCACAAAATCTTCCCCATCCTGAGCTCCATACGTCATGCGACGGGAAGCGGTCATAGTCCGCGATATAACTCCGCCTTCCCATACAGGATCTACCCCAATCGAGCGCGCCGTCACCCTCCCGCCAGGTTCCGGTAATCGCGCGCTGAGGTAGAGATAACCTCCCGCGGTCACGGCCTGGACC
>JBOGJS010000146.1:0-16648 GCA_050745365.1 Terriglobia bacterium
GTACCCATGCCGTTCGAGAAGAGCCCGGAAACCCTCGCGTACCACGGGGTGATCATCGGCGAGAAGTATTTGGATCGGCATATCAACTTCCAAGTGGAACTTGAATCCGCAGTTCCGTTCCCCCGCCCGGGGAAGACTTGATCTCCAGCGTGCCATCCAGCGCTTTCAGGCGTTCCTGCATTCCCGCAAGGCCCAGCCCCTTCTTCCCTCGCGCTCCCCAGACCTCGGGAACGTCAAACCCAATGCCATCGTCCTGTATGGAGCAGTGCAAAATTGCCTTTCCGGGCCGCTCAAAGCGAATAATAACACGCCGGGCTTTGGCATGGCTGGTGGCGTTGTTGAGAGCCTCTTGCACAATACGATAAAGAACGATTTCCACGAGGGGCGGAAGCCGTTCTTTTGAAAGCCCGGCGAGAGCCACGCTGAGGCCCGAGCGCCGGGAGACGCCGTCCACCAGAAACTGGAGGGCAGGCAGCAGGCCAAGATCATCCAAGATCGGCGGACGAAGCTCCCGCGAGAGGCGGTGCAACTGACCTTCCATCTCCTCTAACGCCGTCCTCACCCTGTGAACCCCCATCTCGAACCCTGCGGGCAGGCTCCGAGACAACTCCTCGAGTGCGAGATGGACCGCCACAAGGAGTTGACCCGACTCGTCATGAAGCGCGAGGGCAATCCGCTTGGCTTCGTCCTCGAGGAGGTCATTGAGGTGACGCAACGCCGCATAGGACTCACGATAGCCCCGATGCGTCATCTCGTAAGGAGAGAGGCTTTCCACAAACAAGCTCTCCAGAGACTCGACGATTTTGACGCACTCCGCTGTAGTGGAAGCGGAACTCAGCACGCACGCCAGAGCCCGCTGATAGAGGGCGCCGAGGTCTACGATGCCAAGCCCCTGGTCTAAGGCCCGGCGGCCCACCTCGTAGCCATGTTTGAGAGCCGCCTCTCCAGCCCCCGACAGGTGCTCTTCGATCGCTGCCTGGTATGCACGCAGCAAAGATCGAGAAGGGGTTCTCAAGGCGAGTATCCCAGGTACCGGGCAACGAGTACGAGTGCGTCGTCGGTGCTCTTACTGTATTGTTCCATGATGCGGGTGGCGACCTCGCCGGGCGGCGCATCCAGATTGATTCCGCGTGCGAAGTCATTGGCGATGCCATCGGTGGCAAAAATGAGTGTGTCGCCGGGGATTAGGGGGAGCACGGAGGCGCGCAGGCCCGGCAACCGGCTTCCCACCACGCCGCCGCGCAGCAACAGGGTTTCGCGCTGCGGGACCGTGGCACCATCCGAACGCACCACCAACCCTTCAACATTCCCTATGCCAATCCACGTCAGTGTGCCTCGGACAGCATTGAAAGACGCCAGGCTCATCACTACGCCCCGCGTGCCGAGAAGGCTGGCGTGGCACCACTTGACCAGCGAGATCACCGGTTCGGACGCATGTTCCTCGATCGTCCTCATGGCAATCTTCGCCGCTTCGGCAGCTCCCGGGCCATGGCCTAACCCGTCCACCACAGCCACCAACACCCCGTCGGGCCAACTCTTCACCAGATGCCGATCACCCGGCTCGGGTTCCCCCGGAATGGGCGTGACTGCAACGCCGCATTCCAACACCCTGGTCTTTACGGTTTCCATTTCTTGACAGTCACCGTCGTTCCCCAGCCAGATTTAGAGCGAATCTCGAATTCATCCATCAGCCTTCTGACCCCTGGCAGTCCCAGGCCGAGGCTTCCGGAGGTGGAAAAGCCCACTTGCAAGGCTTGTTCAATGTTCAGAATGCCTGGGCCCTCGTCCCGAGCCACCACCTCAATGCCCTCCCTGCCCGAGCTGTTGCTTTGGCCACTGATGCGAATCTCTCCCTGTTTGGCATAGCGTAAAATATTGCGAGCCAACTCCGAGATGGCCGTGGCGATAAGAGACATATCTGTGAGCGAGAAGCCAACTCGGGCAGCGGCTTCCCGGCCCAGTTGACGTGCTTTGACGATATCCGCGTCGCTGATAATCGGGACTCGAATTGTGCCGTTGAAAGGCATTGGCTGAGTTCCTCATTTTGAGATCCGGGCGTTGCGGTCATTTGAAATCATCTGCCGCTCAAAGCCCGAGGTTTGGTCTTTTGGTCCAGATACGCTAAGCCCTCTTCAAGGTCCAGCGCGGTCGCCACCCCTTCGAGGTTCAGACCAAGCTGCACCATGGCAAACGCCACTTCGGGCTGAATGCCCACAATGACGGTTTCTGCCCCGCGGAGCCGGATCATGTGGGCGAGGTCCCGCAGGGTTCGGGAAGCAAAAGAGTCCACCACGTCCAGCGCCGTCACATCAACGATCACACCACGTGAGCGAAATTTGCCGACCCGCTGCACCAGGGCGTCCCGCAAGTGGAGCAGGTCAGCGTCCGTAAGCGCCGCCTGAATGGTGGCAATAAGGTACTGGTGCTGCTTGAGGATGGGCACTTCCATGATGTTCTCCTATGAGCCGGCGCTGGGTTCACCGATGAGCATTACTTTGTAACCCAGCAAGCGCTCGGCTTGCTCAATACCTCCCTGAAGATCTCCCACCGTGTTCATCTTGCCGAGATCGACGCCGATGGTTACCAGCGTTTGGGCAATTTCCGGCGACAAGCCGGTAACAATAACCGTAGCTCCTAAGAGCCGGGACGCCTCGACCGTCTGCACGAGGTGATTCGCGACGCTCGAATCAAGTGCCGCAACTCCGGTAATATCGATCACCACCACTCGGGCGCGGTTGGTTCGAATTCCGCGAAGGAGTTGCTCGGTGAGCTGGCGGGCGCGCTGGGGATCGATGGCGCCGATGATGGGAAGAATCAGCAGCCGCTCCCGTACCTGTAGCACTGGCGTTGAAAGCTCGCGAATGGCTTCCTGCTGCTCGCGGATGATGCGCTCGCGCTCCTGCACAAAGCCGACGGCAACCGTATTGGCAATTCGATTGGCCGCCGGCTCGTAGGCATCCAGAATCCGGTTCAGCTTGTCGAAGTCATCCCGATACTTGGAGAACAAGGACCGGGCCAGCACATCACGAAGCAGCAGTACCACGCCCACCACTTCATGCGTTTCCACTCCGCGTGGAATGATGCGTTCTGAGAGGTTGCGCGCGTAGGCCTGAAGCACTTCGAAGGTACCGGTTTCCAGGGCCTCCACGTAGTTATCGTAAACTGAGGTCGCTTCAGCAAAGATTTCCTCTTCCGACATCGCAGTAAGCAACTGGGCCTCCCGGATGCGAACCGCCCACTCCTGGCGCAGTTGCGAGCGATTCTGCCGCAGGTGAGCCACCAGCTCGCGCAACAATGCGGCGGTGGATTCAGCGGAAGACGTAGTTTCAAGCGGCTGCGGGTCTTTCTTCATTGAGAGCCTCCTTTGAATGTGCGCTGCCCTGCCCTGGCATTCCGAAGCGACACCGGCCGGACGCAAATGATGATAGCATAACCCTTCTTTCGTGCTAAACCCGTGGACCTACCCAAAAAGTAGACCCCTTTCGGCATGATCTTGCCATGGTCTGCGGAGTTTCGGTCGGGGAGCGGCTGGCCATCGAATGAGCTCAAAATCTTTGCGCTGGATCAAGTACTTTGTGGCTGTTATTGGAGGCAATGTGATCTATCTCTGCCTCTCCCCCGTTCTTCCTCCCCGCGCCCGCCATCACCACCTGGTGGACTGGGGGACCTTTGTCGACCTGTGGATCTGCTTCTTTGTCTATGGACTCGTCGAGCTTACGGTTTTCATCTTCCGGGGTTCAAAACCGCCGCGGCGATGATCCGTTAATCATTCTCATAAGATTTTTAATCTTGTCTGAAATTGATGGAATGATTACGATGAACTATACGGGACCCTTAATCTTAATAAGAACTGAAAGTGGAGGATCGCAATAAATGGAAGTGAAAGAGCAAGTCGGAATTACAGCAGGGGAGATCTGGCAGCAGCTTTCTTCGGATGGTCCACAAACTGTGACCCAGCTTAAAAAGAAATTCAACGGCAAAGGGGATGTTGTTAACTTCGCTCTTGGGTGGCTAGCCCGCGAAGATAAGGTAGACATTGTTGCCGAAAAGAGGAACTTCCTCGTACAACTCAAGTAAGAGCTATTTCTACGGCCTTCGATCATGTCGCCTCAGGCAACACCCCGAAGCGTGAACGTAACTCCTCACCCGCCCTCCGGATTTTACCCTGAACGAAGCCGAAGGGTCGCGGGCACCCTCTCTCCCCTGGGAGAGGGCTATTCCTCGCGGTTTTCATGCCCTCTCCCGTGGGGAGAGGGTGACGAGTCCGCCGCAGCGGACGAGTCGGGTGAGGGGTTACGCCGAAATCCTCGGAGGAGCAGCGAAGGAAGAACAGGTGTATTTGCTTGAGCTTACAACACCCAGACCCTTCGCTGCACCCTGCATAACATTCGACCCCGGTGGTTTGGTAGCCACGGTCAGCGCAATTTGCTGACCGTGGTCTTTTTTGCCATGCACAAGCCCACGGTCAATTCAAAATCGAATTGACCGTGGCTATCCCAGCCGCGACGGCCCGGCGCAGAGTTCATGTCCCAGATTGGTAGCCAAAAGCTGTGGGCAGATGAGGGCAGATTTTCATCCTCAGAGACGTCGCCCAGCGACGTCATCGAGTGAACGATCAGCAGAAGCTATGCCCCGGCCTTTGCAGGCTCGCCCTTCTCGATGGGAGCATCCACCAGATTGCCCCATTCGGTCCAGCTTCCGTCGTAGTTACGCACATGATCGTATCCGAGGAGATACTTAAGGACAAACCAAGTGTGTGAACTGCGCTCACCGATCCGGCAATAGGCGACAACGTCCCGGCCAGGACGAACGCCCTGCACTCCCAATAGCGCTACGAGCTCCTCGTAAGACCTGAACGTGCCGTCTTCGTTGGCGGCTTTGGACCAGGGGAAGCTGATAGCGCCCGGAATGTGCCCCCCACGCTGTGCGGTTTCCGTCATTCCCGCCGGAGCAATCACTTTTCCAGTGAATTCGTCCGGCGATCGCACATCCACCAAGTACGCGTTCCTATTCTTCAGAACATCAAAGATCAAATCTCTCCGCGCGCGAATGCTTTCGTCGGGGCCTTCGGCTTTATATTGGGTTGCGGTGAACCGAGGAGCCTCGGTGGTGAAAGGCCGGCCCTCGAGTTCCCATTTCTTCCGCCCGCCGTTCATCAGCCGCGCGTCTTTGTGCCCAAAATACTTAAGCTGCCACAACGCATACGCTGCAAACCAGTTATTGTTGTCGCCATAAAGAATCACGACAGTGTCTTTACCGACGCCGCTCTTGCTCATGAGCTCCTCGAACTGCTGTTTGCCCAGCAGGTCCCGGCGAACATTGTCCTGAAGCTGCGACGTCCAGTTCCAGCCTACCGCGTTCTTGATGTGACCTTTTTCATACGCGCTGGTGTCCACATCCACTTCCACCAGCCTCACGCCAGGGTCTTCCAGATGCTCGGAGACCCACTGTGTACTGACTAATGCCTCGGGGTGTTTATAGTCACTCATTTTCAAAAATCCTCCTCATGGAAACAGTTAATTTTTCTAAACGATTTTTAAATAAAGGGGGTAAAGGGGAAGGGGCGTCAACAACAACAAAAGCAAAACGTGAGAGAAACGACTCGCAAGCTGGATAGCGTCTCCATATCCACGAGGAAGTCTAACATGGCCGCTCGACTCTTCGCAACCGATTCCCAGGCCTTTTGATTCCCAGGCCTTTCTGCCTGAAGGTCTCAACCCTGGCGTCTGTAACGGATGCCATAGATTTTGCGGTGAGTACCTTCAACATCCTGGCGAATGACGACGTACGCCGCGATTTCGATGTTCTGGCTGACTCTGTCGTAGGGGCAGGCGATCATCAGCCCCTCGCCGATCTGATAAACCTTTTCACTTGCGAAGCAGATTCCACCCCTAGAGACATTTTCGCTTTTGGCGATTTCAACGCCTCCAAAGTAATCCCGAACCAGAATAGGCAGTTGCAGCACCACGCGGCGGCTTTTTCGGCGCTCCTGATTGGAAGCGGATTCGATTAGCGATGCCTGGTGGGTGCCCCTGAGTTCGCTTTCCGCGTATCCCCACGGAGTCGTCGACTGGCAGCCGAGACAGTGCCGGGCGAGAATGCCCGAGGTCTCCAGCACCTCGATCTCGATCTGTGTTACGCGGGCCATCTCCGCTGCATGGCATTGGCGGCAGGCAAGCAATGCTTTGGCGCTCGAGTCCCGGTCTTCAGACCTCGGTGGGAAGCGAATGCCCCATAGCGAGACGTTCGAATCCAGGATCTCCCTTCCAGCCTCCATCGAACCCTCGTCAAGCGCAATGGGTCCGGTAAATCCGAACTCACCGCCTCTTTCCGTAAGCGGTACCAAGGGACCTGCCACCCGAAACACTCCTTCTCGTCGATTCAGCTTATTCACCACTTTCACCGTTTGGCCGCTGTAGAGAAATCGCGTAATGCGAATGCGCGCTCCGTGGCGATTCACGTCGATGGTTTGCGCTTCACACTCAAAGGAATCTCCGCTCTCGTCCCGCCCACAAACAAGCAGCGGAAGTGTCAGCATGAGCCGGTCTGAACGGCGTCTCTCGGATGTCATCGGAATGTTATTTCAAATGCTCGGCGGCGTGAGAAGCGGCATCTTCAAGGGCCGAAAGCTCGCTCGCTTTGCTCTCGCGCTGGTCGGCCTGCGGCAGATCGCCGGTTAAGGCTTCCGAGGCTTTCTGAATTCGCTGGCGAAGGCCCATCAGAAGGGTCTCGGAATCTTTTCTGAACCGCTCCAAGGTGGTCTCGGAGAGATCGAGCGAACGGTTCTCGATTGCCTCAATCGCACCATCCGACCTCTTCTCCATCCGGTCCATGTAGGATTCCAGGCGCTGCGTGGCCTGATCAGCCCACTCCTTCACCACGAAAGCTGCTGCGCCCACGTGCTTGTTCACTGCATCAGAAGCGTCGCGTATGGCCTCTTCGGATTTGCCGCGGAACTCGCCGACGGCAACGGCGCTGAAGTCCTCCGCGTCTTTTTGAAGCTGCCGCAGAGCGGAGTCACGGCCCTGGTCAAGCGCCTCCTGGATCGCCGACCTTAATTCAACGGCACTCTTCTCCTTAATGCTTTCGAACGCGGCCCGCAACTGGGTCCGATACTCTTCGGTGATCGCTTTAGACTCTCCCGTCATGGAGGCCAGCGTTCCACGAGTGATCGCTCCCATCTGCGCCTGGGTTCCCTCGATAAAGCTGTTGCGAAGCAGTTCGGCTTCTTCACGCGCCATCAGCAGTGTGTCCTCCGCGTATTTTGCGATTTCCCGCGTAGGTTGTTCAAGCAGGGTAACGGCGTGGTGCTGAAACTCTCGTGCGCGGCTCTCGAGCTCGCCTTGAAACCGCTCCAGGCGCGCCCCGACCTGCTCTTCCGCTTCCCTCGTCGCACGAACTTGCTCCGTGAGGAGCTCCTCCGCGGAGAGCGCGAGGCTTGAAACAGCCTGGTCGCGTGCCTCACGGGACGCGCGCTCGAGCTCGGCGCGGAAATTCTCAAGCTCACTGCGGGTCGCAAGTTGAATCTCTTCCTTCACCTGCGTGCTGAGGGCGACCTTGGCATTCGCAAACTCCGTTGCGGATTGCGCCGCAGCCTCACGCGCAATCTCCGGCAGCAAGGACTCACGGAAGGCCTGAGCTTGCTGCTGCAGCTCACCGCGAAAACTTTCCAGACTCGCCCGGGTTGCCTCTTCGGCCTGGACCTGCAGGGTTTCGAGAGCTCTTCCGCGCTCGCTTTCAGCTTCCTCCGCGGAGAGCGCAAGGCTTGAAACAGCCTGGTCGCGTGCCTCACTGGACGCGCGCTCGAGCTCGGCGCGGAAATTCTCAAGCTCACTGCGGGTCGCAAGTTGAATCTCTTCCTTCACCTGCGAGCTGAGGGCGACCTTGGCATTCGCAAACTCCGTTGCGGATTGCGCCGCAGCCTCACGCGCAATCTCCGGCAGCAAGGACTCACGGAAGGCCTGAGCTTGCTGCTGCAGCTCACCGCGAAAACCTTCCAAACCCGTCCGGGTTGCTTCTTCGGCCTGGACCTGCAGGGTTTCGAGAGCTCTTCCGCGCTCGCTTTCAGCTTCCTCCGCGGAGAGCGCGAGGCTTGAAACAGCCTGGTCGCGTGCCTCGCTTGAAGCGCGCTGAAGATCGGCGCGAAAATTTTCAAGCTCGCTGCGGGTTGCAACCTCGATTTCTTCCTTCTTGGAAATCAGGGCTTCAAGGCTTGCGCAGGAGCCCGCAGCCGTTTCCGCCAGGTGCGTAAGCCTTTCTTCAATCCCGCAGAAATCGCTCCGGTTGGCCTCTAACCGCGCGAATGCATCCTGCAACCTGGCGTCCAATGCCGTAGTCGCCTTCGCCAGGCTATTTTCCACAAACTCCCGCGAGAGAACGCCTTCGGGGTGAAGTGAGCCGGTAACGGGCTGAGGATTGGGGGCCGGGGGTTGGAGGTTGGGGATTGGGGGCTGGGGGTAGGGGGTTAGGGATTGAAGTTGGGGGGGTAGAGCTATTTCTATCGTAGCGGGTACCGGGGAGGCCTTCTTTTCAGGCCTTACGGGAGTGGGGAGGGACCTCTGCCAGTCCTGCGGCGGGTACCGGATTCCCCACACGTTTTTCAGCTCAAGCAGCTCAACCGCAACCTGGTGAAGGCCGGCCGCCGCGGTCTTTTCGACAAACCGGACTGCCCTCGCCCGAACTCTGATTCCAAGCGGGGGATTCTCAACCAGAAGCTCGGTTCCGGGAGTGATGACGTGAGACACGGAGATGCTCGCACCCTGGCGATTAATGAAAGTGGTTTTGCACTCCTCGCGGAACCGTTCACCCTTCGCATCGTGCCCTGAGAGGATCACTGGCACGGCGACGAGCAGGCGCGTGCTTCGGCGCTGGTTCGCGTCATCCGGTGACGTTTTCGTCGTTTCAGCTCCGGGTGATGGAATCGTGTTGGGATCCACAAGATAAACTATCGGATGAATAAACGGCATCTTTAGGAGATTTTAATCATTCGGCGAAGGAGGTTCCACTTTTCCGACCAGGAAAACAAAACACACGAGGCCGCCCAAAAGCACGATGGGAGCCAGTGCGAAGCCTGCAAAGTACGATCCGGTGCGGGCAATCAGGAGGCCGGTAACCAATGGAGAAAGGACGCCTCCGATATTCCCCGTAAAGTTCCCAATCCCCATCCAGGTGCCCACTTCTTGCGGGGGAGCGCAGGTCTGGAAAACCACAAGGATGTTTCCGGAACCAAATCCCACCAGCGATGATCCGCAAATCAGCGCGATGGCCGCCGTCACGCTTTCAACCCGCGCCGCCGGAATGAGCAATAGCCCGCATAAAAATGCGGCGGCAATCACTCCTTTTCGCACGCGAGTCGGGTCCGCTCCGCGCGCGATCACCCGGTCAGAAAACCACCCGCCGGCCGGCTCCGCGATGGCCCAAATCAGAAATGGGAGGGAGGAGAATGCGCCGGCCTTTAACGGTGTGAGGTGACGAACAGTGACCAGATAGTCCGGAAGCCACGTCATCAGCAGATACCCGAAATATCCAAAACACAGAAAACCCAGAGAGCTTCCCACCAGGTTCCGGTTGAAGGTGACTCGACGCGAGGAGCCTCGTTCGGACGTTTGACGACGGCCTGGAGGAGTAGCGGGAAAGGTCAAGATCCAGGGAATGATCCACAGGAGAGCAAAAAAGCCCACCAGCATAAACATATGCCGCCAGCCACTCTCCACCACGAGCCATGCCATGGTCAACAGGCCCACGGCCAGGCCCGCGCGCGTGCCACAGTCGAAAATGCTGGAGGGCAGGCCGCGTTCGCTCGGCATAAAACTCTCACTCACCACCTTCGTGCTTCCCGGAAGATAGATCGATTCCCCGATGCCCAGCAGGATGCGCAATGCAATCAGCAGCGCAAAGCTTTCGACTATACCCGTCAGCCCGCAGGCCACAGACCATAGCGCGAAGCAGCCGGCATAGAGCCAGCGCAGGTCCACATGATCTGCAAGCCAGCCGGCAGGTATTTGCATCAGAGCATAAGACCAGAAGAATGCGGAGAGCAGAAGACCCTGGGAAGTTGGAGTGAGGGAGAAGTCGCGGGAAATCGAGGGCAGAGCAACCGAAAGTGTGGCGCGGTCCAGATAATTGATCAGCGAGGCGATGAAAAGCAGCCACACCAGAGCCCAGCGGCGCCGGCTCGAAATCATGACGGTCTTTGTGGAGGGCGGCGAATGCAGCGCCGTATCCTTTCTTACCTTACGGCGCGCGCCGGATGGGAAGACTCTCTAGAAATCCGGTCACCGCCTCCTCGTATTGCGCGGTGGCATCATTGAAGCCCTCACCGTGCCGTTTGCCCGGCAGGATCACGAGCCTTTCGAGCGGGCTTTGGTCGAGCGGAGACAACGTTTCTGCAATCGAAGGTGGCATGCGCTCGTCGTCGAGCACCGCGACAAAAAGGATGGGCCGGGGTGAGATGCGCTCCACGGCTTTCTCGAGATTAAAATCCGAGGGGTTAAAGCGGGCCCGGTGGGCGGACCAGGCAATCACCTCATTCGTGAGGGGAAACGCGGGCACCGGAGGCACCCACCACCAGCGCCTCCGCAGAACTTCCAGGATGAGGTGATAGTGGTGCCGGATAACCCGGTCAAACGAAAGAAAGGTGCTATCCGAAATCACGGCATCCACCTTCGGGTCCTCCGCGGCTGCCATCAGCGCGGCGGCCGCCCCCATCGAAACACCCCAGAGAATGACGGGATGGGGAGCATCTTCGCGCGAGAGCGCTTCATCGACCGCTGCTTCAGCGTCAAGCCGTTCCCAATAGCCGAGAGAGGTGATCTTTCCTCCGCTTTGCCCGTGGTTGCGGAAATCAAAAAGCAAGCCGTCATATCCAAGTTGGTGTCCGAAGCGGGCCATTGGGAGCATCTCCACGCGGCTCCGATGAAAACCGTGACAATAAATAATCACGCCTTTGGCCTTGTCGGGGTTCGCTACGCTCGCGGGCACGTACCATCCTTTGAGCAGGATCCCATCACGCGAGCGGAACTCAACCTGTTCGAAATTCATCCCAAAGAAAGCTGGCGTTCTTTCCGCATTCGGATCGTGGTAGCGAAAACGGTTGGTGGTGACGAGGTCGGTGAAGAACCAGGGAACGACGCCGTAAACAAACACGACCACAACGATGATCAGAATAATGACACACCATTTGAGAAGTCGCCAAGTCATCTTCCTGAACGGATAACCTCCGCATTCCCAGCCATGCCCCGATACGCAAGCTGCAGGAATTCAAGACGCCCAGTCTAGCACCAACCCGGCGTGCCAGGGCCACAAACAAGTGCGCAAAGAGCGGGAGGATTGGATTAACATCAAGATTTCCTCATTTCGGCTGAGTTGCCACTGCCAGGGCGCCGTGGAATCGTGTCATTCCGAGCGCCCACAGCCTTTGGGCTGCCAATGTGGAGCATGACAAAGCGCAGCGCGGAGACGCGGTGGATTTCGATCAAGACCCCTCATCCGGGTCGCGGAGTTTATCGTGAGCCCCTTCGCTCCGCTCAGTGCGATTCGAAGAGGAGCGAATCGGCTCCCCACCTTCTCCCCAGGGGAAAAGGTGCCCGACGTAGGAGGGCGGATGAGGGGTCGTTTTTCTCACGCTGAGCAGGCGTCATGTCATGCAGAACGACCACAGCCTTTGGCCTAGCGAAGCTTGAGCGTAGTGAGCGTAAAAAGTGCAAACACCAGGGCCGCAATCCAAAAACGGGCGATGATTTTGGCCTCCTTCCAACCCAGAAGCTCAAAATGATGATGGAGGGGAGCCATCCGGAAGATCCTTTTCCGGCGCAGCTTGTAAGAACCGACTTGCAGGATCACCGAAAGCGCTTCCAGCACAAATATTCCGCCCAGAAAAGGCAGCAAGAGCTCCTGCTTGATGATCACGGCCACGACTGCAATGGCCGCGCCCAGTGAAAGCGAGCCGACATCTCCCATGAACAATTGCGCCGGGTAAGCGTTATACCAGAGAAAGCCAAGGCTCGAGCCCACCATCGACCCACAAAAAATCGTGAGCTCACCCGCATTCGCCACGCGCTCCAGATCAAGATAGTTGGCCAGGACGGCGTTGCTGGTCACGTACGTGAGCACGGTAAGAGCCCCGGCCGCGATGATCACGCAGCCGATGGCAAGGCCGTCCAGGCCGTCCGTCAGGTTTACGGCGTTGGAGGATCCCACAACCACGAGAATCACCAGGCCCACAAATGGAAGGAAAGCCAGAAAGGTGGTCCAGTGATGACGAAGAAAAGCATCAATCAGGAAGTCGGGATGGATCTCCTTGAAAAATGGGAAAGTGAGATGTGTGGAATACAAGTGGCGCAACGAAAGCCATCCCAGAACTGCGGCCAGAAGGATGCTGACCAGAACTTGCAGCCCCAGTTTCGATCGCGCCGTCAAGCCGAGGTTGTGTTTCCGGCGCAGCTTGAGATAATCATCCCAGAAGCCGATCGCTCCATAGGCAACCATCACCCCCATCGCCAGCCAGAGATAAACGTTGCTGAGATCACCCCAAAGCAACGTCGGCACGACGATGCAAAGGCAAATGAGCACGCCGCCCATGGTCGGCGTACCGGCTTTGGCCGCATGGGACTTCGGACCCTCTTCGCGAATAAATTGGCCTACCTGGAACCGCTGGAGCTTACGAATGAGCCAGGGGCCAAGCACAAGCGAGAGAAATAGCGCGGTGAGGCTGGCATAGGCCGTCCGCACCGTGATGTACCGAAGCAGGTTGAGAACATGGAAATGGCTGTAAAATCTGAGGTAGAGATAATAAAACATCGGGCTAAAGAGTTTGTCGTACCCCGTCCGTAAGAATTTCGACGGCCTTCTCGAGCCGCACGCCACGTGATCCCTTCACCAGGATCAGGTCGGCAGGGGCCAAAAGCGTCTGGCAGAACCGCGCTGCTTCGCCGGCCTCGGCATAACATCGCGTCCGCCCGACCGGCACGCCGGCCTCGATGGCGCCATCGACAAAAAACCGGGCATCGCCTTGAACCGCGATCAGCCAGTCAACGCCAAACCGGGCACACTCGCGGCCAATCTGTCGATGCCATTCCGCTGATGATGGCCCCAGCTCAAGCATCTCGCCCGCGAGTACCAGCCGCCTTTCCGCTCCGGGCCAGGTTGCGATCATTTCCAGCATCCGCTTCATGGCGAGCGGATTAGAGTTATAGGCGTCGTTAATCAGGGTGATGGGGCCAGGCAGCCTCAGAATCTCGGCGCGCTGGCTGAGCGAGCCGAAGGAGTTCAGCCCCTCTCGCAAATTACTCTCGGGCACTTCGAAGACGCTCGCCGCAGCCATCACCGCCAGGGCATTCTCAACGTTGTGACGGCCAGGAACTGGAATTGAGAATACTCCTGAATAGGAAGGTCCGTTGACCTCGAATTCGGTTGTAAGCGTCCCGGAGGCCGTGTTTCCTCCGGTCCGAAGTCGTGAGCCGCGGTAGTCCGCGCCTTCCGTGAAGCCAAACGTCACCACGCGCCCGCTAAACCCTCCGGCAAAACCCCTCACGCGCTCGTCATCATGATTCAGAATTGCTATGGCGGGAGGCTGCAGATGCTCTATCAGTTCCCGCTTCGCGCGCGCAATCGCATCGACGGAATCGAAGAACGCCAGGTGAGCGGGCGCCACATTGGTGACCGCTCCAATCTCCGGCCCGGCGATCTCGGCCAGCCTCGTGATTTCTCCCGGCCCGGACATTGCCATTTCCACAACCGCGACTTGATGCTCAGCCTCAAGACGCAAGAGCGTCAGCGGCACTCCATAGTGGTTATTCAGGTTTCCTTCTGACTTCAGCACGCGGAACTGTCTCGAGAGCACGCTCGAAAGCATTTCCTTCGTCGTCGTCTTCCCAGTGCTGCCGGTAATGCCCACCACGCGCCCAGCCCATTTGCGGCGCACCGCCGCAGCAAGCTGCTGTAGGGCGCGAGCGGCATCCGGAACAAGGAGCAGGGAAGAGCGTGCTTCTGAATTTCCGATGTCGCGCTCCACCACGGCTCCCACGGCCCCCCTCTCGATCGCCTGCCCGATAAACTGATGGCCATCGTAGCGTGGGCCGCGAATCGCGAAGAAGAGATCCCCGGCGTGGACGGTGCGTGAGTCAATGGAATAGCCCCGGGCTCGCCTCGGTATGCCCTCCCATCGAGAACCCAAAATAAGTGCAATTTCAGAGGTGGAAAGCTGCATGGAGCTGACTCAGCAAGGGCAGCCGCGGTGAACCATTGCGCGGTTGACCGTGGGTTTTTCGTTCGAAGGCTCAGAAAAGCGCTGACCGTGGCTATCCCTCATTTGGAGCCCTGTCCAAAACCCATCTCCCGCAAGGCGAGCCTTGCGGCCTCACGGTCGTCAAAAGCGATCGTTCGATCTCTAAGCACCTGGTAGGTCTCGTGCCCTTTGCCGGCAATTAGGACGAGGTCGCCTTCATGTGCCTGCTCCAAGGCCTTCCGAATGGCCTTTTCACGATCCACCTCCGCCAGGTAAGGGCGATTGGCTTTTTGGAGGCCCACCATCACGTCGTTCATGATCAGAATAGGGTCTTCACTTCGGGGATTGTCAGAGGTAAGCACCACAGCGTCACTGAGCGAGCCGGCCGTTTCCCCCATCGCCGGACGCTTCATCCTGTCGCGGTCACCTCCGCACCCAAACACGGTGATCAAGCGGTTGCGCGTGAGTTCACGGACGGTTCGAAGAGCGTTCCGTAACGCGTCCTGAGTGTGAGCGTAATCTACGATCACGGTGAAGGGCTGCCCCTCATCAATCCTCTCAAAACGTCCCGGAACCTTGCGCAAGGCCGCAATTCCCTGCTGAATGCTCTCCTCGGAGGCGCCCAGCCCTTCCGTGACAGCAACCGCGGCAAGAATGTTTTCCAGGTTAGGGCGTCCAAGCAGGGCGGACTCAATCTCGAGCTTACCCCGGACAGTGGCCAAGGTCGCTTGAATGCCTTCCGGCCCGAAAGTAAAGTGCTTTGGCTTCACCTGGGCATTCGATTCCACCCCGAAGGTAACCTGCCGTGGCGAGGGAACGTCAAGAAGCCGCTTACCCCAGCCGTCGTCCAGATTGACCACGCAGAGTTCCGGCGGCGGGGTTCCGAGCCCTTCAAATAGCCTGCGCTTTGCCGCGAAGTAGCTCTCCATATCCTTGTGGTAGTCCAGATGATCGCCCGTCAGGTTCGTGAACACCCCGGCTCGAAAGCGAAATCCCCACACGCGCTCCTGAGCGAGGGCGTGCGAGGAAACCTCCATCACCGCGGCCTTGCCGCCAGACCGAAGAAGCTCGTCAAAGTACGCCGCCAGGTCCAATGATTCCGGCGTGGTGTGATGGGCTGCGATGATGCGGTCTCCGAGCCGGTATTCGATGGTTCCCAGAAGACCGGTGCTGGTTCCCGCCGCTTCCAGGATGGACCGTACGAGATAGGCTGTAGTCGTTTTGCCGTTTGTTCCTGTAATGCCAACCAGCGCCAGCCTGGAATCCGGATTGCCGTAGAACGCCCTGCTGAGCTCTGCGAGCGCGCGGCGCGTGCTTTCCACCCGGACCCATGCTCCCTCAAATCCAGCGGGCATCGGACGCTCGCTCACCACGCCGGCGGCGCCTTGCGCCAGTGCGTTGCCGACGAATCGGTTTCCGTCCGCGTGCTCCCCGGGGATAGCGAAAAACAGACCGCCCGGCTGGACGCGGCGAGAGTCGTAGGCGAGCGAAGCGACGGGCAGATTGGAGCCGCCCTGCCACGCAAGTACCGTGGTAGCCCGCAGCAAATCTTCAAGAATCATCTCTGGAATCAGTATACAACTGACGTGTTTGCTGATAACCGTGTCCGCCACAGCCCGTTATCTCTGAAAGCGGCTGTCATTCAGAGCGTTCGCCGCCTTCGGCTGCCCACAGCCGGCGCTATCGCGCAAACTGGACTTCAACCGCGCTTCCTTCCGCTACCCTGGTTCCGGGGTCTGGCATTTGTGCCACAGCCAACCCCAATCCGCTTAAATCCAACTGCAGTCCCACCTTTTGGCATTGGTCTGCAACTTTCCTCTCGTTCAATCCGGAAAAATCCGGTACCACGACCAAAGGAGCATCGCTAATGACGACGGTTCTCCCTGCCGGCGGCGTGCCAGGCGTTGGAAGCGCAGCAGCCTTCGTGACCTGAGAAGCCGTAGCCGGCGGGTCAGTAACCTGGGAGGCCTGAGTGATTCCAGGCAAAATGGCGGTGGGAGGGTTGGTGGACGCCATCAAAAGAGGTGGATTTACCTCCTCGTCGCGCGGCACATTCAGGTAGCTCAGAACCTGTTGCGCGATCTGTTTCCATGCTGGCGCCGCCACTTCCGCGCCGTAAATGGCGCCGTGAGGCGTGTCAATGGAGACCAGGATGGTGACAGCCGGACGGCTGGCCGGAGCCATCCCGATAAAAGAAGCTACGTAGTGGGTGTGGGAGTAACGACCGTCTGGGTCCACTTTCTGCCCCGTACCCGTCTTCCCTGCGGCGGAATAGCCCGCCATTTGCGCGGCTTTCCCCGTGCCGAATTCAACCACACCTCTCAGCATTTCCCGCATTGTCGCAGCCGTTTTTGGCGTCACAACCCGGCGCCTCCACTGAGGCGAAAGAGGCTGCTGGGCATCTCCTCGGAAGATATCCTTCAC
>JBOGJS010000147.1:0-8864 GCA_050745365.1 Terriglobia bacterium
AGCGTCGAGAGGGCCGCGAACAGCCGAAAGTCGCTGATGCCGCTTCGGAGTTGCTCCAGGATATCTTTGGAAAGGACAAAAATCCCAGCCGCCTTGGTGTATGAGTCGCAAGCCTTCCACTCGGCACACCGGTCGCACTGAAAATCATTTTCGAGGTGGAGGTTAGATAAAAACATGTGTGTCAATCAAAATTCAAGGAGGCAAGCATGGCAACTACAAAAGTCGGAGTAGCACCAATGAAGGTGGCGCAAGTCCCTAAGGCCGGAGCCGATTTCCAGATCGTTGACCGCGAAATTCCTAAGCCGAATGCAGGGGAGGTGCGCATCAGGGTTCAGGCCTGTGGCGTTTGTCACAGTGACGTGCTCACGAAAGAAGGCGCTTGGCCCGGCATCCAGTATCCCCGCATTCCAGGGCACGAGGTCGCCGGGATTATCGATGACTTGGGACCCGGCGTATCAGAATGGAAGGCGGGGCAGCGCGTCGGTGTCGGCTGGCACGGCGGGCAGGACGGCACGTGTCGCGAATGCCGGCGCGGAGATTTTCGTAATTGCCGAAATCTGAGAATTCCAGGCATCAGCTATGACGGCGGATATCAACAATATATGGTCGCTCCCGTAGAAGCACTGGCGGCGATACCGGAAAGTCTGAGCGCCGCCGAAGCGGCACCCCTACTCTGCGCCGGAATTATCACCTACAACGCGCTGCGGCACAGCGGCGCGCTCCCCGGCGACCTTGTGGCAGTACAGGGCATCGGCGGTCTGGGTCACCTTGGAGTTCAATTCGCGAACAAGTGTGGTTATAAAGTCGCGGCGATCGGCCGTGGGTCCGAAAACGCCGCGCTCGCAAAGAAACTTGGAGCGAGCGTGTACATCGACAGCAAATCGACGAACGCAGCACAGGAGTTGCAAAAACTGGACGGCGCACGGGCAATTCTCGCGACAGCCCCGAACTCGAAAGCGATGTCCGAGTTGATTGACGGACTGGGTCCGAACGGCAAGCTCATCGTAATCGGTGCGACTTTCGATTCCATTGAGGTCACGCCAATACAGCTCATTGGTGGAAGTCGAACGATTCAGGGCTGGGCCGCGGGAACACCCGCCGATTCCGAAGACACAATGCGCTTCGCCGAGCTAACCGGCGTGCGTCCCATGATTGAAACGTATCCGCTTGAAAGGGCGGGCGAGGCTTACGCGCGCATGCTCAGCGGCGACGCACAATTCCGCGTCGTTCTAACGATGTGAATTTTGGCAAACAATGCAATCGGGAGACACAGATGAGATCGCCCATCGGCCCGAGGCTTCGCCGGTTTTTGTTGACCATCCCCGGCCTGGCACTTCGGCCAAGGCCCTGTGAGAATGCTGGCTGCCAACCATTGAGACCTATCTCGGGGGGCGCGCATCCAACTCTGGAGGATTTCATATGCGATCTGACATGATTCCAGGGGCTATTTTCCCCGACTACGAGCTTTCCGACCACACCGCGAAACGCCGGAGGCTCTCCGAACTCCAAGCACAGCATCCCATGGTTCTCGTCCTCAGCCGCGGAGGGTTCTGCCCGAAGGATCGCCGGCAGGCTGAAGGGCTGGTTCAACTCCATCGTGAGCTCGAGGTTGCCTATTGCCGGCTTGTCTCGATCAGTACCGACAATATCACCCAGACGAACGAATATCGCAGCGGAGTCGGCGCCCACTGGCCTTTTCTCTCCGACGCGGGGCGCATCATCCAAAAAGATCTGGACATCGCCGAATATACTGATCCTGTCAACAATCCGATGATCCCGCATGTGATTGTCCTCGAGCCCGGTCTTGTCATTTATAAGGTCTATAACGGCTACTGGTTTTTCGGCCGGCCCACTCTGGAAGATCTCCGCCAGGATCTGCGTGTCGTTACCAGAAAGTGCCGGCCAGACTGGGACATCACAACCCCGGAACTCAAAGCGGCTTGGCAGCAAGGCCGCAAGGAACTTTTCTATCCGTACGGCAAAACGTACGTCCAAACTCTCGGCGAGCAGGATTAGCGATTGCCGGTCCCTTCCACGACTTCCTTCGAAACGCCCAGTTTGCGCTGGCGGCTACCAACGGCCAGCGTGAGCGCCAGCATCCACTTGGAGTACCTCTCCGATTGCTTGACCTGCCTATGGTATCGATCGATCCCATCGCATCAGTCGGCACGAGGAATGGGGCTCGCGTTTACATTTCCGTTAACGCCCCGGAGCGCGCGCAAATTCTCTTCGTTGGGAGACCCTGGAGGAGGCGCGGACCCGTTGATTCCGTTAGGAATCGGTCCGCCGTTTGAGCGCGTTCTCACTCGAAAAGCGGGTCGTTGCGCAAGGCAACCTGCTGCTGACATCGACAGACGGATACCAAACTCCAAAGGCCGCGTTCGCGTGGAATGGCGCATGCTTGCGTCATGGAGTGCCGCGAAGAAAGGGCCGCAATGGAGGACGACCTCGGTCGCGTTGTCGATGCGTTGCCCGGATCGGTCTGGACAGCACTCCCTCCGCGGCGTGGGAACAGCCGGAACTCTTCAGCACCGAGATTCGGGCGGCGTGGAGATCGCTGCGCTAACTGGAAGGTTCTGCCGAAGGTTTTATGAAAGAAAGGAGATAAACAATATGCAAATGACGGGCAACACCATGCTCATCACCGGTGGAGGTTCCGGGATCGGCCGGGCACTTGCCGAGGCATTTTACAAGCTCGGAAATCAAGTGATCATCACTGGCCGGCGTAAGGGCGTCTTGGATTCGGTGGCCGCTGAGAATCCGGGGATGAAGTCGGCCGTACTCGACGTCCGGGATGTGGCGAATCTCAGTGCGTTCACGCCGCAGATCGCCGGGGAGTTTCCTTCGCTCAATGTATTGATCAACAACGCCGGCATCATGCAGCTTGAAAATCTGAATAAGTCGGATGTGGCAATCGCCGAGGCGACGATAGCAACCAACCTGCTCGGCTCGATACGGCTGACAGCGTCTCTGCTCCCGTTGCTCAAAAAGCAGACCCACTCGACGGTCATGACGGTCTCATCCGGACTCGCATTCTTGCCGTTCGCCATGACGCCTGCCTGCCTACTGCGCCGCCAAGGCGGCAATCCACTCCTACACCGAGTCGCTGCGGTACCAACTGAGGGGCACCCCGGTGGCCGTTCTGGAGTTGATTCCACCCTATGTAGCGACTGAGCTGATGGGAGCTCATCAGGCAAAGGATCCTCACGCGATGGCGCTCGCGGAATTCATCGCCGAGGTTGTGGAGATTCTACAGATGCAGCCGGGAGCGAAGGAAATCTGCGTGAAGCGCGTGTGTCCTCTGCGGTTCGCTGCACAACAGGGCCAAGCCAAGTACGAGGAGCAATTTCTCGCCTTCAACAAATCCGCCGAGGCTGCCGCTTCCATCTAAGGGCCGGTTTCGCGCAGTAATGGGAACGTCATTGAATGGGTGGGGTTCAAATGATTTTTTGCCAATTTGCCCTCGTAAGCGAGGAAAGCGTGTTCAGGAGGGAACCATGTCACGAGAATGCGTGCCCGTTGGCGCCGTTCAACGTCCAACCGGTATCCGGTTTACTTGGTTGCGACTGGACGCGAGATCTTCACCGCTGGACGATCCTTTCTTCTGACGGTCAGAGCCTCGTCATCTCCTCTTCAAGACACTCGCCCGCCCTCCGTCGTCAACAACTGTCGTCGAAACCTATATCTTTTCCACGTTATTCCGAATTCGGAATAATTCACTGTTGGTCTTTGGCCAAAACCCTCTAGAGTTCACTGCTGCCTGCGTGAATCGACTCGTTGCGGGAAGCCCGGCGCCGGCCTCGTACCGCGCTACGGTCGAGGCTCGCGCCGGCTGGTGGCTCAAACAGCCAGCGACGGCAATGAGCGACAGTCGAAACGGATCCAGCGTCAGACGCATTGTGCCAGCACAGCACAGAGGAAACGGGGAATGGCGCGGGAGGATTCTCTATCCTGCGGTTCAAAGCGATCCAAATACTTGTACACACTACGGGGTTCGAAAATGGAGGGGGTCTTTGAGGTTCTGTAACTCCCGGTAATAGTAGAGAGGAGTAGGCCGCGTTCGCTTAAACCTTAGCCTTCTTAGGAACTCGATTTCCTCTTCCGTCGCATCGCTGCTGAGGGAAGCGTCATCGAGGAATTCTTTGAGCCCCGGCTCTTCGTCGAAGGCTGGTTCGGGTTCTTTTTCAATGAACTCAAATTTCTTAGGGTGCCCTGCGGCGACTCTGTGGTTTAAGACAATTTCCATAGCAAAGGTCTCGAGGTCGATGTCCCAGGATTCAATAAGAGGGTCCAGAAAGGAAACACAGTTTTCAATTGACAGGTCGAGGACATTGGTATCCAGGAACTCGAGAATGGCGACTCGCATCTCTTCGTAGCTTCGGTCGCTAAGTCGGGCCACCAGACGGAGCCAGTTTTCACTTTGCAACTCTTCTTTGGCAACTCTCTTGACCACGTCCAGGAGCTTTCGCGTAATCAAGCGTTCGAGTTCTCCAAAGGGCTGCTTCTCAAAAATCTCCTGTATTTGCTTCTGCCTATCGGGATTACATTTGCGAAGAACCAACTCTCGAACGCCTTGAAACAACGGCGTGGGCGGGTCGCCCGATTTTCGCTTTAATTCTCCCTGACGCTGCAGGTCAGCCAACTTCGCCAGCTCGCCATTCGGAAGCTTCAAGAATCTGCTCATTTTTTCATAAATATCTGTTCGGTCAGGCGATGGGGGCGCCTTTTTTCCAGTCAGCAACTGTGAAATATAGGATTCCGTTACTTCCGCCGCGCCAGCCAGATCGCGCTGATCGAGACCTAGTTTTTCCAGACGATGCCTGATCACCAATGGAACATCCATCGGACTCCTCCTGTGATTAACTATCTGCGGTTAACTATTTTTAGATCATCGCAGATTTAACTTGACAAGTAAAGTTAAGTCAGTTACTGTCGTTGACGAGACAAGGCCCGTTCCAGACCCTCTCCAGGTCGCCTGAACCAATTCGGGCCATCTGAAATGCACCCCTTAGCCCGGACCCTTGAGAACGAGATCATCCCCTTGCTGCGGAAACAGAAGGGCTTCCTGGACGAAATCACTCTGGTCGCCCCAGGGGGATTGAAAACGATTGGGATCAGCCTCTGGGATCAAAAGGAGAATGCTGAAGCTTAGAACCGCGGAGCCTATTCGGAAGTGCAGAAGGCCCTCGCGAAAGTCGTTGACGGAACTCCTGAGGTTCGAGTGTACGAAGTTTCCAACTCGACCTTCCACAAGATCGCTGCTCGCGTCGCGGCATAAAGCGCCCAGGTCTTTATCGTTAGTTGGGGCGGCAGCGGGCCGCCCTCTCTCTCGTTCGGCAAAGAGGGAATCTGGAGACCTAGGAGAAAAGAGGTTTCCAATGCTTCCGAAAATTATGAAGTGGGTTTCAATTGGGATCTGCGGTCTGTGCAGGAGTGGCTATCCTGGCCACCCAGGCGAGCCAGACAGGCAAGTATCTGGGGAGGGCCGGATGCACGATGGTTTCGCGCGAGGTGACATATGCGGATTAGCATTCGGCGAACTCGTGGCTACCGGGCCTTTGGCCCCAACAAGCCTTTAAGGAGATGCCTGGACGGATCTCGCTGGAACCGTGGGCTCAAAGTGCAGGGAAGCGATTCGTCCGTGAACGGAAGACTCAACATGAAGTTAGACAAGGCCTTTGAGTTTGCAGCGATTCTAGCCTGGGACGACTTGATGAAAGTCAACGAGCCACGCTCAATACGGGTTGAATATCGAGCTGAACCTGGAACCCCCCTGGATTATGTGAGCGTCCGGTCGGATAAAGGCGGGGGCTACCTGTGTCTGGTGTGCGAGTACAGGACGTGGACTTCTTCGACCCACCCAAGCGGGGTGCGCTTCAGCAATGGATACTGCTCTGATCAGTTGGCTGAGACTCTTAACTTCATCATGAAGAACCAGGATCAGTTCACGGGCCGCGCCGATGCTTGCCGTGATGGCCTGGTTCTGATCTACCCGCCGGCTGGAGAAGAACGCGCGGAAGCTGCTGCCTGGATGAGAGGAGTTCCTGGCGCCGCCACTAGGCCGGAGGGCGTGTTGGATGAAAGTGCGCTCCCGATGCCGCCGATTGCAAGTTGTATCCCGGAATGCGACCGAGCCGGGTCCGCTGTCGTTTCAACATGAACACGCACGCCCGCGAGGGAGGAAACTGTGTCCGGCAGAAATGGTGACAAAGCGAGGTTTGGCCGGGAGCGCCGGCGCAAGATCCTTCGGCGAAAGCGCACGTGCGAATTGCGAAAGACGCTGGAAGCAAAACGCCCGGCGGCGATAAAAGCCGGGTCGGGAAGATGAATCTTCATCGTGTCGTCGATGGGCGAGCAGACGGGCCGTGTCCGTAAGGCTATCCCGATAAGTGCTCGTACGGCCAAGAAAGGATTTGCCATGTACATCCAGTATGTGGGGTTCAATGTTGCAGCGAGCTCTCGAATCTATAACTTTGACGTGATCGATTCCAAGGAGGCACGTGAATTTACCGTGGAGGTTCAATCCGAGGCGTTTCGACCGCCCAGCTTAAAACTCCAGGACGGTCCGAACATTTGTTTTATGCGTTTGAAGCAGGAACTACAAGGAGAAACGCAAGAATCGAACGTTCCGGCCCACCTCGGCATCGGAGAGCAGGACATCCAGGAATACTTACGAACAGCACTCCCAGCACCAGCCGCCCGGAAAGCAGCATCGGATCGTTGGCCGCGAAAGCCAGGCTGCCGAACAAAGCTGCCTTCCGCCCTTAACTTGCAGACCAGCTAAGGAGCTTCCTGGTTTTGCACCGGCGGCTTTAAGGGATAAGTCTTTGTTATGATACAAACTCACAAAATAACAGAAGAGACCAAACCTCTTGCTGCCTTGACGCGGAGAGGGCCGGATCCAACTCGAATCCTGATCGAGTATGAGATCGATCCTGACACGGAACGATTGACGACCGTTTTCGGAAAAGCGGGTTGGACCTCGGAAAGCGCAAATAGCATCACGGCGGCTTGTGAGTTAGCAAAGTCCGGTCGGTTTCAACTGGTCTTTTCCGCACCCTATTTGAGTGAGGGATAGTGGAGGCGCCTGGCCGAACCTTGGGAGTCAACATGATTTACGATTTGAGATCATTCTGCTGGCTCGCACCTTTGACCTCAATGAATGGTCGGAGGCGCTGCAGGTCGGGGCATTTGAGGTTCTTGACGTCTTGTGTGACCTGCCCCAGGCCGCCGAGGTTGCAAAACGCGCTTTCGGGACAGCGTACCTGAAGCACTTCCAGCCGCGTCCCGAGTCGGTGTAGGTCAAACCGGGTGGCCCCAGGGTCGCCCTCAATCGGAGGATCAAATGGCAACTAAACTTTACGTAGGTAATCTTCCCCATAGCACCACGGACGGCGCCCTCAACGATTTTGTGACCAATGCGGGCTTTCGTGTGGCCTCGGCGGTGGTGGTTCGCGACAAGATGACGGGCGAGGCTCGGGGATTTGGCTTTGTTGAGCTGGCCGAAGGCGAAGACCTGCAGCGTGCGGTTACGGGCTTGAATGGTCAGGCCATCGAGGGCCGTACCCTGACTGTTAACGAGGCGCGTCCGCCGCGCACCGGCTACTCGGCGCAACGGAACGGCGGCAGCCGGGATCGCGACGGCCGCAGACGAGACTACTAAATTAGACCGACGGCAACGAATGAAATTAAAGTTCGGACAATACGTTCACCATGCCAAATACGGCTGGGGCACCATCGTGGAATCCGATGGCACGCGGACAATGGTATATTTTCGGAACGTCGGCATAAAAAAGCTTGCCACCTCTAGGACCGCGTTCGACCTGATTGGGGGCGAGACTCACAAGAAAAAGACTGCCGCTTAAAACCTGCTTCCACTTGTTTGGCTTACAAGTGTCAATGGCGATGCCACACATGTGAACTTCGGCTAAGACGAGACGGACCCCGAGACGAGTTTACCAGCGGACAGACCCTATTTCTCGTGGGCATCCGCCTAGGGGCCGGGGCAGTTGTGTGGCAATCGAACTGGGGCCCGTGGGCCGGGTAATTTCAAACCTCAACGCATGAAAGGAGACAGAAAGATGACGATAAGACCACTTCATGACCGAATTGTGATCAAGCGGATCGAGGAAAAAGAGACCGCGAAGGGCGGCATCATCATCCCTGACACCGCCAAAGAAAAACCGCAGGAAGGCGAAGTGATTGCGGTGGGTAACGGAAAGAAGACCGAGGAGGGCAAGGTGATCCCTCTGGATGTGAAGGCGGGCGATCGCATCCTTCTTGGGAAGTATTCCGGCACCGAAATCAAAATCGACAATGAGGATTACCTGATTCTGCGCGAGGAAGAAGTGTTGGGCATTATTGAATCCGCCAAGCATTCCGCCGCTGGCAAGAAGTAACGGCCCGCTTCCGGAGTCACGGTTAAATCCCGGCTCGCCTTGAGTAGCGCGAGTGCAGGGCCGGGCGCAATAGACGAGAAGGACCGAGTCCCAAAATCTCTTGAGCGAATTTGTGGAGGAATGAAAATGGCAAACGCAAAGCAAGTTCTACATGGCGAGCAGAGCCGACAGGCGATTCTGCGAGGCGTGAATCAACTGGCCGACACTGTGAAGATTACGCTCGGCCCCAGAGGCCGCAACGTGGTTCTCGACAAAAAGTTCGGCGCGCCTACCATCACTAAAGATGGTGTGACCGTAGCGAAGGAAATCGAACTAAAAGATCCCCTGGAGAACATGGGGGCGCAGATGGTGCGCGAGGTGGCGTCGAAGACCTCCGACGTGGCCGGCGACGGCACGACCACGGCCACTGTGCTTGCGCAGTCGATCTTCCGCGAGGGGGGGAACACCGTAGCTGCCGGAGCCAAT
>JBOGJS010000148.1:0-12266 GCA_050745365.1 Terriglobia bacterium
CCTCTCCCGTGGGGAGAGGGTGGCGAGCCGCGCGAGTCGGGTGTGAGGGGTCTCGTGCCGAAATTTTCGGAGGAGACGCAATGAGCCTGCGGCTCGCCACTGCCCATCAAAATTTTGTCTGAACGCCGGTCGCGCTCCCGGCACCTAACGGCCGAAAGTGAATGGGGAGCCGGGTAGCGCAGACCTCCACTTTTGAGGCCTGCGGTTTTTGCCCGAAGATCGCGAAAAGCCGCGGACCTGAACAGCGCAGGTCCGCGCTACACCTGTCATGCCCCAGAGTGGCAGCCAAAAGACTGCGGGCGCTCAAGCTGGCAGTCCTTCTTGATCTCCCATCCTCTCGGCAGCGTACTCAACTGCCTTCACAATGTGCTGATAGCCTGTGCAACGGCAGAGGTTGCCCTCCAATCCCTTGCGAATCTCTTCCTGGCTCGGGTGCGGATTTCGCTTCAAAAGTTGGTAAGCCGACAGGATCATGCCGGGCGTGCAGAAGCCGCATTGCAGGCCATGTTCTTCCCAGAAGCCTTCCTGAAGGGGATGGAGCTTGCCGTTTGAAGCCAGCCCTTCAATGGTCGTGATCTCGCTTCCATCCGCTTGCACAGCAAGCACCGTGCAGGATTTTACGGCTTCGCCGTTCAAGAGCACCGTGCACGCGCCGCACAAAGACGTCTCGCAGCCAATGTGAGTGCCTGTCAGGTTTGCCACCTCTCTGAGATAATGTACGAGCAGCAGGCGCGGCTCGACGTCGTCTTCCCGGGCCTGGCCGTTCACGCTCACTTGGATTTTCATGAGGTCTCCCTTAAAAATAATCCGGTTCGTTGCCGCGCTTCCACTTGATGTTGCAGCCGAGGCTCGGCTTCTGCTGGGGTGGAACCACTCGCCTCGCCAGGACCGCATCCAGTGCTGCCCGCAGATCGGAGCCCGTGACAGGATGAGCGTTTCCCGGCCGGCTGTCATCGAACTGGCCGCGATAGACGAGCGAACGGTTCCCGTCAAAGAGAAAAAAGTCCGGCGTGCAAGCCGCCCGATACGCCTTTGCTACTTCCTGATTCTCGTCATATAAATAGGGAAAAGTATAACCGACTTGCTTGATCTCTTCGGCCATTTTTTCAGGCCGATCATCGGGGTAGTTCTCAAAGTCGTTGGAGTTAATTCCTACGATGCCCACTCTCTTTGCCTGGTATTCCTCTGCCAATTCAGCAAATTCCGCGCGGATGTGCTTTACATAAGGGCAATGGTTGCAGATGAAAACGATGAGCAGGGCCGGCGCGCCCTTGAAGTCATCCGATGAGACTATTTTGCCCTGTGGCTCTGGCAGGTTGAAGTTGGGAGCTTTTGTCCCGAGTGGCAGCATGGTGGAGGGGGTGGCAGCCATAACGACGTCCTTTTCGATGATTCGTTACTTACCGAGGATTCGAAAATAGGGTGACGGCTTGCCCGAGTAGCGCCGCCGCCTCGGCGGTATTTTCCGTGGCCGGCAAGATGCCGGCGGGCCCGGGATGCGCGTACAACATTCAGGACTTCTTTTTTGCAGCGCTGGTAGCGAACGCCTGCATCACCTCTTGCTGCCGGCCCAGTGCCTCAGGAGCGTGCTGTGAAATCCACTTTTCGTATTTCCCTCCCGCAGTCTCGATGTTCTTCCAGACCATCGGGTTCTTCCACATCTCCCGCATCGCCGGCGCAAACGGCTTGATTTTGGACCACACGCCGTACATTTCGCCGTTATTTTCAAAGAACAACTCTTCATTAATGAGACCGTGATTCAGGATAGAGGCTGCCATGTTCCAATAGCCAACGACCATCCGGAAAAAAGTGTTCTCCTCGGTTCCGAACGGGTAGCGCTTCATAAAGTCCTCGGGCGAAGCCGCCTGAAATTCCTGAGCAAACCAGTCTCGCGCCTCTCGCAACTTCGTCTCGCGACGGAGATCATACAAGCGCAGCAAAAGCTCTGCATCGTGGTGATCGAGATGCTGTACCATAAGCTGTTCTCCTTACATTTTGTTCAGGAAATACCGGTGAATCGTTTCATCTTCCGTCAATTCAGGGTGAAAAGTTGCAGCCAGGAGGTTTCCTTGCTCGACCAGCACGGGCGCGCTTTGGGCTTGCGCCAGCACTCGCACTTGTTCCCCGATGCGTCGAATAATTGGCGCGCGGATAAAAACCATCTCGATGGGAACGTCCGCTAAAGCCGGGCACTCACCAGCAGAGACGTGGCTGTCAATCTGTCGCCCGTAAGCATTGCGCTCGATGGTAATGTCCATCAGGCCGAGGCTTTCCTGTGGGGGATTAACAACCTCGCGAGCCAGCAGAATGGCTCCGGCGCACGTGCCAAAGATGGGCTTACCCTGCGCTGCAAATTCCCGAATGGCTTTCCCCATCCCTTCACCCGTGAAGAACTTCAGCATCGTGGTGCTTTCGCCACCCGGTATGATGAGCGCGCTGGTCTCTTCGAGGTCGCTCGTGTGCCTCACCACCCGCCAAGGTTGTCCGATGCGATCGAGCATTTTGCCGTGCATCGCAAAATCGCCTTGAATGGCGAGGATGCCGACCGTGTTTCTGTGATTCCCGTTCGAGTTCACCAATGCCTACGCGCCTGCCGCTGAAATAAGTGTGGCTTTGAGTACGATCTCAGTTCCCGCGAGCGCTTTCGAGACGGGGCAGCCTTTTTTCGCGGCCTCCGCCAGCTCCTGGAACTTGGCCTCGCTGATTCCTGGCACCTCGCCTTCCGTATCGAGGTCGATGCGGGTGATCGCGAATCCGGAGCTGGTCTTCTCAAACTTCACGTCGGCCCTAGTGTGCACGCGCCTGGGAGGATGCCCGGCGCTTGCGAGCTGGTGAGAAAAGGCCATTGAGAAGCAGCCCGCGTGGGCTGCGCCAATTAATTCCTCGGGGTTTGTGCCTGGCCCGTTCTCCATGCGCGACTTGAAGCTGAACGGACCCTCATACTGGCCCGAACCCAGCTTGATTTTCCCCCCGCCTTCCTGCAAATTTCCTTTCCATTCGGCTTCTGCTGTCCTGATGGGCATGAGTTGTCTCCTCTTCAATTTCGGTAAAATCTTCCACGCCGTAAGTTAGCGGTACCTTAACTCCGCGGCCTTTTACTTCTTGTTTGATCAAACAGCAGACCCAAACAACAAGTCGGATGCGCGATCTCTCGGGCCAATCCAAAATCAAGAAGGACCCCTGACGAGAGAAAACGCTCTGCCTTACACCCGTACAAATTCCGTTGTCGAAACAGGCTCGGGAACAGGGGAACCGTTCTCACGCAAGCTTTCGACATGCAGGGCAATAGCTTCCCGAATAAGGCTTAGGGCTTTCTCACGCGTTTCTGCCACGGCAGCGCAACCGGGCAGGTCTGGAACGTACGCGCCGAAGCTGTTTGGCCCTTTTTCGAGGACAACGAGATATTGCTTCACAGCTGCTTTCCTTTCAGCCCGGCCTGCTTGAGAATGCTGTTGAGCGTTCCTGGCGGGACATCCAGACTCGGCTTGCCCGCCGCCGTCCCTGTTCCAGCCTTTATTGGGTGTTTGAATTGCTGATGACTACCTGTCGTTCGAACCTTCTTCCATCCGTCCTCTTCGAGCAACCGAATCACGTCGCGGAACTTCAACCACGCTCCCTCTTATAAGGATGCATGAAAGGCGGTAACCGCGAGAGAAAACGCTCCCCGTGCCATCCCTTTTCTAGTTTCTGACTTCTGGTTTCTGTTCTTTCTTACCATCCTCGCGTCTGCAAGAGCTCCTTCTGGTCCAACTTCGAGACGTCAATCCCCCGCATCGCTTCGCCCACTTCTTCCGAGCACTCCGCGACGATTTGCGGCTCATTATAATGCGTGGTGGCGCGCACAATGGCCTTGGCGCGCTGGGCCGGGTCGGATGATTTAAAGATTCCGGAGCCAACAAAAATCGCTTCCGCTCCAAGCTGCATCACCAGGGCAGCGTCGGCAGGGGTTGCGATACCGCCGGCAGAGAAGTTCGGCACCGGGAGCTTTCCGTGCTCGGCCACCCAGTTCACGAGGTCAAGCGGCGCCCCTAGCTCTTTGGCTTTAGACATGAGCTCCTCCTCGCGGAGGGTAGTGAGCAGGCGCATCTCACTGGTAATCGCCCTCAAATGGCGCACCGCTTCCACAATGTTTCCTGAGCCGGCTTCACCTTTGGTCCGGATCATGGCTGCGCCTTCGCCGATGCGCCGCAAAGCTTCTCCCAAATTGCGGGCGCCGCAGACGAAAGGCGCTTTGTAAGACCATTTGTGGATGTGGTGCTGTTCGTCGGCGGGCGTGAGCACTTCACTTTCGTCAATGTAATCCGCGCCAATCGCCTCCAGCACCTGCGCCTCGGCAAAGTGTCCGATGCGCGCCTTGGCCATGACGGGAATGGTGACCGCGCGCATGATTTCCTTGATGATCTTTACGGACGCCATGCGCGCCACGCCGCCTTCTTTGCGGATATCGGCCGGAACGCGCTCAAGAGCCATGACGGCTACGGCGCCCGCATCTTCCGCGATCTTCGCCTGCTCGGTGGTCGTGACATCCATAATCACGCCGCCCTTAAGCATCTCCGCCAAGCCGATTTTCAATTTCATTTGCTCGTTATATTCCCACATCATGCCCTCCAGCACTTGTTCTCAGCGTTCATCAAAACAGCTTTCGCAAAGGAGTTTCCTACTCACTGCTACTTTCTATATGATAATCGCGAAATGAGGAAAGAGACAAATCATCCGTTTGGCCACAAATTAAGATGATCCCCGCCGAAGCTGGGCTAAAATCAATGCCGGTTGTTTAGTGGGACTGATTTTGCTAATGCGGGGAGGAATGGATGTCAAAAAAGCCGAGCATGAGTCGCCGGGACTTTTTCAAAAGTGGCGCGAGCGGAGCTGTTGTCGCAGCGGGCAGCATGACGTCCCGTCTTGAGGCGGCGCCGCTTCCGGCGAAGGGAACGGATAAGCCGGTAAAAATTTTTATGGTAACGGACCTGGAAGGTGTTAGCGGCATTTTCAGCGAGCTTCAGTGCTCTCCCTATGAGGGTCCGCGCTGGGCCGAATCCCACCAGTTGCTGACGGGTGAAGTGAATGCCGCCGTCGACGGCTTGATGGAAGGCGGCGCGACGGAGGTTATCGTCTGGGATGGACACGATGACAGCCAATCGCTCTCCGCACTGGATATCAATTCCAAAGCACGGTTGCTGACCGGCCAGCCGGTGTCACCAACGCTCGAGCTGAACTCCTCGTACAGTGCCTTGATCTTTGTGGGCCAACACGCGATGGCAGGAGCAAAAAAGGGCATCCTGAATCACTCTTACAGCTCGCTGGGCGTTCAGAACATGTGGGTCAACAACCAGCGCGTGGGGGAGATCGGGGTGCGCGTGATGCTAGCGGGAGTTTTTGGGGTCCCAGTCATCATGCTTTCTGGAGACCGGGCGGCCTGCAAAGAGCTTCGCGCGCTGGTGCCACAGGCTGAATGCGCCGAGGTGAAATCCGGCGTGAGCCGCACCGCCGGCTTCATGCTGCCTCATCCCAAGGCGTGCGCGCTCATCCGCGAGACCGCGCGGCGCGCCATGGGGCGCATTTCGGAAATCCCGCCTTACCGCCACATCTCGGGACCCGTTGAAGTGAAAATTGAATTTACCACGCGCGGTGTAAGGCTTTTTCGCCCGCGCGAAGGTGTGGAACAATTGGACGCGCGGACATGGTCCTTCCACGGCAAGGACCTCCGGGAGGCATGGCTGAAATATTCAGACTTCTAGGGATCATTGAACCCAAACCGAACCCTTTTTCGCCCAAGGACTGTCCGGGAAGCGGGCTTGAAGTTGCTGACCTGCTTCACGCAAATGGTCTGGCTTGCCCGTCGCCTTGTAGTCGCTCGCGCCAGCCCAATACATCGCTTCCGCGGCGACTCCACTCTGTGGATACTTTTCAAGAGTCTCCCGGAAGCCCTTGGCTGCCGCATCATACTCACCTCGGCTGAAGGCTGCCTTCGCCAGCCCCAGACGAAGCTCGGCAAGGAAATCATCCGCCGGCAGAAATCCGCTGAAGCGGTAACGCTCTGTACCGTCGGGCTCGGAAACAATCACCGTGGGAGTCCAATCCGCCTTGAAGCGCTCGAAATCCTTGGGATGCTCCTTAATGTGAATCTTGACGGGCACAAAGTTCTGGTTAATGAAGTTGCTCACCTCGTTTTGAGGATAAACCTCGGCATCCAGCCGAGCGCATCCCCCTCACATCGGCGCGGCACTGAAGTCGAGCAGCAGCATCTTCTTTGCCGACTGCGCCTGGCGCATCCCTGCATCAGGGTCTCTGATCCACTGAATCTCAGCCATATCTTGGTTGCCTCCCGATTGAGTTTACTGAGACCATTATCGCGCAAATCGTCGGCCCGCGCATGGGTGAAAACGCCGGGCTGTCTTATCTCGTTAGTGTAGTGTCTTGTAACGGAGTAGACAACCTTTTCTAATGGGTGGCCAGTGATTTCGTAATCTGGCCTCGCGGAGCGCCATAGGCGCTTGATTGCAGGATGGTTCGGCGATCGGGGCGGGCCTGAATGTTTTGCAGAGGCTTTTTGCGCTCGGCGCGAGGCCCTCAAAGTGGAACACGAGGTGGTTTGGCGGGTTGAGAGAATAAGGGCCTGTAGCCCTCACCGGAGGCGCTGGGGAGAAGGGGAATGAACCATCTAGCCGGAGTTTAGCTGGAATCCAGGCGGGGTGCCGAGGGCAGGAACGCGTAGGCGATCTGCCGGGCCAAGTCGCAGAAGCCAAAGGAAGCTCTCCGGAAATGGCTGCGTACCTGACGGTGATAGAAGACCACGGATAGGGTGAAAGCCAGCACGCGAATCATGGTCAGGTTAACCAAGGCTTGGCCGCGGTTCTGGTGCACGGAAGGCTGTTTCAGATGACTGTCGGTGGTGAGGGTTTGAAACGCTTCGGTGTCGATCATCCAGCGACTGCGGCCTAATTGATGGATGAACAGCGGCGGGACCGAACCTAGTGCGACATTCGCCGCGTAATAGTTCAGGCCCGTTTCGTCGCAGGCTTGCTTGCCCTGGGGCTTGGTGCGGCCCGAGGAAGGTCGCAGCGGCAACTTCTTTTTGTGCAAGGTTCGCTGTGTCCTGACAATGCCGATGGAACGATCCGCCACCGGCCAGAAAACTTCGGGCGCATACCAGAGCTGCAGTTGTTGGTCCTCGTCGGCTTGTTGGTAATCGGGTGGTCCAGCGGTCGCCCGCTCGGCTTCGGCCATCAACTCCGGTTGGTTCTCCTTCAGGTTGATGACCCACTCCCAGCCGATCTTTTCGAGCTCTCCGACGAACGGCGTTTGCAGGTACAGGGCATCAGCCACGATCAAGTCGAAGAATCGGCAACCCAACTGGTCCTTGAGATCGTGTAATAAGGCCAGCGCGCAGGAGACCTCCGTCTCTCCATCCTTTTGGAAGCGGACGCCCAGAGGAATGGGGAACGCGGTGCTCACGACCATCACGGCCACGATGCGGTGATAGTACTGAATGTCTTCGCGCAGCTCGTCACCGACTTTGTGACTGACCTTTCGCTCCATACACTGGTCGCAGCAACGGACAAACGAGCGGCAGATTTCAATTCCGTCCGCCGCCGCCACGACGCGCCCGCGGGCCCAGTCCGAATGCAGGACTGCATTGCGCTTCAGGCGGCGAGCTACGTGGCATCCGAGCGCAAAGACGGGATGGGAATCCTGGCGCTCGAGGGCGTAGCCGATAGCGTCCTCGCTCAAAGAGCCGATTCGCTTGGCGAGCGCGCCGCGGCGGCACTCCGCCTCGATTTGATGGAGATTGGGAAACTGGCAAGCCGCACCTAGGAAGACGGCGTCAAACACCTTCTTCCAGGAATGTAACGGAGACCGGCGCCCCTCGGACAACCCGGTCACCTGATGAGAGAAATCGAACACCTTATCGAGATAAGCCTCGAACTGGTGGCGGCTCAACCCTGGGTGCTCTCCTTTTTCTGCCTGCGCCGCAAGAAGCGGCGCAGATTGATCTGGCAAATGGCGTCCCCGGCCCGCCGAAAGCGCTGATGCATCTCCACCTGCCGGCGAGCCTCTTCGGCCAGTTCGGCGGAAATGTTGAACGTCCTGAGCTTGCCGTCCAGAAGCAGCGAGATCTGAAACTGGGGATGAAGATTGTTCCCGTCCGCACAGCGGCAATTCGGCTTACCGCACTTGCGCCGGCGTTCAATGAAACTGCCAGGGAGCATTTCCCGGAGTGTGCCCAGGCTCCGAACCAGCCTGCCGCGTGTTTGCAGTTCTTCGTCACCGGGCATGGTTGTGACCTCCTATCATCTGACAATATACATAATGTCAGGATACTGAAGAAGTCAAGCTCTTTTTGGATTTGCAAAAATGACTCGGCAAATAGGAAGGCGGGGGACCACTGCGGGATCAATCACTTGGCTCGCGGCTCGTAGAGGTGCTTACGAAATTGCTGGGTCTCGTGAGTGGCTCAACCCCGAGCAGGCAGAGGGTTGATGCGACCGCGTTTCTGGAGCTTTGCGTACCCCTACCCGCGTTAGATGAGCAGCGCCGGATTGCGCGGGTGCTTTCGACGATTCAGCGGGCGATTGAGGCGCAGCAGAAGGTGATCGCAGCGGCGCGCGAGCTGAAGCGCTCGCTCATGAAGCATCTTTTCACATACGGCCCAGTGCCCGTCGCTGAAGCCTCCCGCGTCCCGCTCAAAGAAACCGAAATCGGCCCCGTGCCGGAGCACTGGCAGGTTGAACCACTCGGCAGGTTCAGCACCATTGGAAACGGCTCGACACCAAAGAGAACAAACCCGTTGTACTGGCAATCAGGTGAAATACCGTGGCTAACGAACGGAAAGATCCACGAGTCGATTATTCGCCGCGCGGACGAGTTCGTGACAAGGGTGGCGCGGTCGGAATGCCATCTTCCGGTGGTGAGATCGGGCAGTGTTGTTGTCGCAATAACTGGTCAGGGAAAAACGCTTGGAAACGCCGCGATGGTGACCTTCGATACGTGCGTGAGTCAACACCTTGCATACGCCTCCATCTAGAACCGTGAACTCGCACCCGAATTCGCTCTCGCTTTTCTGCAGTACCGGTACCAGGACTTGAGGCGACTGAGTCAGGGAGGGGGCACAACGAAGGGTGCGCTTACTTGTGCTCTCCTGAAGCAGTATCCGATTGCGGTGCCGGCACCGGAGGAGCAAGAAGTGACGTGGCGGATGATTCGAGCAACCAGCCAGAAGATCGAAGCTGAGGAAAGGCGCAAAGCTGCGCTGCAAGCGCTTTTCAAGGCCATGCTTCACCACCTGATGACCGGCAAGATTCGCGTACCGCAAAGCACCTGAGTGCGCTGCCGTGCCGCCGAGAACACCTCGCTCCGGCTCACGTATTTTGCCAAGATTGTGGACATTGCCAGATTTGGCAAATAATATATTATGGCTAACTTGCCTATATGAATCTAATTGCCAAAGTTGGCAAATTGCGTTACACTGGCAAGGTGACCGTCAGCGAAGTTCTGCAAGCCGTCCGAGCCAACGAGCCCTTTAAGGGGCTTCCGAATATTCGTGTCGAAAACCTAGTTGACCAATCCATCGGTGACGAGGGAGAGTTCGATGCACAGTTCGACCTGCGATTTGGCGACATGAATGTCAAGGTCTACGTCGAGGCCAAGACCAACTGCACGCCGAAACAGATTGATCAAATCGCACCGTGGCTCGCCCGGATGAAGGCGGTGCGACGCGACGCGGCGTTTGCGCTACTTTGCCCGTCGCTGTCGCCGCAGTCCCAAACCCTCTGCATCGAGAAAGGCATTGACTTCATCGATTTGGCGGGGAACATCTTCATCAACGTTCCCGGCAGGGTCATGATCCAGCGAATAGGGCTAAAGGCAGCGGATAAGATCGACGCCTCCTTTTATCGGAATCCGTTTTCAGGCAAGTCCTCGCGCATTCTCAGGGTTCTGCTCCAAAAACCCGAGTCGTGGACTTTGCGCGAGATCACGGAAGAACTCAAAAGCGAGAGTCGGCGTGCTCAAGGTTCAAACCTTGACTTCCAGGTGAGCACCGGATTTGCATCAAGGGTTCTCCGCAGTCTTGAAGAGCAAGTTCTGGTAGTGTCTCGCCGTAAAGGCCCCGGCTGGATTGAATCGCAGGCACTACGTAAACTCGGAAAGCAGCCCCGGAGAGACTCGGAGGTTTTCGTGCCTGAACCAAAGAGGCTCCTCGACACATGGGCAGAAAAATACAAGGAGCGCTCCCGCTGGAATCTGCGCAAATCATTCATCTTGCCGAATCCGTTCGGGGCCAACTTAAACTCGGTTCGACAAGACCTCGATAAATGGCTCGATCCGCAAGGCTACGCCTTCACCGGCGCTGCGGCTGCAAACATCCTGGCCCCCTTCGTCGACGTTGACGTGATCGATGTTTATATCTTCGACGAAGCGGCGGCGCGCAACCTACGCGCGCGCGTTGCTGGCCCTAGTGTTGGCCCCGAGATCCGCGTCATCAAGCCCTACGATGCAGGAGTTTTCCTCTATTCGAGGCGCGTTATCGAGATTCCAATCGTTACTGAGATCCAAATGTATCTGGATTTGTTCGCAAGGGGCGGTCGCGATCTGAAGCAAGCCGATTATCTGTTTGAGAAGCGGATCGCGCCGTCGTGGGTGAAGAAATGATCCCGGAGCCGCAGCGGACATATCTCCTCGAACTGCTCGCTACCCTTGGGCCAGCAGCCGAGGGCCTGATTCTCGTGGGAGGGCAAGCGGCCCGGTTCATGGTAGCGAAGCCGCGCGCCACCCGTGACCTTGATTTCGTTCTCGACGTTGCGCTTCTCCGTGGCAGCACGACCTCTCTGGCATCCGTGCTGGCTGAACTCGGCTATTCGCCAGTCGATAACGCTCGGAATTTCCAGTTTGAGAAGCCGATTCCCGGCTTAGGCCAAGCCATGAGAGTCGAATTTTTGGCGTCGGCAGAGTTCAGCAGGAAGAATGACATTCGCGTGGACGTGCAAGACGGAATACACGGGCGCGCGTCCGTGGGCGCATCAATTGTCGTCGCGGAGACGGACGAGCGTGAAATCTCGGGATCGTTGCCCCATGGAACGCCCGCCAAGTTTTACATTCGCATCACCCGCCCGCACGCTTTAACCATGCTCAAGTTGATCGCCATGGACGAACGTTACCGCAACATACGCGGTTCGGAGCATCGAGATCATGATCGGGAAGAAGCGCGGACCCACGCGAGTGACATCATCGCCATAATAAGCGCGCGGCCCGACGTGCGAGATTTTCGAGGGCGATTTGCCGCACAATTTGGAAAAGACGTTGAACTGAAAACCCGAATCTATGAGATCATCCGCTCTTATTTTGGAGAGCAAGGCAGCCCTGGTTTGGTGTTGTATTCTGAGGCGTTGATCCGGGAAGATGCGAGGGCTTCGGTTCGAGACCTGAGTGGTGAACTCCGGCGCGCGCAGCGACTCGTTTCTTTCCTGGCTCTGGAAGTATAATTGTGCCGGAATCTCACGCGGTTTGATGCACGATGGTTAGCAGCAGCATTAGTGGGACTCTATGGTTCGGCTTTCCAGCGAACGCGGCGTTGTTCAAAGCCCCCTTATCCGCTACGCGACTGAAGCGGGCTGGCAATACCTCAGCCCGGATGAGGCGTTACGGCTGCGCCGGGGCGAGAATCTGCCTCTACTTTGGGAGATTTTTCTGGAGCGCATCCAGGCGCTCAACCCCGGAATTGTTGACCACCTCAAAGCCGAGGAGCTGGCCAAACGATTGTGCCGGGTGCGCCCCGCCGTCGAGGGAAACCTTGAAGCCTGGGAGTATCTGAAGGGACTAAAGACCGTCTTTGTTGAGGTCGAACGCCGCGAGCGCAACGTGCGCCTGCTGGATTTCGAAGAGCCGCGCGTTAACACCTTCTACGCGGGTGGCGCATACATCACGGTTGTTGTGATGTGTGCGAGCCTGGTGCGGCCTCCGTGGGATGCAGTGCACGGAAAACCAGAAGACGCGGGTGGCGGTAGAGTAGGAGGGGAAGCGAGGCAGCAGCCCGACTTCCTCTCCCCTCGTCGAACCGGACGTGAGGATTGCCCTCACCCGGCTCTCGCAAAGCGTGTCGCCGCAAGCAATCGCAGGCCAGATCCGCCGCAAGGATCACAACAAGCGGGTAGCCACGGCACCGCTTGTGTGTGCCGTGGGCTTTTTACCCATCGCGACAAACCCACGGTCAATCGGAATGCAACTGACCGTGGCTACCACCGCTATTGCAACGTCAGCGGGTAATCGCG
>JBOGJS010000149.1:0-7840 GCA_050745365.1 Terriglobia bacterium
GAGTTTACCCTGAGCAAAGCCGAAGGGTCGGGCACCTTCTCCCCAGGGGAGAAGGTGGGGAGCGTAGCGACCCGGATGAGGGGTCCCGATCGAAATTTACCGCGTCTCCGCGCTTTGTCATGCCCCACGATTGGCAGCCGAAGGCTGTAAACGCTCAGAATGACAGGCGACGACTTTTGCGCAACAAATTCGAATTTACTCCCTGGCGTAGCACAGAGGTACGCGTCTTTTGCGCTCCTCTGCAGCTTTTCATTCGGGCATAGACAAAAGCCGCGGGGTTAAAGGATAACACCGCGCTACACCCGTTATACCCCAGATTGGCAGTCAAAAGGCTGTGGGCACCGCTGTTCTAGAGATGGATGGAAGAAGCGATCCACCAATCGGGAATAGCGGGATCAACCTGCCAGGCCAAGGCGGCGCGCGAGCGAAGAGCAGAAGACGCCCTTGGGGTCCAATTCCCGGCGTATTTTCTGGAAGTGGCCGAGGCGCGGATAGCCGGCCGCAAAGGTTTCAGGTTTCTGCACGGCATCTTTAGCCAGATAAATCCGCCCACCGTGGGCGAGAGTAATTCTGTCCAGGTCGTGGAGGAACGGTTCGAGGCCGTGGGTAGCCGGGAGGTCGAGAGAAAGCGTGTAACCCTCCATGGGAAAAGAAAGCAATCCCGGGTTGCCGCGCCCGAACCTTTTAAGCACGGCCAGAAATGAAGCCCGGTGGGACTCCGCCAGACGTCCGAGGAGAAGCGCCAACGCCTTGCCGCCACCCTCAAAGGGCAGCACCACCTGATACTGCACGAAACCGCGGCGCCCGTAAAAGCGGTTCCAATCTTCAACGGCGTCGAGCGGGTAGAAGAACTTCTCCAGGTGCACAAGGCGGCTGGTGGCGTCCCGATGATGTCTGTAGTAAACCGAATTAAAGGCGCGGACTGAGAGGCTGTTGAGAGTAAACGAGGGAAGATCGCAGTGGAGCTTGAATCGCGGTTTAGGTGGCGGTTGGAGGCAGTTCCTGGCGTCGATCCCCGGCTCCTTAGCCGTCGCGTGATTCGCTTGCATCAGAATGGACCGGCCCAGGCGTCGACCGCTCGCCAGGCAATCGACCCACGCAACGGAGTACTGGTAGCGCGCGTCAGTAGCTGCCATCGTTTCCAGCGCCTCTTCGAGGCGACTTGCCTTTTGGCAGTCCACGCGGAGCCAGGCTGTTTCAACCCGGCGAAGCTGAAATTGCGCTTTAAGGATGATCCCGGTGAGACCCATCCCACCAACCGTTGCCCAGAAAACCTCCCGGTTGGCAGATCGGGAGCAGTGGAGGATTTCTCCGCTTCCTGTAAGCAGGTCGAACCCGGAAACAAAGTTTGCAAGGCTTCCGTCCGAATGATGGTTCTTGCCATGTACGTCCGCGGCGATCGCACCCCCGACGCTGACAAATTTTGTGCCGGGAGTGACAGGGAGGAAATAGCCTTGCGGAAGGAAGCGCTGGATAATCTCAGCGAAGCTCGCACCGGCCTCGCACTCAAGAAGCCCTCTCGACTTGTCGAAGGAAAAAATCTGACGGAGTCGCGTGAGCCCGATAACGCCGGCCGCTCGGTTCAGTGCGGCGTCGCCATAGCTGCGGCCGAGGCCGCGCGGGATGTAGGAAGGCTGACTGCCCGATCGAACGATCGCCGAAAGATCAGCGCCAGTTTCCGGCGCGGCCATGTAGCAGAGCTCGGTGGGACGCCGGCCCCAACCGGAAAGCTTGCGACGCTCAAACAACGGCATGGACATGCGGTCGGCGCGTAGCTCCTCTGCGTGACACTCGACGCCAAACTGGGTAGCGCAGACCTCCGCTTTTGAGGTCTGCGGTTTTTGCCCGAAGATCGCGAAAGGCCGCGGACCTGAACCGCGCAGGTCCGCGCTACACCTGTCATGCCCCAGATTGGCAGCCAAAAGGCTCTGGGCGTCCAGAATGACGGGCGCGTAGCTTCTAAAAATAAATGATCAGCACCACGGAGCCGGCCCACAGCAGCACGGTAGAAAGCAGCACGGTATCCGCCAGGAGCGTCCGCGCAGGGTTGCCGCCTTCCTCGCGCTGATGAACAAGGAATAAATAGCGGAAAATTCCGAAAACTACAAACGGAATCGTCAAGGCAAGGTGCTTTCCCGGAAACTGGGCTCGCGCTGCCGCGGAAAGCGTGTAGAGCGCATAAGACATCACGGCGGAAGCCGTAACGATCGTAATCAACTGGTCCAGAAAATAAGGACTGTAATGCTCGAGGTTGGCCCGGTGCCGCGCGCCATTTTCACCCAGCAGAACCAGCTCATGCCGCCGCTTGCTCAGCGCCATGAAAAGCGCGAGCAGCGTGGTGCAGACGATCAGCCAGGAAGAGATGCGAACGTGAATCGCGATGCCGCCACCCAGCACGCGCAGCACAAATCCAGCCGCGATGATGAAAACGTCCAGCAGCAGCACGTGTTTCAACCAAGTGGAATAAGCAAGGTTCATCACCGCGTAAACCGCCAGCACCTCAAACAGCCCGCGGTCCACTTTCCAGCTACCGGCAAGCGCTGCCGTGGCAAGCGCTGCGGCTAAAGCCAAGGCGACGGGCACGCTCACCCTTCCTGCAGCAACTGGACGCAGGCACTTGGTGGGATGCAGACGGTCTTCCGCCCGGTCCATCACGTCGTTCAGCAAATACACCGCGCTCGACATCCCGCAAAAAACCAGCGCCGCGAGACACGCCGTCGTGACAGAATCCCGGTCCGTGAGCCTCTCTGCAAAAAGGAGTGCGGCAAACACAAACGCATTTTTAATCCATTGATGAGGCCGCAACGCCTCAAAGACGGCGGGCAGCCCGAGACTTTGCGGTTTTACCGCGGCTTCAAGGATCTCCGGGCCGGTGAGTGTTTCCATGGGTTGAAGTCAGTGGTCGCTGAAGTGATGCGGGTTTTTGTGTCCCCCCCTCCTGAAGAGGCTATCGGCCAGCCTATGACAAACTTGAGGAGAAACACGCCGCAAAGGGGGTGGCCACGGTCAGTGTTTTTCTGACCGCGGGCTTTTGAGCCATCGAAACAAACCCACGGTCAATCAGAATGCGAGTGACCGTGGGTGCGGTGCTCGACAGCGTGACGCCTGAGAAGGTGCGAATGAATCAACCATGACTGTCATGATGAGCCCGTTCGCTGTTATCCTGAGTGTCCACAGTCTTCGGCTGCCAATCTGGGGCATGACAGGTGTAGCGCGGACCTGCCCCGTTCAGGTCCGCGGCTTTTCGCGATCTTCGGGGAAAAACCGCAGACCTCAAAAGCGGAGGTCTGCGCTACCCGGCTTGGCGCCGCATGTCATGCAGAGCGACAGCGAAGGATCCCGGTATTACCGCTCGGGGTAAACTCCGCGACCGAAACTGAGGCATTTTCCAGCGTGGAAGCAGTATGGCAGCTTGACAGCAGAGGCTGGTGTTCTTAAACTTACTTATTTCTGCTTCGACCGAGGGATCAATTCCGAAAAAACGGTATGGACAAAAAGAAATCTGAAGTTTATCGAAAGCAGCTACTCGAAAAGCAAGAGGAGCTTCTGCGACTCGTCTCGAGATCGGACCAGGATGGCCGTGAAGCCGACGAAGAAGGTACGCAAGACATTGCCGACAAGGCCGCCAACGCCTACACCAAAGAGTTCTTATTCCATCAAAGTAACGACAATCGCCAGATTCTCATGCTCGTGAATGAGGCGTTAGAGCGCATCAAAGGGGGGAGCTATGGCATCTGTGTGGAATGCCATGAAGAAGTTCAACCCAAGCGCCTTGAGGCCGTCCCGTGGGCGCGTCACTGTATCGAATGCCAGGCAAAGCAGGATGAAGGCCTGCTTTGAGTCCTCGTTCCAATCTGGCTTCGGGGGCTTGCTGGCCGCTCTTTTCCCGACCTCCTGCCCCATTTGTGAAACAGATTTAGAGCACACCTTCAACCCCGGTATTTGTCGGAATTGCCGGGCGAGCCTCAAGCCGTTTAAAGGCAATTCGTGCGCAACCTGCGGCATCCCTCTAGTGTCCTATTTCGCCGGGGACTCCGCCGACCCACGGTGTGGGCCTTGCCGTCAGCACTCCTACCATTTTGACCGCGCTCGCAGCTTCGGCGTCTACTCCAATCCGCTGCGCGCCTGCATATTGCAGTTGAAATTCAGGCGTCGGGCTCGCTGGGGGTTTTGGCTTGGCGAGCTTCTGGTTCACGCCCTGGAGCGCATCCCGGCGGACATTCTCGAGACGAAGCCCCTTCTCGTTCCAGTCCCGCTGCATCCCTCACGAAAACGAGAACGCGGCTTCAACCAGGCAGAAGTACTCGCGAAGGGATTTAGGCGCAAGCTGAAGCGAATGCGCCACCCCTGTCTCCCGCGGCTCGAATCCTCTCTACTTTGCCGCGCTCGTCGAGCCCCTCCACAGAGTGGGCTGAGCCGCAGCGCCCGCCAGGAGAATGTGCGAGCGGCGTTTATAGTTCATAGCCCGGGTCGCGTGCGGCAACGGACCGTCCTTTTGGTGGACGATGTGATGACCACCGGGGCAACCGCTTCGGCGTGTGCTCAGGCTCTAAAGGAGGCAGGAGCCCGGCAGGTCCTGGTGCTCACGCTCGCCAGAGCGACACCTCAATTCCCGGACTTACCGGACTTCTGACGCGCTACTCGCTCGCTACCCCATCCTTTCGCCGGCCTGAAGACGCATTCCATTCACAAACTCACGCGCGGAAATCCGTTTGCGGCCTTCGATCTGCAATTCAGTGATTTCGACCTGCGTTCCCGCGCCGCAGCCGGCAATGAGTCCTCCTGCATCAGCTTTCAATTCTCCGGGCGCAAGGACAATTTTTGTCTCGTCCGGGCGCGCCATCCAAATCAGAAGATTTCGGCCGCGAAAAGTGGTGTGAGCCACGGGCCAGGGCCGCAGCCCACGCACCCGGCAGACTATTTCCGATGCGGTCAGTGACCAATGAATCTGTCCATATTCTTTCTTCAGGATGGGGGCGAGGGTTGCGAGGCGGTGATCCTGGGGGCGCGGGTGAATCTCGCGAATTGTTTTTAAAGTTTCAACCATCAGTTCCGCGCCTTCGTGACTCAGCCGCTCCGAAAGCGTTTCCGTTGTGTCCACGTCCTCAATCGCAATTTCTTTTTGCAGCAGGATGTCGCCGGTATCGAGGCCTTCATCGATTTTCATTGTGGTTACGCCCGTCACACGCTCCCCGCGAATGATGGCCCAGTGAATGGGCGCAGCACCACGATAGCAAGGCAACAGCGAGGCATGAAGATTAATGCAGCCGAGCGGCGGCAGGTGGATCATCCAGGGGGGAATGATATGGCCATAAGCCACCACGATTGCGACGTCCGGCTGGACGGCCGAAATGTCCGCCCTCGCCGCAATATCCTTGAGGCGCGGGGGCTGGAAAACCTTCAACCCGGCTCGAAGGGCGGCTTCCTTCACCGGAGGCGGTGTTAAGGCGTAGCCGCGACCGCGAGGCTCGTCAGGGTTGGCAACGACGAGGGGGATCGAAAAGCCTTCCGCGAGCAGGCGCTCGAGCACGGGAACGGCGAATTGCGGAGTGCCGAAAAAGATGAGCTTCATGGATCACCCAGCCCAGCGCCCGTGGCCGGTTGCGATAAGCCACGGAGAGTCTACCATTCGCCGGCTTTCACCATCTTTCGCACCTTGCGGCGAATCGAGTCCCGCTTCAGCATGCTCAGATGGTGAATGAAGAGAACACCATTCAGGTGATCGATCTCATGGGAAAGCGCACGCGCGAGCAAGCCCTCGCCGTCAACGGTAATTCCTTGCCCCTGCGCGTCCTGCGCGCGCACTGTAACCTTCATGGGCCGCGTGGCCTGGGCGCGAAAATTGGGAAGGCTCAAGCAGCCTTCTTCATCGGTCTGCTTACCTTCGCTCTCGATCACCTCGGGATTCGCCAGCACGATCCGCGCTGTGGCATCTTCGTTCGACGAGACATCAATGACGCAGAGCTGCCTGGAGATTCCAATCTGCGGGGCGGCAAGGCCCACGCCGTGCGCGGCATACATCGTGTCAAACATATCCGTCACCAGCTTTTCGAAGTCGGCATCGAAAGCAGTGACCGGCTCCGAGACCTTCTCGAGAACGTCCTGGCCGTACTTAACAATGGGATAGATCATAGAACGCTAAAACCGCCGCACTTGTTCAAGATAACCTTCGTAATTCCGCCGGGTCTCCGTGATGGAATCGCCTCCGAATTTCTCAAGAAATGCGCGCGCGAGCACCAGCGAAGCCATCGCTTCGCCCACCACTCCGGCCGCCGGTACGACGCAGACGTCCGAGCGTTCGTAGGCTGCCTTCACCGGCTCGCGGGTCTCGAAGCTGACCGACCCAAGTGGGCGGCGCAAAGTGGAAATGGGCTTGAGGAACCCGCGGACAATGATTTCCTGGCCGTTCGTCATACCGCCTTCCAGGCCGCCGGCACGATTCGTTTTGCGCGTGAAGCGTGACTCCTCGCGGCTGTAACCGATTTCGTCCTGGACGCTCGAGCCAAAACGACCGGAGTTCTCCATCGCGTTTCCGATTTCCACGCCCTTCACCGCCTGGATCGACATCATCGCCTGCGCAAGCTGCCCATCCAGCCGCTCATCCCATTGCGAGCACGCTCCAAGGCCGGGCGGAACGCCGCGCGCGCGCACCTCAAAGATTCCCCCCACCGTGTCGCGATTCTCTGTGGCAAGATCAACTTCCTCCTTCATCCGTTCTTCCGTGGCCGCGTCGACACAGTTCAACAGAATTTCCTCCTTCTCGCGCAGCGCGAGGACCGCGTCAAAGGGAACCTCACCGGGCGGCAATGCGACTCGCCCTACGGCCACCACATGGCTCGCCAATTCAATTCCAAACTCACGCAGGAAAAGCTTCGCGAGCGCTCCTACACCCACGCGTGCAGCCGTCTCCCGGGCACTCGCACGCTCTAGCACGTACCGGGCGTCGCGGAAATTGTATTTCAGGCAGCCCGCGAGATCGGCATGGCCCGGACGCGGCGGAGAAAGAGGTTTGTACTTTTCGCGCGCCTCCGGCCGGTCTTCAACCGACATGGCGTCCTTCCAGTTAGACCAGTCCCGATTTTCGATGAAGAGCGCGATGGGTGAGCCAATGGTCTGTCCGTGCCGGACGCCGGAGAGAAATTGCGCGGCATCCGACTCGATCTTCATCCGCCCGCCTCGCCCGTAGCCGCCCATACGTCGCTTCAGGTCGCGGTTGATGTAATTGAGATCGACACACAGCCCTGCGGGAATGCCTGAAAGAATGGCAACGAGCCCTTGCCCGTGGGATTCACCCGCCGTCTGAAATTTGAGCATAGAGAGATCGGCCCTGCGATGGGAGAGACAAAACTGAGATTTTATCCAAATCAGTCCCTAAGGTCAAAACGATGAGTACGTCGCGGCTGGCAGCGCCTCAGTTTCAGGGCGGCTTTACGCCGCCATTTCCCATTGCGGGATCAACCCGCGGCCAGACCTGCACCCGAAAGTGAGCGCTGCAGACAACGTGCAGAATTGCGGAGCGGGGTAGCCACGGCACGGCCTTTGCCGTGGGTATTCTGGTTCGCAGGGTGATAATATGGCAGCGTATCGCATGTTCGTCGATTTCGGAATGCAGACCGAATTTCCTTTGTGACGGTGAACCTGCGCCGAGCCTTGGGCCGGCTTCCGTCCGAGCGAATACGAGAAAAGCCCACGGCACATAAGGCCGTGCCGTGGCTACCTACTCTCGATGAGATGCCGCCTGCTCAGCGTGAGAAAAACGACCCCTCATCCGCCCTCCTACGTCGGGCACCTTCTCCCCAGGGGAGAAGGTGGGGAGCGTAGCGACCCGGATGAGGGGTCC
>JBOGJS010000150.1:0-26392 GCA_050745365.1 Terriglobia bacterium
AGCATGAACAGCTTCGCCCAGCAGAATCTTACTTCAGATCTTGTTGGCATGGCGAATACTGTCGATTCCAATCTGGTGAATCCGTGGGGGATCTCTTTTCCTCCGGGCGGCCCGTTCTGGGTTTCGGACAACGGTACCGGTGTTGCCACGCTTTACAATGGATTGGGGCAGCCGTTTCCCTCAGGCAACCCCCTGGTGGTGACAATACCTGTGCCACCAGGCATGAGCGGCGCGTCCGCTCCTACGGGCCAATTATTCAATCCCAGTTCGGATTTCCAACTCAGTCCCGGCAACCCTGCCAGGTTTATTTTTGCGACCGAGGACGGTACAATCGCCGGCTGGAACCCGAACGTCAGCCCGACAACGGCCGTGCTCGAGGTGAATAACTCCGCCTCGGCCGTCTACAAGGGCGTCACCCTAGGGAACACCGGCACAGGCAATTTCCTTTACGCTGCGAACTTTCACGCCGGTACGGTGGATGTTTTTAATGCGAGTTTTCAGCAGGTTCACTTGAGTGGATCGTTCACGGACGCGAATTTGCCGCAAGGGTACGCCCCCTTTGACATCAAAAACATCGACGGCAAGCTCTATGTGACTTATGCTCTGCAAGACGCTGTCCGCCACGATGACGTGGCCGGAGCGGGGAACGGATACGTGGACGTATTCGACTTGAATGGCAATCTCGTTAAGCGCCTCGTTTCAAATGGTCCGCTCAACTCACCCTGGGGTGAAACGCTTGCTCCGCAGGGATTCGGGCCATTCGGCGGCGATCTGCTGGTGGGGAATTTCGGGGACGGCGAAATTGATGCTTTCAATGTTACGTCTGGCGCATTCTTGGGGACGCTGGATGACTCCAGCGGTAATCCGATATCAGTCGATGGTCTTTGGGGCCTGACGGTTGGTGGCGGCGGTTCCGGCGGCAATCCGGATTTGTTGTACTTTACTGCCGGGATCGCAGGCGGCGGCCAAACGGAAGATCACGGCCTGTTCGGGAGTATCAGTCCCACGCCCGAACCAGATACCACGTTGCTTCTAGCCACCGGTCTATTCGGAGTTCTCGGCCTCCTCTGGCGGCGCAAATCTCTGAGAGCGTTCGGGCGAACTCCCGCCACTTAGGCCGGATTATTCATGAAGCTTCGAGCCAAAGCGTAAATGGGCGGGGTTAAAACCTCCGCCCTTCCGCTATTGCTCACTGCGTTCATGAATAAGGCAGGTGGGCAGCCTTCTTCCACTGAGATAAAACTCGGTTGTCGCTGCGATATCCAGCGCTCGTCCGAACTCCCTTACTGTGCGTAAGGTGCATCAGCGGGAGTAGCTGGATCGTAGTCACGGCCATACATGTTTTTATGGTTGGCCAGGAGATCAGCGGCGGCCTGGATCGAGATTGCTTTCAGATCCGGTACTTTGCCCCGGACCGTGAGCTCCTGAGCGAGGTTCGCCAGCGTCTTCGGGAGTGCATGCTCCGACCAGACCTGGAGACGATAGCGGCCATCAGGCACATCGGGAATGATGCCTACGCCCAGCTTGTTTGTGACGGCATAATACGGAGTTGTTACGGCGATCACGACAGCGCTCATCTGCGGGTGGATGTTACAAAAAATGTAGGATACTCCAGCGCGGTCGAACTTCACCGTCCGCGTGGCTCCCGCCTCATAAAGGCCTAAATCAAATCGTTGGCCGCTGAACAGTGAAAATACATTGTGAAAAAACGGGTCTCGGTTGGGGAAGGCGACCGCTGACCCGACGGGCACAACCAGAAGGTGTGGCTCGAAGCGCTTATGCAACTGAATGAGCTCGAAATGGTGTGGAAGTCGCGCCAGGGCTGCGTCGCTTTCCTTGACGAATGGCCCTGATACAGGCGTCAACCAAATGACAATTGCGGATGCGTCGCGCGGCGCGTCCCTATTGGGAGCGGCCGTGTATTTTATGTGTATTTCGACTTGGACAGCCATAGCAGCTTGATTTCCTGCCCCCGCGAGTGAAAGCGCCGATGCACCAAGACATCCTACGACTGAAAGGCGTCGCTTGAAAGAAAGCTGATCAAAAGAGAAAGCCCGCTCCCAGATTGATCTGGCCGGCGCGCTGACGAGAGCCGCCAATTTCGGAAGTCCAGATTCGCCGATATTCCAGAGAGAGCAATAAGTCAGAGCGTGGATAATAGATGACGTTAACGAGGCCTGTCTGATTCCTATTAATTGAAGCATTGAAGTAGCTCTGCGCCACCGGGAAATGGCGAAGATCTGAAGCAAATGACTCATCTTCCCCGAAAGCTCCATTGAACTGAAGCCGCTCGAATGGGCGAAATTTCAGCTGCGTCCACCCGCCGGCTGAATTCAAGCCCAGAACAGAGGTTGTAGGGCTCGTTAGATCACCATTGTATAACACGCTCCTTCCAACTCCACCTCCCAGAGCCCCAATCGCCTTCCCGCGGTAAAGCTCACCCGAAAAAGAAAACGCGCGGGTTACAGGCAAGTCCCAATCTGCAGTCGCCGCCCAGCCATCAATCTTCCTGCCGAATCCCCAGTTCTCTGGGCTATAGTAACCGCCGAGCCCGGCCGTGAGATGGTGGCCAAAGGCCGGCCTGCTCCAGGCCAATCTGGTAGCGTACGCTGGTTGGCCCGACGCCTCCCCCGCCTGCGCGTCCCTATAATAGCCATAGGCGGGCGGCTCGCCCGTAAGGGAATCGAGAATTCCTCCCTGAAAAGTCAACGCGGATCCATCGGACAAATTGATACGCTGCTCCACCCGAATCTGTGGCACCCAGCCCCAGAGGTTTCCGGAGTAGGCAAAAGCAGGCTCGGCGACAGAAGCGTACGAAGTGGGGGAGAGCGGCGAAAAAAAGACCGTACCCTGCCCCGCCACTATGGAAGTGTTGTCCCAGTCCATATGGAGTGTGGCAGTACGAATTCTCATGATCCCTGTGGTAGCGCCGTTCGGAGCAATCGGAAAGCCTCCAAAGAAATCCGCCTGAATCTCGCCATAAGTCCGCGCTCCGGCCAACGTAGGGCCAAATACATCAAGCCCGATGGTGGACTGGCGGACTGTGGCGCCAAACGCCGCATTTGGTTCGAACGCTTCCGGCTCCTGCGCAAATTGGGGCAGATCAAGATTATCCACCGCGCCTCGGTTACTGAATACATTGAGTAGCGCGATTCCCGACAGAACAATGCGGTACTTGGAAGCGCTTTCAACTTTCATCTGATACTGGTCGCGAACCTTCGTTTGCAGTAGCTGCTGACTCTCCTCGAGCTGAGATACCCGATCGCGGAGGGATTTGATCGAGTGCTCTCCCTTGATCCCCGGCTGCGACGGGTCAGGAGGACTGAGAGTCGTGCTGGCGGCGGAAACGATGGGCGTGGGGCGCTCGGCGGCCTGCAAGGCGGTCAGTCTCGCACGCGTATCGCGGAGTTCGGAGCGCAGCTCTCCCGCCTGCTTCTCCATCTCGGCCATCTGCGATTCCAAGCGTAGCATCGCGGACTGAAGCTGAGTCATTTGTGCTTCTAAACCGCGAGACGCATCGGAACGGGAAGCAACAAGCTTTTGGGCCGCGCCATCAGTTTTCTGACCGCCAAATAAGCCGCGAGATCCGTACAGGACAAGGAGACATAGGCCCAATGCTCGGATCATCCAACTGAAGTTCACTTTCATAAGCTCCTCCATATCGCTATTGCTAGGGCCCCTCACGGGCAGGTTTCTCCCCTCCAGTATCTGTTTAACAGTCCTGAAGACGGGTGGCGAAATTTATTTGTCAAATGTTTGTCATTTTTTCGTCATTTCCGAACCCCACAGCCCCACGGCGTAATACAATCGTACAACTATGGAGCGACTGTTACTCATTGATGATGATCCGGCAATTCACAGGGCCCTGAGGTACCTGTTTGAAAGCGAAGGATACGGTATCGCGTTCGCGACGGAGGGAGTGGCAGGACTAGCGATCTTCCGTGAGCTGTCGCCATCCCTCGTTATTCTCGATCTAAAACTGCCGAAAATGTCAGGGCGCGACGTCTGCCACGAGATCCGCAGGCTCGCACCCGGAGTTCCCATTATAATTTTGAGTGCTGCCACCGATGAGATCGATAAGGTCCTTCTTCTCGAGATCGGCGCTGATGATTACATGACCAAGCCATTTAGCCCAAGGGAGCTTCTGGCCCGAGTGCGCACGTCGCTCCGCCGTTCGCGTCGGGGGGGTAAAATCGAGCAGTACTCGTTCGCGGATGTAGTCGTCGACTTCGCCAGGATGGAGTTAAAACGTGACGGAAAGCTGGTCGAGATGACTCCCCACGAACTGAAGGTGTTGAAATATTTCGCCGAACACCCGGAAATCGTGATCTCCAGGGATCAGCTGCTCAACGAAGTTTGGGGATATGAGTGTTATCCCTCAACTCGCACTGTGGATAATCATATTCTCAAGCTCCGTCAGAAACTGGAGCCAGATCCCGAGCATCCGGTTCACCTCAGGACTGTTCACGGGGCCGGCTATAAATTTATTCCATAGCGCTGCAGAACGGGCGATGAGCTCGGACGCGCTCTGGAATGGGGGGAGCCGTCAGGGATGGGCGACGACAGTGTCGCACAGAGACCCACGCATCGCACTCCAATGAATAGAATCAAGCTTCGTACAAAGCTTCTCTTGTCCCTGATTTTCATCTCGTCCTTGCTGGCTTGCAGCAGTGTTTTGATCGTCCGGGCCCGGATGGAGCGTAAGGCAAGAAGGGATATTGATGAAGGCCTGAGCAATTCAGTCGTTACTTTCGTGAATTTCCAGCGCCGGCGCGACGCTGCGCTCGCCAGTTCAGCGAGGCTTTTAGCCGACCTGCCGATCGTTCGCGCTTTGATGACCACCCAGGATGCAGCCACAATCCAAGACGCCTCCCGAGAAATCTGGCAACTCGCTGGAAGCGATCTATTCGTGCTTGCTGACCGCGCAGGAGAAGTGGTCGCGCTACATGCCGTCATCGGCGGCTTCACGATTCATGCGGCTTCCGGTTGCCTCCACCGCGCGCTGGCGCAAGGGGGAGGGCGTGATTGGTGGTTCGACAGCGGACACCTTTACGAAGTCTTTCTTGAGCCTGTGTACTTCGGGCGCCAATCGGAGGGAGTGCTTTTGGGGGAACTGGCCGTAGGCTATCTGGTGGCTGGGCCTGTCGCCCGGGAAGTCAGCCAGATTGCGTCCAGCCAAGTTGCATTTCGGTATGGCGCCAAGGTCGTGGTAACGACCCTCGCGCCGAATCATCAGGCCTGGTTTCAGTCTCAGCTTGCTCGCGTGCCCGATGATACTCACGATAGGCCTGTCGATATACAGCTTGGTGGTGAGCGATACGTAGTCGCCTCCTTGAGGCTGACCCCCGATCGAGACCACCGCGTCAGCTTGGTTGTGCTCAAATCCTATGACCGGGCCACCGCGTTTGTCCATCGGCTGGACCGCTGGCTCTGGGGAGTCGGGCTGTTCGCCGTTCTAGCGGGCGTGGGGCTTGCGTTCGCGATTTCGCACACGGTTACCCGCCCTCTCGACGATCTAATCTCAGGTGTGAGAGCCCTCGAAAAAGGGAACTTCAGCTATCCCCTCCTGGCCATCGGGAGGGATGAGGTGGCGGAGCTCACGGGTGCTTTTCAGCGCATGCGAGACAGCCTGCAAGCCACTCAGAACGAGCTCCTGCGCGCGGAAAGGCTCGCCACGATAGGGCTGATGGCGAGTGCCATATCTCATGATCTTCGCCATCCCCTCGCTGTGATCCTTGCCTATGCGGAGTTCCTTTCGGAGCGCAACTTACCCGAAGCACAGCGAAGAGAGTTCTATGATGAGATCCGGCAAGCTGTAAACAGGATGTCGGACCTGACGGGTTCCCTACTCGAGCTTTCAAAAGCTCGTCAGAAAACGAATTGGTGCTACTGTAGCGCGGAGGACTCCGTCCGTCGTGTGATCCAATCAGTGCAGGCCCAACCTGATTTCCGGCGAATTGGGATAAGCGTATGGCGCGAAGGGCGATCCGAAGCATGGCTTGACCCAGTCAAGCTGGAGCGGGTGCTTCATAATCTCTTGCTGAACGCCTGTCAAGCTGTTTCCCCCGAATCCGGCCTGATTGAAGTACGAATCGGCCGATTGCCAAACGGGACCGAGGTTCGGGTTACCGATAACGGTCCGGGTATTCCCGAACCGATCCGCCACACGATGTTTCAACCCTTTGTCAGCTACGGAAAAGAAAACGGAACCGGACTGGGGCTGGCTGTCGCACAGAAGATGGTTCAAGACCAGGGCGGAATGATTGAGGTTGAGCAAACCGGTCCCGGCGGCACGACTTTCCGGTTGACGTTCCCCGCATTATCAGTACCTCCCGAAGTGACCGCGCAGTAGAGCAGTTCCAAAACGGAATGCCCCCACCAGCGGCCGCACTCGGCGCGGCGGGGTGTGACCTTGCCCGGGATTCAACGTCCGGAAGTCCGGAGCGCACGAGCGCACTCGCCATCATCCATTTGGAAAGCCGTGACAGCTTGGACCCAGCGAAATTCTGTCACGGACAGATTTCAAGAGGCTTGCGGGATGTAAAGAGAGCAGACACAACGCTGGCATACTGGGTTTGTGGAGATGTCGAGCCTTTGCCGGAATTCAATTGCCGTGGGCCCGTTCAGAATGTCCCGTAATGATGATGCGCGAACATTGCCTAGCCCATGATGAAAAAAACAGGGACGCACTGTGCCATCGGATTCAATGACTGCTGACACCCAGGGCGCGTTGCAACGCGGAGCTATGGGGCGCGCCTGCCCGAGATGGGCGCGAAAGTGGAGAATGATCCGTCGTAGTTTTTCAGGAGTTTCCGCAATGTACCCCCTGGCGATGTCCTCGCTATTCTCACGGGTTAGCAATTTGATTTCCTGCTCAAGATCGTCAACTTCGTCGGAATCCAACGCCACGGTGGATTGCCGAACTGAGGACCAGCCTGCTGGGCGGTTGAAAGCATCTGTACCCAGGTCTACGGCGAGGAAGGATATGGAATCGAGTCCGATCCGCTTGGCAGTGTGAACGGTCTGGCGAAGATACCTGAAATTCACCTTCTGCACCGTCGAGCGCCCGCTTACTATCATTCCGGGCCGGCGCCTTTTCAGCGCCTCGACACCTTGGGCCAGCAGCTCAAAGGCTCGCCGGACGCCGCGAACCCGGTCGTGAATCTCGGGAGGCCCGTCGAGCGATACGATTACGTCGTCAACGCTATCCGCAACGGAGGAGGCGTGCGCCTCGAGTAGCAGGCCGGCAGTCAGCAGCGTCAAGCGGAAACCATTCAGCCGCAACATTCCGGTGAGCGCCCGGAAATCGCTGTGTAACTGCGGCTCTCCGCCGGACAAGACCACCCAACGCACCTGAAGAGCCCGCAAGGATTCGAGGTGCGGCTCAAGGTCGCCGGCCGTGATCTCGCGTGTTTCGCGAATTCGCCATATGTCACACATCATGCAGTGGCAGTTGCAGCGGCTGTGCGGAAGGATAACCAGCACGGGAAGGCTATGGATTTCGTGGCCCGAGGCTGTTTCAGCGTTTTGATGGGCGGCACGCATCAGATTAACGGGCATACTTCACTCGTTTCAGCCTGCGAGTGTGAAGTGCCAGATACATACAGCCGGCACTTTGCAGGCGCGCTCAAAGAAATGTCTTTTGCCCGCCCGTTCGAAGATCGGCCTCTCTGGCTCACTTAATCGAATCTCCTGACATTCTGAAGATAGGAACTGGTGCACCTGAAATGAATCGCGCACGCGCTGGGGCGAGTGTAAATAGGCCGTTATCTCCGCAGTCCCGCCCCCGTATCGAAAGGCTGTCGTCCACCCCTGAGCACGCGCCTCGGGGTGCAGATCGCTCACCCAGACGTCGCCGCCAACCTTCCCGACACGCGCGAGTTCCCGCGCGAACCTCTCAAGCTCCGTGATATGCGCGAGAGCAAACGAGCAAATGACGAGGTCGGCGAAACGCGACGGAAAGGGCATGGCAAGGCAATCGCCCATCACCAGACGGCGCCGCAGGGCAGGCTTGCTTTGGGCAACGCGGAGCATTGCAGCAGACGCGTCAATTCCCGTCCCTGATCGGGCGCCGGCGTTCAAAAGTTTTTCTAGCCAACGGCCGGTACCGCATGCCGCGTCCAGGACCACCTTGCCTGCTATCCCTCTGAGTAGCGGTTTCAGGGCGCGTTCCTCGGCTGCCAAAAGAGGATTGGGATCGGCATCGTAAGTGCGCGCCCAAAGTTCGTAACCTGCTTCGACCGAGACAACATCACGATTCGGCATCCTCTTAGATTTCTGACGCCACCGGCGGCGGCGTGAGTCGGTGTCGACACGCGGAGCTCCAGTCACAGGCTTTCCCACTTTGGTTTTCGAAGGTTGATAAACCGCTGAGCCCATTTGAGTTCAGCGGGCCATGAGTAGAACCGCAACTTGTATCGCCACGCGCCTAAAGCTTCTAACGTATGCCTAGCCCAGCGCGGCAGCCTGATATCTTGCACTGTGGGCCACCGGGAGGAGACAACTAATTCGAAGTTGTCGATCAGCCGCTTTGTGCGCTGCCGCAGCCACGGCGTGGCGGGATCTTTCTGTGTGGCAAAGCGCTGCCAACGATCCGTGGCCCACTCGTCCGGAGAGAGCGGAAATTCAATCTGATCTTCCACCCCGCCATACATGCGTTCCCTCTGCGGCACGGGCGTGTAATGCTGGAACACAATCTCAGAATCGGGATTCAGGCGCTTGAGCTTGCGGATAAACTGAATGCACTCCTTCGTGTCGCCCTCGGGATCTTCCGGGTTACCAAAAATAATCGAGAATTCGGGAATGATTCCGAACTGCCGGATGCGGGAAGCGAGTTCAACCGTGTGTTCAGCTCGAAGATCTTTATTCATTTTTTTTAGGATTTCGTTAGAGCCGGATTCGGCACCGAAAAAGATCATGGCGCAGCCCGCGCGCCGGATGGCCTCCCAGGTCTTATCGGAGTACCTCATCATGATGTCCGTGCGCGCCTCGCACCACCAACGGATCCTGAGCGGCAAAAGGCGGTCCGCCAGCTCGCGAGCGTGATCTTCACGCAAAAAAAAGTTGTTGTCATAGAACTGGATGGCATCCATCCCGTAGGTGTTCGCAAGATGCCGCAGAATGGCTTCCGTACGCGCGGGTGATTCCATCTTCTCGCGGCTCCCTGAAAATGTGGCAACCCCGCAGAAATTACAGCGGAACGGGCAGCCAATGCTGGCCTGGTGGACGCCCGTGCGCGTTCCCAGGAATGTGGGCAGAAGGTACTTCTCTGCCGGAATCCGGTGATAGGGATACAAGGGAAACTCGTCGAGAGCCTTCATTCGACGTTCGCCGTTGTGTCGATGGGATCCATCGGCTTGCTTGTAGGAAAGGCCGGCGATTTGCGCAAAATCATGCCTGCCGCGAATTCCCTGAATAAGTTCCAGAAAGGTGTTCTCGCCCTGGCCGCGAACGGCGAAATCGACATATGGCGCATTGAGCGCGGCGTCTGTATAGTTCGAGGCAAAATACCCACCCCACACAACCGGAATTTGAGGGAAGCGCCAGCGAAGCTCGTGACAGCTTTCGACCGCGCTCTTTGTCTGGGGACCCGGCATGACAGTCAGTGCCAGCATCTCGACGGATTGATTTCGCATTAGCGTGGCAAGGGTTTCCGTCGGCCGAGGATCTAAATTTCCGTCAACGATTGTATAGTCCTCTTTCCCTTCGAGAACTGCGGCAATAGCAAGCGCCGATAACGGAAACCTCCGGTTCCTGTATCGAGTTGCCTTCGGATTGTAGAGTACAATCATGGTCGTCGGCGGATATCGACCGGGCGTCTTAAATTCCTGCGCGCTGCACGCCAGTCCTCTGTGTGTTCAGTGGTTGTGGGGCTCACCCTCGTCGCTCAAAAGCCAATAGGACATGGTCTGCCATCGCCCGGACGATTGGGCAGGCCCCCAAGGGCCGATCCAGCTTGTTAAACTCGTGGAACAGTCTCGGAAACCGGTGGACGAAGCTCTCGACGTAAGTCGGTGGCGTCGCCACGCCCACGCCGCGCCATCTCATGAGCCGGAACTCTGGAGCAAAGAGATGAGCGAGTTTGCGGACCGATGGATATTTGATCCTTAGCGTTACACCTTCAGCTAAATGCGCGTCAGGCTCTTCCGCCCGAAGCCGCCGAAGGGCTTTGGCCGGCATAGCGTGCCCCAGATACCAGAGCACCTCCCACAGGCAGAAACGCCCGAAGACACAAACCAGCAGCAGCGCGCCTGGTTTGAGAAGTGAACTCAGGTCGCGGGCAACCGCCGAGAGATCCTCCACGCAATTCAAGCCTGCAAAATTTGAAAAAGCGCCATCAAACCTGCCCGCCATACCCTCTCCCCGGAGCTTCCCGATATCTTCCGTGGCAAGAATGCGGAAATCGATGTCGCCGCACACGGCGGACTTTTGCCGGGCTTCATCGGCTCTCTTCCAGGCCTGCTCGATCATCCCGGACGAGATATCGCATGCCAGCACGTCGATACCGCGGCCGGCTAAATGGACGGCGTCAACGCCGGTTCCACAGTTGAGTTCAAGAATGCGTTGCCCGGGCCGGTACAATCGATCTAGCTCGCGTCTTGTGGCTTCTCGCTGCGCCCGCCCGACGTGCGACCAGGTGAAGGTGCAGTCGTATACCGGGGCAATCACGTCAAATGCCGCTGGCGGATGAGAAACCAGATGCCTCACGGGAACCTTCTTTTGCGTATTCAATATCTTTCATGCCTGCAAAGTTGATACAACGCAATGGACCAATCGGCACCGCCGAACGGCATTCGTTACACGCTGCCGATTTCGACCTCGCCGTAACTCGACCGTAAGCCCTCACGCGCGGCTGAGACTTTCGTCTGCAGTCCCGACAAGCCGTTTGCGTTGCTGCAGTCGCCTTCGCCATTGCTCGACCGTTGGATGAACCTGCTGAGTTCGACCTCCGCTCTCAGAAGCTCGTCTGCGAAGCGGTAAAACCGGCGCGAATGCCTCCCCTCAATGTACAGGTCCCGATCAGAGCCCTCGCTCCACGCTTTCGAAGAGACAAGCCGCGACTCAACATCCCTGTGATAGGGCGTTCCTTTGATCGGATAGGAGATGGTCGTGAAGAAGACGTCGGGGTCAGTTCGCTTGACGTGCTCGACCGTGGCCTCAATATCGCTCAAATCCTCGTCTCCATATCCCCACATTAAGAACATCCCGGCCTTGATGCCCCGCGATTTCGCCAGGCGAACTGCGGCATGAACCTGCTCCACAGTCACCCCGCGCTCCATTGCGTCAAGTAAACGCTGGGAGCCGCTCTCAGACCCGATCCACAGACGGAAACAGCCAAGCTCGGCGAGCGTGTCCATCACCCTCTCGTTGAGGCGATCGGCGCGGGAAATGCATTCAAACGGGAGTGTCAGATTACGGCGCTTCATTTCTTCCGCATACTCGTACAGCCAGCCATGATGGATGGTGAAAACGTCGTCGGCCAGCCAGGCCATATCGGGGTGGTATCGCTGGATCAGCCATTCGAGTTCGTCCACCACGAGGGCAGGTTTTCTCCGGCGATGAGTTTGGCCATACACTCCGTGACTGCACCACCGGCAGCGATAAGGACAACCTCGCGCAGTAATCAGCGAGACGGAACCCATCCCGTGACACTCGCGCCAGACCTTCACGTACCGATCGAGGTCGACCCTTTCGCGATCCGGCCAAGGTTGACGGTCGAGGTCACGGATCAACGGTCGAGCCGGTGTCCGCCTGATGGATCCATCTTCGGCGCGAAAAGCTATCCCACTCACGTTGCTCAGCATGGAACTAGCGCCTGTGCGAAGCACCGGAAGAAGTTCCTCAACCGTCTTCTCGCCCTCTCCGATCACGACAACGTCGGCGCCCGCCGATAAGTATTCTTCCACATAAGCCCCTGGTTCAGGGCCTCCGGCGATTGTTTTCCAACCGGCTTGTTTCGCCTCGCGCAGGATGCGTATCACGTTCGGCCGGGTCATCAGATTTGCATAGATTCCGAGCACGGAAGGAGCGGTCGAGTGGATCAGATTGAAAAGGTCCTCCGGCTTTCTGAACGTCGTGTCAAACACCTCCACGCCGAACCCTTGGGTGCGCAAGTGGGAGCTGAGATAAAGGATTCCGAGTGGGACATAGGGCTTCATAATCTGAAGCTCCTTCGGGTCCTCGTAGAGAAAATAGCCGTGAGTCAGGAGAAGATCCATGCGTCCCAGCGCGCGCAGCAAAACTCCAGTTCAGATTCTGCATCCTCACCCGCAGGGGCTTACCGTATCCACGGCGCGGATAAGGGAGTCACATATCCCCCAACTTCCGCCCGGTTCGGCTGCAGCAGCTATATCGGAGGTAAGCCAATAATCAGGCGGAAGTGGTTTCTTCAACAAGCTGCTTCCAAGCAGCCAACCAGCACACGTCAGCCTTTCAGGCGGGCAACGCCGAACACGAAACTTGGTGCGCGCGACAGCCTTTTTCCAGCCGCTCGACCCGCTTCCAAAGCGCGTCGGTTCGCTTCGCGTGCTCCGGAAATCCGAAAGCCTGGCTGTCGGCTGAGGCATGCGGTGGAGCTGCTGCCTCAGCCCAGCCTTTAACCTCCTCATGGAGAGCATCTCTGAGCGCAAGGTAAAACTCGGTGGGGTATCGCCCTTTGAAAATCACTGCGAGATCGTCGCTATCCATCCAGTTCCTCTTGCTGCCCAGCTCTTCCCGGACCCGTCTATAGAACTCTGTTCCAGGCAGTGGATACGCGACAGAGACACCTATATCTTCCGGCCGCGTGGATCGCACGAGCCGGATTGTTTGCTGGATGTCCTCCCAAGTCTCACCCGGATATCCGAATTGAAGAAAGAAGCAGGCGCGGATGCCACAACGGCGCAGGTTCTCGCGAGCGATTGGGACGTACTCGACCTTTGTGCCCTTATCCATGGCATCAAGAACCTTCTGCGAGCCTGATTCGACCCCCATCCAGACCTCTTTACAGCCGGCGCGCCGCAACGACTTCACCGTCTCGGTCGTCATCAAATCCACGCGCGATTGCATTTTGAAAGGCACGACGGCACCGCGCGCGTCCACGCCGTCTGCCAGTTCCCTAGCCCAGCCTGGCTTGAGCGCAAAAATATCATCGGCAAACCAGATATGTTCAGCACCAAACAGCGTTTTGATCTGGTGCATCTCCTCAGCTACGCTTTCGGCCGACCGTATGTGGAAGGAGTTGCCGTAGATCGGCTTGGCGCACCAGTTGCACCGAAAAGGGCAACCTCGGCTGGCCGTCGCATTCAAAGAAAAGAATCCGTGAGAGGCTTTCCAAAGCTCGCGATACCGGTTGATATCGACAAGATCGCGCGCAGGTAAGGGAAGTTTATTCAGGTCCGGAAGGAGCGGACGAGGCGGTGTCCGCATTACCTCGCCGTATCCGCGCCGGAATGCGAGGCCCGGAACCTGTTCGGGGTCTAGAGGCTGGCGGTCAAGCGAATTTGCCAAGTCGAGCAGCGTCCATTCCGCCTCTCCAAGGAGGACATAATCGAAACCCCGCTCGAGATATTCTGCAACGTGATCTGAGGCGTCAGACCCATTCACAACTGCAACAGCTCCAGCAGCCCGGCAATACTCGACCATTCCAAAAGCGACCTCGCGCATCCGCGTGAGGCACATCTTGCTCAGGAAATTGAAATTGTCCTCGTAAACCGCAACCAAGCGAGGCCGATGAAGCTGGAGCGCAGCAGGGAAACCGCGCTCAGGATCCTCCAACATCGTATCGAACAAGGCGACTGAGAATCCGTGCTGGCGCAACAATGCCGCCGCATAGAGCGTTCCCAGCGGGGGATAGGGCTGCATCTTCCGGACCTGCTTGGGATCGTAAAAAAGGTGGTAAGAATGTGTCAGAAGGACGTCGACCATGCTATTCAGCAAACCTCCTGAATGCTATGCGCGAGGGGCTGGCCGGTCAGCAGCGACCGGCGGGTAACCAGGCGCTCACTCACCCTCGCCACCCAAAGCTCCCACGGAAACCCGAACCGGCTCCTCCGCATACGCCACCGTACTGGGCTGCCGAGCGCGCGCCGGAAACTTCGTCGCAGCCAAGGATGTCCCGCTGTAGCCTTCCGAATCTGATTGTTGAGCAGGAAGAATTCCAGCATGCGCCGGAGTAGCCTCAGATCTTCACCTTGCAGCCAAGGCAGGACGTTCTTCCCGAGCGGAAGATCGTTCCACTCCTCCAAGGACTGAGGCTCGCGGACACCCAGCTGTTTCAGTTGCGGCCACATCGGAATTCCTGGATACGGTGTGAAAATGTTGGGCGAGAAGCTCACGTTGGAATACGTGCGTGCGATATCGCCCATGGTTCTGAAGGTCTCCAGGCGGTCTTTTTTCGTTTCGCCGGGGTAGCCCAGGATGATATTAAATGTCACACGAATCCTGGCTCGTTCGGTCTTCCGGGCCGTTTCAAACATATCGTTGATCCGCTGATGTTTTTTGTTCATCAATGCCAAAACTTCCTGGGAAGCGCTTTCGGTGCCGAACCCCATATGGCTAAGCCCGCTTTCTCCCAGTAGGAGTACATCCTCATCGCTCATCCGGCAGAGGAGGTCGGTGGAAGCCTGGACCGTCCAGCGGAACTTCGACCGGTTTTCAATGAACCCTCGCGCAATCTGTAGCGCGCGCTTCACATCGACGGGAAAGTTTGAATCCAGGAATGCCACTTCCTGCAGGCCGTAGTGCTCCACCAATTCCGAGACTTCGCTGATCACGCGCTCCGCCCGGTAGGCGTTGAATCTGCGCCTGTAGAACACCTGGTCGGTACAATAGTTGCAAGAGTATGGGCAGCCGACGCTGGTGGCATATCCCATTTCTCGCCGGCCGCGAACTTTTGCATATGCGTCAAAATCCACCAGGTGATAAGCCGGAGAGGGAAGATTATTGACATTCTCCACCGGCCGGTCAGGCTCATCGACAATATGGCCATCGAGCTTGTGTGAGACGCCGCGAGTGCCCTGCAATGTCCGCCCCTCTTTCAGCCGCTGCGCGATTTCGAGTAAGGTCAGTTCGCCCTGGCCGCGGGCAACGGCATCGACAAACGGGGCTTGAAGTGTTTGCTCGGGCACGAGGCTCGGGTGCCAGCCGCCAAAGATGATCGGTAAATCAGGATGCGCCTCCTTTACCCGCCGGCACACCCTGATCGCCGTCCTGATCATCGGCCCGGTGAGCAGTGAGACGCCAAAGCACAGGGCGCCCGGCATTTCGCGGGCAATTACGTCTTCATAATCAGGAGTAATGGCACCGTCGATCAGCGACACTTCGAACCCCGATTTGAGTAGTGGTGAAGCGAGCGAGAGGAGAGATAGAGGCGCGCCCAAAGGCGGACCTCCATAGGGCGGATAAAAAAGGACAACCTTGTTCTTCATGTGCAACTCGGTGCGGAGGCCGGTTCAAGCCGCTTCGCATCCACTTGCGGCTTAGGCAGCGTCACGATGTTCTGCAGCTTGCGGTTGATCCACAGCTCAACGGGAAAGTCGTAAAAATCGCGGTCCAGGCGCCATCGTGCCGGGAAGCTGGTGAGGCTGCGAACCCTGGTGGCCAGCCAGCCGTGGCGGTTCGCGGCAATGGGAGCACGGTTGAAGGCAATACGAAGATAATCCCGCATGGTTTGAACTCGCTCGTGCTCCCTGCCCTTCAGCCACGGCAGAACCGTATAGCGCGGGAAGTAATCGGCCCAGCCCTCGAGTGACTCAGGCACCTCGATCCCAATTTCCTTCGCGCGATGAAAGATGGGCGACCCCGGATAAGGTGTGAAGATATTGGTCCAGAATTCGGCTCCCGGGAACCGCCGGCAGACGTCCATCATGAAGTTCACGGTCTCGCGGCGCTCCTTCACCTGTTCACCGGGAAATCCAAAAATGATGTTGAAAGAAGGAATAACTCCAGCCTTCAGACAACGCGCTATCGATTGGTAGATATCATCCAGGTTTTGAAATCCCTTGTTCATCAGCTTCATCACCGCCGGTGATGCGGTCTCGATGCCCTGACAAATCTGGTGCAGCCCGGAGCGACGCAGCAATTTCAGTTCGGCGACGCTTAGCCGGGCGGTCAGATTCGTCGTAGCCTGAATACTCCATTTGAAGCGGGCGCCTGCCCGAACCAAGCCTTCAGCAATCTGAAGGGCGCGCCCAATATCAACGAGAAAATTGTCGTCCGCCATCCAAAGCAACTCGAGCCGGTAACGCTGTGCGAGCGCGATCGTTTCCTCAACGACCTGTTCGACGGGAAGGGCATTCCATTTGCGGCCATAAACGCCGGCATTGGTGCAATAAGCGCAGTTGAATGGGCAGGCAAGGCTGGAAACGTACATCGCCCACCGGCGGCCGCAGATCCGCTCGTAAGCGTCAAAGTCGGCAAGTTGATATGCCTTAGGCGGGCACTGGTCGAGCGTCTTCAATTGTCGCTCCGGCGTGAAATGGAGTGCACCATCGCGCTTGTATCCGATGCCGTTCACATCATCAACCCGAGCGCCGTCTTCGAGCCGTTGGGCGATTTCGAGCATGCTCTCTTCGCCCTGCGCCCGGACAATGATATCCACGAAATCCGCCTCCAGGGTTTGGCCCGGGAGCAGGGAGGGATGCCAGCCGCCAAGGATAACGGGAAAGTTCGCGTTCCATCTCTTGACGGCGCGGCAGATATCTACCGTCTCCCGGATCATCGGACCTGTGACAAGGGATACACCGAGGCACAGCGCATCTTTTACTTCTTCAAGAACCTGCTTTCTGTAATCCGGAGCAATCGTGGAATCAATGATACGGACGCTGTATCCGGCGCGCAGAAGCGGCGTCGAGATCGCAAGCAGCCCCAGCGGTGCGGTGGCCTCGATGCTAGAAAATGAGGGAATGAAGAATACGATTGTGCGTGATTTATTCATATTCGAATCTCAAAATAATTGCCGCGTTAAATCGAAACCGATGAACAACCCGGAGGGCGTGTCGGCGTTGGGCAGCCCCAGGAAACTGGCGCGCGTGCCGGCGCGATCCGCCGCTGACACCCCGGGAGCCGTCGTGAATCCAAAGGTGAACGCATGGCGCCAGATCTTCTTCTGAATACCGAAGGAATATGCGGGACGTAGAATCCCCATGGGTCTCCCATTGGCGAGCGTCGGAATCACTTCCGCGAGCACCGCCACGGTCGGACGAATATCCAATGCGCCACCAATCCCGAGTGAAAAGGTGTTGTGTCCCGGCAGGTTCACGATGTCGCTCGACTCGAACCCGGAGACTAGCTCGAGTGGACGGTTGTTGAACGAAAGCGTCGGTACCAGGTAGAGCTGCGCCCGTGATCGCAAGCTTCGTGAGACGATGCCCTCGACGCTCTCTGTGTAGTTCTTGAGAAAATCATTTTGCCCTTGTATTGCAAATCGAACTGCAACATTAAGCGGAGCGCCGTCGTGCTCATCCAGGAAGTTGTAGCCCGTAGAGAGCTGGATGGGACGGCCGAGGAGACTCGGTTCCCGATAAATGCCCACCGTCAGCCGACTCGTTACTCCGTAGCGTAATCCAAAAGAGGGCAGCGCAACGCCGTCCAGCCCCAGCAACGCTCCGCCGCGCGCCGTGCCGGAGAACGCAGGATCGAACGGAAACCGGTGCGCAAAGTTGAGGTAGAGACCGTGTCGGTCAAGGCGCCGGCCGGTCGGCAGGCTCACGAGCTTGTCGTCGCCGGGCTCATAAATGTTCTGCTTCTGCGCAGTAGATGCCTGAGCCTTGGGCGCCTCTGCCATGCCGTTCCGGGAACCAAGAGAGCGAATGAAACTCTTGACCGCCAGGACCTGTTCGAGCGGCAGCTTTCCCGCGAATGCCGGCATCGGGGTGCCCGGTTTTCCGTTCCGGATGATTTGCAGCATCTCGGCTTCGCCAATACTTGCTTGTACCCGCGCATTCGTGAAGTCCGGCGTTCTGAGAGAGGCGACGCCCTTGCCATCCGCGCCATGGCAGGCCGCGCAGTTTTGTTTGAAAACGAAGGCTCCTTCTGCTTGCGTCTGCGCAAGTGACGAACTCCGCACGGGCCGGGTCTGACCTGTAACGGGCGCTTCTGCTGGCGGATCGATTTCCCGGATTGAGCGAGTGATCAAGTCAATCAGGTACTTCTTGCCGTTGCGATCTACGATCAGGCGAGAGGTTGACCCCTTCACGAACTCTACTCCCAAGCTTCGTGCCAGGCGGTCGCCGGCCACGCCGGTGCGCGGAGTGCCTTGCTCAGCGGAAGAAGAAACCGAACTTCCAGGAGCTGCTGCCGATCCGGCAGCAATAAGCAACTGTTGTCCTGACGCCGCGCAGATGACCGCGATCCAAAAGCAGAGTACAAATTGAAGGAATCGAGGAACCATTCTCTTCTCTCCGAACCCAAATTCAATCAGTCCACTTGCGGCTGGCCGCGCCCGCATCAAACGCCTCACATCGAGAAATCCATTTTCCTGCCGTGTGGCTAATTATGATGGCAATGTGGGGTCTGCAATTGTCAGCAGAATGTCAACGGTTTGTAGATTTTATTTGCGGTGCGATTTATTTGCGTGGAATCGTGTTATGGTGCGAAGGAACTGCTTACTTGTGATGCATCTGAACGACCCAGCGGCAGCCATGAGCGATTTTCTGAGAAAGAGGGCGCGGACACCACTGCGGGAGTATTTCCTGGCTGCCGGCGCAACGTGCGACGTATCAACGAACTGTGCAGCAATCCTTGAAGCGGCTCGCGATACATTTGTCCCGATCTCGAGGCCTGCCAGACGGGCAGATTTCCGGCTTCGGTTCTGGGTGGATGGCGAACTAACCGCGGGGCCTCCCTGGCCGAAGCCATATGTCAGAGGCCTGGGAGATCTCTTTTTCGTGGGTTTGGATCAACAGAACTCCATTCTGATCGATCGCCGCGGTTCGCGGGCAATCGGGCGATTCTGCCCGTCGATGGGTGCTGACCAGCAGCACTGGAAGGCGGTAATTCTTCCTACGCTGGTGACCGTATTAGGTCCTACGGCTGGGGTGACGGGACTTCATTGCGGTTGCGTCGCCCGCGGCGGATTGGGGTTGGTTCTCGCGGGCCGTTCCGCATCAGGAAAATCAACGCTTACGATGGCGCTTGCTCGCGAGGGATTCGATTTCCTCTCCGATGACTGGACATATTTTTCGCAGAGGGATAATCGTCTCAGCGCATGGGGCTTGGCCCCCCGCCTCAAGCTATTACCGGATGCGATTAATCATTTTCCCGAACTCAAGAATTTTGACGTGGGAATTTCTCTGAATGGGGAGCAGGCCTATGAGGTCGATCCGGAAGTGCAACTAGGTTTTCGCCGGTCGCGATCCTGTGATCCGTGCGCCTTGATCTTCCTTGAGCGGCAATTCTCTGTTGGCTTCGCCCTCACTGAAATCTCTGCCGAAAGGGCATCAGAGCGACTTCAACAAGGGATGTTAGCGGAAACGGCGGAAATACTGCGCCAGCAGTTGGTGACGATCGAAAGCCTGGCTCGCCGCGGAAGTTGGCTCCTCCAATACGGAGGCGAGCCTCGTACTGTCGCCCGGCAGCTTGCCGGGTTCCTCGTATGACGGGGTTCGGAGGCATCTGTTTGAACGAGCGACTAACTGGAACCCAGGCTGCGGCGAAGCACGTTGACCTGCTACGCCGCTTCACGGCCACGCCTTTGGCCGTAAGCGTCAAGCTGATGGGACGAAACCTGCGGCTCGAAACCAATTGCGACCGCGTTTTTAGTCGTGTCGTTCGGCTTTTCGAGCGATACCCCAGGGTGGACTCAGGTCCGTGCCACTTCCTTTGGAGAATCGTCTCCGACAAGTCGTCAGGTTTACGGCCACCGTGGCCTGAAATGATTGGGTTCTCCTGTCCGGGTTTGCGTTACGTCAACCTCGGACAGCGGAGTTTTTTCGCCGTCGACATTGAGGCACGGGAAGCAATTGCATTCATATCCGAAGAACTGGTGCAGGACGGACCCGGATTCAGCAGTGTGTTCCTTGCGACGCTCTTCGATCTGACAACCGGAGCACTGGACCTGGTTCCGATTTCGGCGGCATGCGTCGCCCAAAGTAGTAAAGCGCTCTTGGTTTTCGGTTCACCCCGGAGCGGCAAGACGACTTCCAGTTACTACGCTTCCCAGATGGGATTTAAGGTCCACGCCGATCAAGCGAGTTATGCCGAACGTGCGGGCAGAACTGTTCGGATCTGGGGCCAGTTCTGGCCGGCGGCATTCCGAAGGGAAACGGCCCGATATCTTCCGGAAATTGGTCTAAGGGGCCGCCCATTTACTTACGGACGGTCCACATTCTTATGCTTCGAGACGCCACAATACCGGCTGCCGGAGGCGCACAGCGCGACCGCAGCAGCGTGTGTATTTCTGGAACGTGAGAGGCTGGGCAAGCCTCGGCTCCGTCGTTTGACAGCTGGCGAATTGGGTGCGCAGCTCAGAAAAACTCCCCCTCTGCGCGATGATGCCTGCTTTGAAGTAAATCGTGCCGCAGTTTTGAAACGGCTCGCTAGATTGCCTTCGTATCAGCTGCGCTATGGCAAGAATCCGAAAGACGCGGCGCAAATGTATTGCGAGTTGCTGACTGCGCACGCCTCGCTGGAGGACGGGGTATGAATCGAGCCGTTGCCCGGGAGTTTGTGCAGTTCCTCAGGGCATCCTCCCCACCTTCTAAATTTCCTCGCGTCCTCGCTGATGTCGGCCGGCGCGGTTGGGAAGACATTCTCAGCTGGCTGGATCAGTGCGGCATCGCTCTCCTGTTCTGGGAACGGCTAAAAGGGTTGGGAGAAGAGAACAGAATCCCGCTTAATATCGGGGTGCGTTTGGAAAGAAGTCTTGTGGATCACCGCGCACGAGTTCGTGCGATGGCCGATGAGTTCGATTCAATTAATCGATGCCTTGAGGAGGCGGATGTCGGGTACGCCGTCCTGAAGGGTTTCGCCCTTATTCCAGAATATTGCTCCGATGTTTTCTTGCGGCCGTCTTATGACTACGACTACTTGATAGCGGCCGAATCGGTGGGCCGTGCCGAACGAACATTACGGGCCGCCGGCTTCATTCGTAAGCCTCGGGAGGACGATCATCCGATGGTGTACTTCCACGAGAAGCGCCATCCGTATAGCCCGCGAAGCCGAGATGATCTATATAGCGCCGCTTTTCCCCGCACAATCGAGCTGCACTACCGCTTCTGGGATGCAGATATACTCAAGCTTCCTCTGCCGGTCCCCGCTGACATGCTGGCTCACCGCCAAGCACGTGAACTAGGCGGCCAAGCGTGTTCGCGACCGCCTTTCCGCTATTTCGCCCTCTCCGGAGAGGACGAACTGATCTTCCAGGGTTTGCACGTGTTCCGTCACATTTTACGTAACTGGTGCCGTCTTTGCTCTTTATGTGACATCGCCTATTTTCTTGAGCACCGAACACATGATTTTGCCTTCTGGAGCCGGCTCATCGCGCGGCTCGATCACAATCAACGTGTGGCCGAGATCCTTGGAGTCGTATTCTTGCTTGCTTCAAAACTGTTCGGTGGAACTCTCCCGGCGCGCGTTTCGGCGGAGATTGTGGGGAATTTACCGCGGCCGCTTACCTTATGGGTCGAACGGTACGGGGAAGAGTCGGCGCTCAGCAATTTCTCGAATAACAAGTTCAGCCTGTTTTTGCATCGGGAGTTCATCGAAGACATTGCTGCTTGGCGTCAAATCCGGCATAAGATTCTCTTCCCGCTCCATAGGCCCAACCGCGCCGTTCGGAGCGGCTCCTTAAACCTCCGTGCCCGTATTGTCACGGAGTGGAAGCAAGCATGGTATGTATCTCGACGAGTGAGGCATCACGTGTGGGCAACCATGAGATACGGACTAGAGTCTGGCCGCTGGTACCGCACACGCTGCACAATCAGCGATCCAGGAAACACAGCGGCGGAGGGATTACGTAGCCCAAGGCGCCGCCGGATATGCAGATGGGACTGAGATTTACGCACGGCTATTTTGGACCAAAGCACCAAACCGCTGGGTCAGAGAGAGTATCCACGGAGCGGACGATTCTGTTTCTCGAACAGCAGAGTTGGCGCTCGGGAGCTCAGCGTGTTCTGGATGAGGTGTTACGCGCCATCCAACCGTATTTTAAGCCCATCGTAGCGTTTCCCGGAGACGGCCCATTCGCCGCGGAGCTTCGCGGGCGCGGAATCGAAACCGTGTTCTTTCCGCTTGGCCGGTATCGCTCCGGCCCAAAGTCGCTGGCTGACATGATGGCATTCGGCCCCCGCAGCGTACGCTGCGCCTTGCGACTGCGCCGGCTTATATGCCAGCGAAACGCGGTGCTGGTGTACATCAACAGTCCCCGCTGCCTGGTGGCCGGTCTGCTCGCCGCCCGGATCACCGGGCGGCCGTCGGTGTTTCACCTGCACATGACGATGACGCGCCGCACAGATCTTTGGGCGGCCAGCGCCGCCGCCCGGCACGCGACGAAAATCATCGCGTGTTCTCAAACTTCAGCCGCAGCCTTGTCCCGGAAGAACCCCAGGCTCGGCTGCATAATGCAAGTCATTTACAATCCGGTACGGAAGTCCGCAGCCGCGAATAGCGAAGCGGCGTCGAAGTTAGCCCGCAGCCTGGCGCTTCGCACGTCCTCACGGCGCCTGGTAGGGTTAGTGGGTCGCATTACTCCGCAGAAAGGACATCATGTCCTTCTCAGGGCCGCAGCGCGCCTCCGAAGCCGCGGGATCGATATCCACATCGCCTTTGTTGGCGCGCCGGAAGAGAACAATGATGGCGATGCACGCTATGTTCAACTGCTGAAATCCTCGGCGCGTCAGTTGGGTTTGGAGGACAGGATTCACTGGATGGGATATCAAGATGATCCAAATCCCCTCTATGCAGTCTTCGACGCGCTTGCGATTCCCTCAACCATCAGCGAAGGCCTTCCCATGGTTGCTCTGGAAGCTTTGCAATGGGGACTGCCCATCGTGGGCTCGGGCGTGGGCGGCATCCCCGAAATCGTTCACGACGGTAAGAATGGATTCCTGGCTTCCCCTGGAGACGCCGAGGCGCTAGCGGATTGTTTGCGTCGTCTGCTAAGCAGCGACGAGATTCGTGCACGCCTTCAGGCGGTGGCGCTTGCCAGCATCGACGAGCGGTTTTCAGTCGAAACGTTCAGAAACCAGATTCGCTCCGCCCTTTCAGAGATCTGCTCAGTGCCACAGAACCAGCCCGTGCGTCTCGATCCTGGCCCGGTAGCCTCCCTTTGAATGCTGCGGGGAGAGCCGGAGTCGGGAGATCCGCGCGCCCGCCATTGATGATTTTGTTGGTGAAGGACTCGCCGCCGGAGTGTGGCCCCCCTCAAGGTCGCCCGCAATTCTCGTATACAGTCAGCACCCGAATGCAGCCTTGCGAGGTAATGCCAACTGGTTCTATAGGTTCATATGGGGTGTCCCTACAAAAGCCCTACCTGGGTTGCAAAAACCGGGTCAAAACGAGTGTCGGCATGTTTCTAAGCTGCTGAAAAGAAATGGCTCCTCGGGCAGGGCTCGAACCGGCACCCTTCAGTTAACAGTAATGCAATCAGCAACTTACACGATTCCCACGGTTGCGATATGTTGCTCGATCTTGAGAACTTAACCGGGCTATCGTGAGGGCGGCGTTATGCTCCATTGATCGTTTTTTGGCCCAATTTTGAAAGAGCACTCCTACAAAATCCCCTACATTTGTTGCTGCAAAATGGTGCATCCGAATTCCGCACTCCGCCGAAAAGATTCTCTTCGACGAGGTCAACTCGGCACCGTACCGAAAGTCCCTACAAAAATCCCTACAGTCGGTCCGCAAGGGATCGACAGTCCAGCCTCTGAACTGCTGGGGCGCATTCCTTTGAAACGGTGGTCTGCCCCATAAACTCTAACTCGCTGTGCTATTGACTCGGCGGGGTATCTCAGGTTGAATATACGGTAACGGAGGGGTGCCGCCATGGTCACATCGCTGTCCGAGGACGCAGGCCTCGAAGGCTTGATCCGCGACAGAGCTACTCGTCTATTCACGTATCTCAAGGAACTCACTGCGCTACGAAGTGATGTCAAGCGCAACTGCGACGAATACGAGCAGGTCATTTGGTGGGGTGAGATTCCGCGAGAAAAAGAGTGCTATTGCGCCGCGTGGGATCTCGGACGCGAGAGCGCTTACGAGGATTGGATTAGAATAGAGCGTCCCCACCGGAAGGCGCCCCCAAACCCACCGCCCACTTTAGCTCCCTGGTTAAACCGGCGCGATCTCGCTGATTCTTCGCTGGACGCCCCTCCACTCAGGGAAAGCATCGTTGAAGAACTCAGTATGGGCTCTTCCGGGGACCAAGTCGAGCGTCAGACGGTCATTCGGAGATTGGAAGATTATCCAGCTATTACCCGACAGTGGGAGCTTTACGTTGAGAACGTCTGGTGGCCTTGGGCTTTAGAAGATCGTCGGTTAGAGACAATTCAATCCGTATACAACCAGCTGTTTGCCGCGTACCAGATGCAGGATCGGCTGGGAGAGGCATACGAGGTAGTGGTCGGAGCGGGGCTGCTGACCTGGAAGCCGCCGCATGGTCCGAACGTCCGTCGTCACGTCGTCGTCTCCCAAGCAACCGTCGAATTCGACTCCAAGACCGCAGTAATTTCTGTGGCACCCGCCGCGGCTGGGGCCCGTCTTGCACTTGAGCAAGACATGCTTGAGCCTCAAGACCGTCCCTTGCCTGAGGTCCAGAACCAAATTCAACAGCAGCTTTCGGGAATTGGTGACGAGATCTGGTCCGGGCCTGAGTTGGTCAACTCACTCAATGCGTATTTTCATCAACTTACCCCTGAGAATGCTCTAAGCCTGACGCTGGAGCCGTCCGATGGTGCCGGCGATCCCACCCGTCCGCATATGACTCTTGCCCCGGCGTTGATCGTCCGCAAGCGCACAGAAGGAAACTTGGTCCGGATCTTTGATGAAATTGCAAATCAACTCAGATCCGGCGGGCTAGTCCCTCCTGGAGTAGAGAAGCTCGTCAGCATAAGCGACGACACGGGTTCCGGCGATGGTGGCGACGCCCTCGAAGGCGATTCCGCCCCGGAGGAATTGTATTTTCCTCTTCTTGCGAACGAGGCACAACTGCAAATCGCCCGCAAGCTCCAGGGCCGCCATGGTGTGTTAGTGCAAGGGCCGCCGGGTACGGGTAAATCACACACGATTACGAACCTAATTTGCCATCTGCTCGCGACAGGTCAGAAGCTGTTGGTGACCAGCCATACTGCCCGCGCACTGCGCGTCTTGAAGAATTACTTCCCTGCGGAGGTTTCTCCGCTTTGTGTATTTCTCATGGGAGATGATACCGCAGCGCTGCGCGAGCTTGAGGAGTCAAACCAAGGCATTTTGAATTGCTTGAACACGTGGGATACAGGCACAAGCCGCGCACAAATCCGCAAACTACAATCTGGCTTAGATCACTCGCGGCGTGAACTGGCCGAAGCCTACACCAGTCTGAAGCAAATCCGCACAGGCGAAACCCAATCCGTTGACCTCGGCTATGGTGGATACCGGGGCAGTCCGCAAGCTTTGGCAGAAAGACTGGGAAAAGAGACCGCCGAATTTGAGTGGGTGACCGGCGCTGGTCATTTTGACGGCCCGCCTCCCTTAATCAACGGCGAGGCGCTGGAATTACTCTCGCTGGCGCGAGAGTTCGGTAGCAGCGCTGATAACGATGTCCCAGTACTACCGGAACTGGTTTCTCTGTTGGAGCCGCAACTGTTCAATGATCTTGTTCTGAAGGAAAAGGAATTCGTCGCGAGAATCGAGTCTGTAGATGGGCAGGACAGGCCCATCTTGGGATCGCTTGCCTATCTGGACCGCGCAACGAGAGAAGGATTGGCCGCGGCCTTGCGAGACCTGTGCACCGCACTCGACTCATTTGCGCTGAGGCTGGAGGCTTGGATAGGCGCTGCCGTGCGTGATGTGGTCCTCGGTAAACATCACACCTGGGAACAGCTCCCCTCGATCACGACAAGCAAGGTAAATGCTGTGGGGAGCCGCGTCACTAAAGTTTCGGAGATGAAGCTCTCTGGTTTGGAGCAGCGAGACCTGGCGAACGTCCGGGCTGCGCCACAAACGCTTGTCCATCTGCGGAACGTGATGAGCAAGATGTTGGGGACGGCAGTCCTTTGGGGATGGATTGAAGATAATCCCACCAAGGGCGTCACGCTGCCACGGATGGAGCGCCGGCGTGTTCCTCGTGTGCTTACCCTTGAAGAGATCGGGAAGCTCGCGGAAGCCTTGCGGAGCCCGCCCGGACGATTTTCGTCCTGGGTATCCTTACGGGCCTTCGCATCGGTGAGTTGCTGGGATTGAGAGTGGGGGATGTTGATCTCGAACGCGGCATCCTCTC
>JBOGJS010000151.1:0-15729 GCA_050745365.1 Terriglobia bacterium
CTTCAGGGTACGGCGACAGTTTTCATCGCGTAGGTGCGTGTAGGGAAACTCCGCCGGGGGATACTTATAGAGAAATTTCATATAGGAATGCGTTGGAGTGCCTTCGAGCGAGAAGTAATATTCTTTCACGTCCTCGCCGTGGTTGCCTTCCTGGCTGGTCAGCCCAAACAGCCGCTCCTTTAAAATGGGGTCGCGGCCATTCCAGAAGGCAAGGGCGAAACAAATGAGTTGATGACGGTCGGAAATGCCACCAATGCCGTCTTCGCCCCAGCGGTACGCGCGGGAGCGCGCCTCATCATGGGGGAAGTAGTTCCAGGCGTCCCCGTTGGCGCTATAGTCCTCGCGCACGGTTGACCATTGCCGCTCGCTGAGGTAAGGCCCCCAGCGCTTCCAATAGACTTTCCGTTGCCGCGATTCTTCAATCCGTATCTCTTCTGCCGTCATCCGCTCAACTCCCGTTTTCCGATACACCACGATCTTACTGAAGAAGGACCAATTCCGCCACACCTGTCCGAAGCTTTAATTGCCGCCGCTAACACAGCATTTTCGAACCCGCTTCACAGATGTTGCTTTACCTAGAATAAAACCCTTGTACAATAAAACCCTTGGCAACCTTCATGAAATTTTGGTATTCGTATTTATATTGAGCTTGTTTTAACAGGCATCAGGAACACGGCTGTTTCTTCCGCCCGAACGGGCTGCGCACCTCACCGCAACCGCATATCCTGAAAGAAAAGAAAGGGTTCTATGATTGAAGTCCAGCAGTTAACCAAGCGCTATGGTCCTTTCGTGGCCGTCTCCGGCGTCAGCTTTGAGGTCTCGAAAGGAGAAGTGCTGGGTTTTCTCGGTCCCAATGGCGCGGGGAAGACGACCACGATGCGTGTGATCACGGGCTATCTGCCTCCAACCTCCGGAAAGGTGAAGGTGGCGGGCTATGACGTGGCGGAAGAGGCTATTGAAGCCAAAAGACACACCGGCTATCTGCCGGAAAATCCGCCCGTCTACCCGGATATGCGAGTTTCCGAATATCTTGCTTTTGTGGGCCGCATCAAGGGAGTCCCGCGGGCTAACCTTCGCAAGCGAGCCGACGAAGTGAGTGAAAAGTGCGCCATTACGAACGTTCAATCGCGACAAATCGGAAAACTCTCCAAAGGCTACCGGCAGCGCGTCGGCCTCGCACAGGCCCTGATTCACAATCCGGACGTTCTGGTGCTCGATGAGCCGACCGCCGGACTCGACCCCAACCAGATCCGGGAAACGCGGGAACTGATTCGCGGACTCGCCGGGCAGCACACCGTGGTGCTCAGCACCCACATTCTGCCGGAAGTCTCGAAGACATGCGACCGCGTCGTGGTGATTAATGCCGGAAAGATAGCAGCGGTGGGAACGCCAGACGAGCTGACGCAGCGGCTCCAGGGATTCGAGAGCGTTCTCGTGACGGCGGAAGGACCCAGAGACGAAATGAAAGCTCGGCTCGAGCGCGTGGAGGGCGTGAACCGAGTGGAAGAGAGCAGCGCGGCGAACGGACGCTCGACTTTTGAAATCCACTCGGCAAAGGAAAAAGATGTACGCTCCGAGCTGGCGCGAGCCGTGGTGGAATCCCAATGGCGGCTGCTGGAACTGCGCACCAGCGGCATGAGCCTGGAAGACATCTTCCTGAAATTAACGACGCACGAAGAACAAGTCAGAAACTAGAAATCAGAACAGCTATCAGGATGCTGAAAAACTCCCTCAGTGTGTCATGCTCCGAGAATTTCGGCGCGAGACCCCTCACCCGACTCGCGTCGCTCGCCACCCTCTCCCGACGGGAGAGGGGCTTAAGACGCGAGGATAGCCCTCTCCCAGGGGAGGGTGCCCGACGAAGGAGGGCGGATGAGGGGTAATTTTCGTGCTTCGGTCACACTCAAGGAGTTTTTCAGCAACCGTGTGGTTTTTATCCTGTTTTTTTCTCCTGGTTTCTAGTTTGTTAAAGAGGAGTTAAGATGCGAAACACATTAGCTGTGGCGGGCAAAGAGCTTCGTGCCTATTTCCACTCACCGATTGCGTACCTGGTTCTGGCCATCTATTCCGCGCTGTGCGGCTTTTTCTTTTACAGTTTCGTGGCCACTTACATCGTCCAGGTCTTCCGGATGATGGAAATGGGCGGGATGGGTGGTCCTTCACCCAACATCAATGAATGGATTATCCGGCCGCTCTTTGAAGGCATTCTGACGGTGGTGCTCCTCTTCCTGGTTCCCCTCATCACGATGCGGCTCTTTGCGGAAGAGAAGCGCTCCGGCACGATCGAGTTGCTGCTCACTTCGCCGCTTACGGATTTTCAGATCATCATGGGCAAGTTCCTGGGTGCCCTCGGGCTCTACATTGTGCTGATGATCCTCACCTTCATTTATGTAGCCTTTCTCTTTGTGTACGGCAATCCCAGCGCTCTGCCGCTGTTGGCGGATGCCTTAGGGCTGTTTCTGTTTGGTGCTGGCCTGCTGGCGCTGGGTTTGTGGATCTCGAGCTTCACGAAGAACCAGATCATTGCCGGCGGGGTGGCGTTCGCGGTTTTCCTGCTCCTCTTCGTGGCGAATTGGGTGAACTCTTATTCCAGCAGCACGGCAGGAAAGGTATTTTCCTATTTATCTCTCACCACGCACTTTGACAATTTCGCCAAAGGCGTCATCGACCTGAGCGACGTGGTCTACTACGTTTCCGTGATTGTGATTGGGCTCTTCCTCACCGCCCGCTCGGTTGAAGCCCTCAAGGGGAGGCCGTAAGTATGGCAGAACACGAATTTCCGAAGCGAACCGGCGAGACGAAAAAAAAGGTCGTGCACGGCGCGAATTTTGGCGTTTATATCGCGGTGGTGATTGCCATCATTGTGCTCTGCAATTGGTTTGTGAGCCGTAACGACCATCATCTGGACCTCACTCCCAATAAAATGTTCAGCCTTTCGCCCCAAACCCACAAGATTCTCAAGGGGCTCGATGAACCCGTGACGATCTATGTTTTTGACCGGCAAAGCGGTTTCCGGCAGCGGCGCGACCTGATGAAACTCTATTCCTCCGCCTCGAAGGACATCCACGTCAAATATGTAGATCCCAACCGCGATCCGGGCCTTGCTCACGGGTTCGGCGTCGAGAACTACGGCTCCATTTACGTCAGCGCCGGCAGCCACCATCTGAGGGCCTCCGACGCGTCCGAGCAGGGCATTAGCAACGCGCTCATTCGCCTGTTGAAAGGCGAGAAGATGATTTACTTCGTTCAGGGCCACGGGGAGCGCGATCTTGCAGGCATTGACCGCGACGGGTATTCGAAGCTCAAACAGGCTCTCCAGAACGAAGACAGCGAGGTGGAACCGCTTGTTCTGATGCAGAAAATGCAAATCCCGGCCAATTGCTCCGCCCTCGTGATTGCAGGCCCGAAGAGCGATTATCTTCCTCCGGAGGTCAGCGCGATTCAAAAATACCTGGAGGGCGGCGGGCGCGTGCTGATGCTGCTCGATCCCGGAGTCGCTCTGCCCAACTTGAGCAAACTGCTTTCGAATTACAATGTGACGCTGCGCAATGACCTGGTGATTGACGAGAACCCGGTAGGGCAGATCTTTGGCACCGGTCCGAGTATGCCGCTGATCTTGAGCTACGGAGATAATCCCATCGTTCAGCCGCTCAAGCGCACGGCTACTCTCTTCCCGCTGGCGCGCTCTTTCGGCGTTTCGGGGTCAGATAAGTCCGGAGTAACGGTCGATGCACTCTGCAAGACTTCGGACGCAAGCTTCGGCGTGACGAATTTCAACGCCAGCATGAAGGAAGTCTCCTACCGTCCGGGAAAGGACATCAAGGGACCTCTTACCGTGGCGGTAGCCGTGACGCTCACGGGCAGCGGACCGGCCAAGCAAGGACGGCTCGTTGCTACCGGAACCTCTTTGCTTGCCTCCAATGCCTACCTCGGATTCCAGGGTAACCGCGACCTGGTGATGAACATGGTGGAGTGGCTGACTTCGAACGAGGGACTCATTTCTATCCGTCCCAAGGTGCCCGGCTTCCAGCATCTGAATCTGACGGCCAGCCAGATGGGGGGACTGTTGCTGCGCGTCCTGGCCATACCGGTCTGTGTTATTGTGATTGGCATTGGCGTCTGGTGGAGCCGAAGGTGACACGAAGATATCTCAACACGCTGATCGCCATCATCATCTTGGTGGTCCTTTGGTTCTTCTTCACCGGGTGGAACAAGCATAAGAGCCGCGTGGAGCAGAAAAAGGAGGCGTCCACCGCAGCCCAAAAAATTCTCCCGCTTGCGCCAAGCCGCGTTCAGGCGTTTACGTTGACTTCGCGTGATGGTAAGACCTTCACGCTGGAGCGGAAAGGCCAGAAGGGGCAGAATGGAGAAAGCTGGAACATTGTGAGCCCGCGGCCGATTGATGCCGACCAGGGGAAGGTGGCTGGTTTTCTCCAAAGCCTCACGGGTGCTACGGTGGCCCAGGTGGTCGCGGCTCATCCGGCTGACCTGAAGGAGTTCGGTCTCGATCCACCGGGTGAAACGATCCGCGTCTCCGCTAACTCCACGCCCCGGCAGTTCACCCTGCTGCTCGGCGACGACACGCCGACCAGCACCGGCGCCTATGCGCAAGTCGTCGGAGACCCACGCGTCTTTACCCTTTCGACCGACACCAAAACGTCTCTGGAAAAGACTCTGTTTGACCTCCGCGACACTCAGGTGGTTACGCTCGATACCGACCAGATTAATCGCATTGTCGTGAATTCCGGGAAACAGAGCTATACGCTGGTGAAGAATCCGGAAGGCGTGTGGGAAGTTTCCCTGCCCCCCGACGTTCGAGCAGATCACTTCACCGTGGAAGGCCTGGTGGATAGTCTCCAATCGATGACGATGCAAAGCATCGCCTCCCAAGAAAAGACGGACGGGGCAAAATATGGTCTCGCCGCGCCGGCCGTCACCATCAAGCTGACGGCGCCAGGCGGCAGCCAGGAGCTCCTTGTCGGGAAGAAGACAAGCCAGGGTTACTACGCCATGAACTCCGCGCTCAGCCCGATTTTTACACTGGACCAGGACTCGGTGAGCCAGTTTCAAAAAAACGCCAGCGACTTTCGGGATAAAAACCTGTTCTCTTGGGATATGTTTGGCGTTCATCGCTTCGCGGTGACAACTCCCAAGGGCCGCTGGGCCTTTGAGCAGAACAAGAACCAGTGGAAGGAAACCGCTCCGGCTGCAAAGGCCGCATCCTCCGATAATGTGAATGCGTTTCTCTCTGCGCTGCGCGGCCTCCAAGCCTCTTCATTTCCGGAGGCAAAAAACGGTGACATGAATCAATTCGGCTTTAACCATTCTCTGTACACGGTCAAAGTTAATTTCGGCTCCAAGAATCAGACTGAAACCGCTGAAGTGGCCAAAGAGGGTGACAAAATTTACGCGCGCCGAAATGCAGACCCGCTGCCGAGCGAGCTCACGGCTTCGGATCTCAAATCGGTCGAGGACGCTTTCAACAAGCTGAAGTGAGGTCCATTTCCGATGAACCGGGCTTTTGCGCTGGCGTTAACGCTCTGCCTCCTAAGCTGCATTGCGCAGGCTGCCGGCGGTCAAATCTTTGACGACCATGCTGACGCGCATCGCCTGATTGCTTCCGCAATTGCCGAAGCTTCAAAAAGCCACAAGAATATCGTTCTCGATTTTGGCGCTAATTGGTGCCCGGACTGCCATGCCCTCCACGACCAGATGCAGCAGGGCGAGCTTGCGCCAATCATTGCCAAGAGTTTTTTGGTGGTTCCGATCGATGTGGGCATATACAACCGGAACCTGGATATCGTACGTGAATACAGAATGTCGCTTCGCAAAGGCATCCCTGCCCTTGCCATCCTGAATTCTCATGGCAAGCTGCTCTATGCGATGACGCAAGGGCAGTTCAGCGACGCCGGATCCATGAGCGCAAAAACCTTTGTTGAGTTTTTCAAGAAGTGGGAACCTAAACGGTAGACACCTGCAGACTTAAATGCTCGCTTTCAATTTTCGCTTGCTTTGAAAAACGGTCCAAGAGCGCTTACCCGACTCGCGGAGTTTACCCCCTTGGCTCCGCTCAGGACGAGAGCCCGAGCAACGAGCAGCGTAGCACAGAGTTTCGCTGCTCAGAAACTCTGCGGTATTTCGTTCGGGCACAAACAATAGCCGCGGAGTTTAAAGGACAACTCCGCGCTCTTCTCATGCGCTATGATTGGCAGCCGGGGTGTGGCACTTCAATGGGCGTTCAACTTGCGCATGAGGCGAGGCGTAAGCCACCAGTTCAGCAGACCGGGGGATTTTGGAGGGAATTCGTCGAAGGTAATAAGGCAACAGCCCCCCTTCCGGAACGCGAAGTTGGCGCGCTGGCTCGCCCCCATTAATTCCGAAGCCAGCTCACTCAAGCTTGGCTCATGCCCTATCGCCAAGACGCGATGCCTCTCCGCATTTTGGGAGAGGAACGAAATCAGCTTTTGTGCGGTGAGCATTCCGGGGGCGAGCGCTTCGCAATGTTCGAGGACGGCCTCCGGCGCGAGTTCAGCGGCAATGATTTCGGCGGTTTCAGCCGCGCGCTTGAGCGGGCTTGAAACGATCCAGTCGAGGTCTGCTCCTGTGACCTCAAGCCCACGCGCGCTAGCCCTGAGCTTCAGCTTGCCTTCTGGAGTCAAGGGGCGTTTTGCATCGTCGGCGGGAGTGGTCCCGTCGGAATCCGCCGCGATGCCGTGTCGCATGAGATAGAGTTCGTATCGCTGCTCTTTTCCCCCTTTACCGTGGTTCTTTTTCCCGCTAGCCATTTTCAGTCTCGCAAGGTCACCAGGGGTCCGCAAACGACGCCTGTCACAGTCCGGTTGGTCGCAGACTTTTGGACCTGTCATTCCGAGCAGAGCGAGGAATCTCGCCCGGCGCGCGTTCCAGCGAAAGGCCGAGGCAAGATTCCCCGTCGCTCTGCTCCTCTGCATGAACTCGCCCCCCGGTGGTTTGGCAGCCACGGTCAGCGCAATTTGCTGACCGTAGGCTTCTTTGCCATGCAAAAGCCCACGGCCAATTCAAAATCGAATTGATCGTGGCTACCCCAGCCGCGACAGCCCGGCGCAGAGTTCATGCCCCAGATTGGCAGCCAAAGGGCTGTGGGTGCTCAGAATGACAGGCGATGACTTTTGCGCAACAAACGAATTTATTCACGCGTTCCCGGGAACGAGGGCTGGCGCAGACCTTCCGCCGTCTCGGAGTTATTGGGAATGAATTCGAAGGACTTCGCTGACGCTCACGCCTCACCCTCGTCGGCGAGGCCGATTTTGGAAAGACGATAACGCAGCGCATTACGCGAGAGGCCGAGCAAGCGCGCGGCCTGGCTCTTGTTGCCGTTGGCGCGCGCCAGGGCTTCGCGGATGATTTCATCTTCAAATTGCTCGAGCGTCATTCCCGCCGGAGGGAATACTGGTGAAGCGGCCAGCCCCGGACGGGGCACAGGAGAAAGATCCAACTGGATATCCGCGGCGTCAATTTCCGCGTTATTCGTGAGCGCCACAGCGCGCTCAATGATATTTTCGAGCTCCCGCACGTTGCCGGGCCAATGGAATTCCATGAGCTTCTTCATCGCGGCAGGTGTTATGCCACTCACCTTTTTACCGGCTTCGCGCGTGAAGCGTTCCATGAAGAGACGCACGAGATCGGGAACGTCCTCCTTGTGCTCGCGGAGGGGCGGGATGTTGATGGGTACGACGTTTAAACGATAATAGAGGTCTTCGCGAAAAGTTCCCTGTTCGAGCGCCGCGCGCAGGTCGCGATTCGTCGCGGCGACGAGCCGCACATCCACCTTGAGAGTTTTTGTGCCCCCAAGCCGCTCGAATTCCCGCTCCTGGAGCACCCGCAAAAGCTTCACCTGAACGGAAGGCGGCACATCTCCAATTTCATCCAGAAAGATGGTGCCTTTATCGGCCAATTCGAACTTGCCCGGCTTGGAGGCGACGGCACCTGTGAAGGCGCCCTTTTCGTATCCGAACAGCTCGCTTTCCAGGAGGTTTTCCGGGATGGCGGCGCAGTTGATCTTGACAAACGGTCCCGAGGCGCGTCGCGAGTGCTGATGAATGGCGCGCGCGACAAGGTCCTTCCCGACGCCGCTTTCGCCGCCTAAAAGCACCGTAGAATTGGAAGGCGCCACACGGTCCACCATGCTCAGCACCTCCTGCATTTTCCCGCTGCGCGCAATGATATTTTTAAATTCGTACCGCTTACCAAGCGCTTCGCGCAAGTCACGGTTCTCCTCCTGAAGACGCCGGACGTCCAGCTCCTTCCGCACGATCAGCTTCAACTCTTCAAGCGAAAAGGGTTTCAGGAGATAATCGCTGGCGCCAGCCTTCATGGCTTCGACAGCAGTTTCTACCGTGCCGAAGGCCGTCATCAAAACCACGGGAATCTGCGCGTCGGTCCGCTTGACAGCGTGCAGGAAGTCGAGGCCGTTCATTCCGGGAAGCTTCAAGTCCGTAATCACCAGGTCAAATTGTTGCTGCCGCAACAGGTTGAGTCCAGCCTCGGCATCTGAAGTGGCGCGGGTTGCATAGCCAACTGCCGAGAGGCTGAGCTCCAGCAGGCGTTGCATTTTGGTTTCGTCTTCAACGATCAGAATAGTCGGCATGGCGTTAACTCGCAGACGATGAATGTTCCGGGAAGAACAGCCGGAAACACGCTCCTTCACCCGGGCGGCTCACCAGGCGAATCAAGCCTTTATGATCGTCCACAACTTTTGAAACAATCGAAAGACCGAGTCCGAGTCCTGTTTTCTTCGTCGTAAAAAAAGGGTTAAAAATGTGTTCCAGTTGTTCGGGAGCGATTCCCGGCCCCGTGTCTTCGATCTCTACAGCTAATCCCCGGCGTCCGTCAGACTCGTCTGGCCAGACGGCGATGCGCAGCTTCCCGCCGCCGGGCATCGCCTCGTAAGCATTCAGGAAAAGGTTGGTGAAAACGCTCTCGGCGAGCTCGGGGTCGAGCGGGAGCGGGCGGAGGCCTGGGGCGTACTTGCGCTCAGTCTCTACACAGGCATCCGGCCACCGCTCCCGCGCCGAAAGGAGCGCGCGGTCGATGAGCGGCTGAATCTCCACTTGCTCGAGCTTCAGGTGCAAGGGCCGGGCAAAATCGAGAAATCGCCCCACCAGGTTGTTCAATCTTTCAACTTCGATTGAGATGTAGCTCGCCATCTCCGCGGTGACGGGATCCGAGCTTTTAACGCGCTCGTTCAGAATCTCGGCGGAGCCTCGCATCACGCCGAGCGGGTTGCGAATCTCGTGGGCCAACCCTGCCGAAAGCTGACCCAGCGCCGCAAGGCGTTCTGAGCGGCGGGCATCCGCCTGCGCCTGCTCGAGCTGGCGGTTCGTTTCACCTAAGGCTTCCGCCAGCTTGCGGTAGCGGGCCGCCTGCCGGCGGCTTTCGGAGACGAACCGATTGACCACGACAGCCACCAGAAAGAAGAACAAGTAGCGAAGCGCCAGCTCTGTGGCGCCGCCGACCGTCAGTCGGTAGAACCGCAACGCCGAGAGCAGGAACGCGCCATAAGCAAGGCAGGAAACGAGCGTCCATAACACGGTTCCCCAGGTGTCGTAGAGCATCGCAGCGGAGATGACCGGCAAGTAGAATATGGGGTAGTAGTTACTGTTGATTCCTCCCGTATGCCACACCAGCAGCGCAGAGAGCAGGACTTTTATCAGAACGCTCAGGAAATCCCGATGGACTGGGGAAAGGCCGTTGAGAATCTTGCGCTCAAAAATCTGGAAGAGCCCGATGCCGGCCAGGATCATCTGCTTGTGGATTTCCTGGAGAGGCGGTAACACGGCGAGCCCCGCAAGAAAGACCAGCCAGAGAATATCAAGCCAGCGGAATTTGTTCCGAATCTGCTCAGCCATGGGGATTTAGATGCAGTGTCTCACTTTACCATGCTGCATTCTTGACACTTCTCCAAAGATAATGCGAATGTAGTGGACTGATGGTTTCGAATGCAAGAGCAGGCATAATGCCACCGTCAACGCTCCGAGGAGCACAGGACGTTTTGGCGCTGATTGGCAACACTCCGCTCCTCCGCTTCGAGCGGATCACGCGCTCACCCCCCGGGGTGGAGGTTTATGCCAAGGCGGAATGGGCCAACCCGGGCGGCTCGGTCAAAGACCGCCCGGCGCGAAACATCATCCTGGAAGCGGAGCGCGCGGGACTGATGAGTAAGGACAGGATCCTGATTGACTCCACCTCGGGGAACACGGGTATTGCCTATGCCATGATCTGCGCTGTGCGCGGCTATCACCTGGAAATCTGCATGCCGTCGAACGTTTCTCTCGAGCGTAAGCAGATTCTCAACGCCTACGGAGCAAAAATCATCTACACGGACCCGATGGAAGGGTCAGACGGCGCTATCCGCATGGCGCGCAAGCTGGCGGCGCAAAATCCCAGCCTCTACTACTATGCCAATCAGTATGACAATCCCGCTAACTGGCGTGCCCACTATGAGACCACAGGGCCGGAAATCTTTGAGCAGACGGAAGGCCGCGTCACGCATTTTGTAGCGGGGCTGGGCACAAGCGGCACGTTCATGGGCACGTCGCGCCGCCTGAAGGAATTGAAGCCCTCGATCCGCTGCATCTCTTTCCAACCCGATTCAGCTTTTCATGGCCTGGAGGGACTGAAACATATGGCCACGGCTATCCGGCCGGCCATTTACGACCCGGCGGTGGCTGATGAAGATCTTGCCATCTCAACAGAGGACGCCTACAAGATGACGCGCCGTCTGGCTCGCGAGGAAGGCTTGCTGGCGGGTGTTTCGGCCGGCGCCGCAATGGTTGCTGCTTTGCACATCGCAGAACGAATCCAAGAGGGTGTCATTGTCACGATCTTCTCTGACAGCGGCGACAAGTATCTCAGCGAGCGGTTCTGGACCGAGAAGACATAAACTTCACGACTTTGAATCATGGATCGGGCGCGGCTCTACAGGCTGCGGAAAAAGGAATTATGTCATTCCAAGCGTCCACAATCTTTGGCTGCCAATCATCGAGCAGGGCAGGTGTAGCGCGGACCTGCGCTGTTCAGGTCCGCGGCTTTTCGCGATGTTCAGCCAAAACCCGCAGACCTCAAAAACGGAGGTCTGCGCTACGCAGTTGGGCGTCGAATGTATGCAGAGCGCAGCGAGGAATCTTGCCCGATGGGCTTTTCTGCAGCGAATCTAGCCGTGAGACGTTATCGGAAGGGTATGGCGGCTTCTGGCCCGTACTTCACGGCTTCAGGCTTGTGCGTCCGTTCGTAGGCGGTAATCGCCTCTTCAAAACGCAGGGTGAGGCCGATGTCATCGAGACCTTTCAGCAGGCACTCGCGACGGAAAGGGTCAATCTGAAACTGCGCGTGGAAGCCCGCATCATCGGCAATCGTCTGGCTTTCAAGATCCACCGTCAGCCGGTAGCCGGGCGTAGGCTCCACGCGACGGAAGAGCTCGTCGACCTTTTCCTCAGGCAACGGAACGGGAAGGATACCATTTTTGAAGCAATTGTTGCGAAAGATGTCCGCGAAGCTCGGCGCCACCAGCGCCCGGATGCCGTAGTCGGCCAGGGCCCAAGGCGCGTGCTCGCGGCTGGAGCCGCAGCCAAAATTCGCGCGACTCAAGAGAAGCGAAGCTCCCGCATAGCGCGGCTGGTTGAGCACAAAGTCCAGGTTCGGTCTCTCTCCTTCTAAATACCGCCAGTCGTAGAACAAAACTCGTCCCAGCCCTTCGCGCGTGAGGCCTTTCAGGAACTGCTTGGGAATGATTTGATCCGTATCAACATTGATGCGATCCAGCGGAACCACCAGCCCAATATGCTTGGTAAATGAGTTCATTTTGTGCGATGAATTGTGAGTCCTCAGCGTTCACAGCCTATTGGCTGCCAATCGGGGGCATGACAAAGTGTAGCGCGGAGTTGTCCTTTAACTCCGCGGCTTTTGTTTATGCCCGAACGAAATGCCGCAGAGTTTCTGGGCAGCGAAACTCTGCGCTACCCGGCTTTTCGCAATCTTCGGGCAAAGGCCGCAGACCTCAAAAGCGGAGGACTGCGCTACCCTGTGCGGCGGTTGTTTGTTATTCACCACTCATCATTCACAATTCATCATTTGTTGCTTCCGGCCATTCGCGGATGTCGACAAAATGCCCCGCAATCGCCGCGGCTGCCGCCATCATCGGACTCACCAGGTGAGTGCGGCCGCCCTTGCCTTGGCGTCCCTCGAAATTGCGATTCGAAGTGCTGGCACAGCGTTCGCCGGGAAGCAGAATGTCGGGGTTCATTCCCAGGCACATGCTGCACCCCGAATCGCGCCACTCGAAGCCGGCATCTCGAAAAATCTTATCTAAGCCTTCCTGCTCTGCCTGCGCCTTCACGGGACGGGAGCCGGGCACCACCAGTGCTTCCTTCAGCGTAGAGGCCCGCTTTTTCCCGGCGATCATGCGCGCGGCCACGCGCAAGTCTTCGATCCGTGAATTCGTACACGAACCAATAAAGACACGGTCAATGGGAATATCGCTGATGCGGGTTCCCGGCTGCAGATTCATATATTCCAGGGCACGCTCGGCAGCCTTCTTCGCGCCAGCATCGTTGAAGGATGCTGGGTCAGGAACTGTGGCCGTGACGTCCGTGACCATGCCGGGATTGGTTCCCCACGTCACTTGCGGAGCGATTTTCGATGAGTCGAGGATAACAACGCGGTCAAACTGGGCGCCAGGGTCTGTGGCCAGAGTTTTCCAGTAGTCCACGGCAACCTGAAAATCCTTGCCTCGCGGCACAAAAGGCCGTCCTTCAAGATAGGCAAACGTAGTGGCGTCCGGCGCTACCATGCCGGCGCGCGCCCCTCCTTCGATGGTCATGTTGCAGATGGTCATCCGGCTTTCCATCGAGAGCGAGCGGATCGCGTCTCCGGTGTATTCGATGATGTGCCCGGTGCCGCCGGAAATCCCGATTTTGCCGATGAGAGTGAGGATGATATCCTTCGCCGTCACGCCGCGCGGCAATTTTCCACTAACGCGCGCTTCGAGCGTTTTGGACTTGAACTGTGAGAGGCATTGCGTGGCGAGCACGTGCTCCACTTCGCTGGTCCCGATACCGAAGGCCAGCGTACCAAAAGCGCCGTGCGTTGAGGTATGGCTGTCCCCACAGACAATCGTCTGGCCAGGCTGCGTAAGGCCCAGCTCTGGGCCGATGATGTGTACGATGCCCTGGTTCGCGCTATTCATGTCGAACAGCAACACGCCCGTCTCGCGGCAATTCCGAGCCAAGGCCTCGAACTGCGCCGCCGCAACCACGTCTTTCAGGGGCAGGCTACGGTCCGTTGTAGGGACAGAGTGGTCCATTGTGGCGAACGTAAGGTCCGGCCGACGCACCTTCCGGCCATGCGCCTTCAGACCTTGAAAGGCCTGAGGCGACGTGACCTCGTGCACCAGGTGCCGGTCAATATAAATCAGCGCCGGCTGGCCCGGCTCCTCGTGGACCACGTGGGCTTCCCAGATTTTTTCATACAAGGTGCGTGGCGCCATATTCCTGCTCAATACTTCGGTACCGTGGGGTCCACCTCGTCCGACCAGGCAAGAATGCCACCCTTCAGGTTCCGGATCTTGTGGAAGCCGGACTTCATCATAAAGCTCACAGCCTGCGCGCTGCGGGCGCCGGAGCGGCAGTGCACAACAATTTCGTCTGCCGTATCGAGCTCATTCATGCGGGCCGGAATTTCACCCAGCGGAATCAGCTTGGAGCCGGGAATGCGGCAGATGTCGTATTCATGGGGCTCACGCACATCAATCAGCACCGGAGCCTCGCCTGAATCCATCATCCGCTTGAGCTCGGTGGGAGTAATTTCAGGCACGCGAACGTCAGGCACATGTTCCTCCCCGCGAATTCCGCAAAACTGCTCGTAATCAATCAGCTTAGTAATCGTCGGATGCGTACCGCAGACCGGGCAATCAGGGTTCTTCCGTAGCTTTAATTCACGGAACTTCATTCCGAGGGCGTCAAAAATCATCAGCCGACCAATCAATGGCTCCCCTTTACCGAGAACCAGCTTAATGGTTTCAAGCGCCTGGATGCAGCCCATGATGCCCGGCAGCACGCCCAGCACGCCACCCTCAGCACAGCTTGGGACCAGGCCGGGCGGAGGCGGCTCCGGATACAGGCAGCGATAGCAAGGGCCCTCTTTGGCGTAGAAGACTGAAGCCTGGCCCTCAAAGCGAAATATACTGGCGTAGACGTTGGGTTTGCCGAGGAGCGCGCAGGCATCGTTCACGAGATATCGCGTCGGGAAGTTGTCGGTGCCGTCGGCCACGATGTCAAAATCGCGGAAGATTTCGAGCGCGTTTTCGGAGGTGAGGCGTGTTTCAAAGCCGATAACCTCCACGTTAGGGTTAATCTCGCGGATGGTGTCGCGCGCAGATTCGAGCTTGGAGCGCCCAACATCGTCTGTGTCGTGAATCACCTGCCGCTGGAGATTCGTAAAGTCCACCACGTCAAAATCCACGATGCCAAGCGTGCCCACGCCGGCCGCTGCAAGATAAAGCGCCATCGGCGCGCCCAGGCCGCCGGCTCCAATCAGCAGCACCTTGGCCTGTTTCAGTTTGAGCTGCCCTGCCATGCCGACTTCCGGCATGATCAGGTGCCGACTGTAGCGCAGGATTTCATCCTTGCTCAACTGCGTTGTGGGATTCTTTGTCAGTATCGCCATTGCGTTTTTCCTTTGATTTTCGGTGATGCGGCACGTCGCGAAGCTCCTCAGCGCGACGCGGGCCGAGGTGAGATGGCTCAGAGGCTTAGCTACAGGTGTAGCGAACGGGGCGCCCACCGGCGATGGAGGGGACAATGCTGAGCACGTCGTTATCGTTGACGGGTGTTTTGTCCTTTTGCAGATACCGGATATCTTCGTCATTCAGATAGATATTCACGAAGCTGCGTAGCTTACCCTCTTCGTTGTACAGGTGCTTACGCAATCCTTCAAATTTCGTCGTGAGCCCCGAGAGAGCTTCGCCCACGGTTCCAGCCTGGAGTTCAATCGTATCCCGTTTTTCCGTATACTGTCGGAGCGGAGTCGGAATAATCACCCTCACAGCCATTCAATCTCCTTTAGACCTCTGGAGGTCACTGCTCATTAGGAGCCTTGCCACGTGGAGAACCCTCTGTCACCTCAATCGGTTCTTCATTAAACTCGGAGCGGTCCTCCCGCAATGTCCAGGAGGTATATTGACCTGGCGCGCCGCGCTCAACCGCAATAATAACATAAGAATACCACGGAAAAGCGTGGTCGCGGTCGTAGCCTGAGGGCCGCGCCGGATGGTCCGGATGCGAGTGATAGTAGCCTATTAAGTCCAAGCCGCGTTCGCGGGCTTCTTTCTCGACCTTCAGAAGGTCTTTAGGATCGATCAAAAACCGGTTGCGCTCCGATTCCCTTTCCGGAACGGTCAGCGGCAACAGTTCTTCGGCGCGGTCAGGATCGTGGCGCACATTCCGCAGCGGAGCAACATCCTTGACTTCTTTCGTCCCATTCACTTCGGTTCCAAGCAGAGCGCCACAGCATTCGCTCGGATAGTCGCGCGCGCCATGCTGCTGGATTCTCTCAAGCTGTAGCTTCGAAATCCGCAGAGCCATGCATCCTTATCAGATGAATCACGAGGGAAACTGGTTTCGTGCCAGATTACGGTGGCTCAAGACCCCTCATCCGGATCGCTACGCCTGCCTGCCGGCAGGCAGGCTCCCCACC
>JBOGJS010000152.1:0-3289 GCA_050745365.1 Terriglobia bacterium
ACGATCCGTCGCAGGTGTCGTATGGCAATTTACTTCGAATATTCTTCTCGGTAGCGACAGATCCAACCGAGTTGGACCGTCAGGGTCCGGATACCGGGACCCAATATCGCTCGGTGATTTTCTACGCAAATGAAAACCAGAAGCAGACCGCGCTGGCCTACATCGATCAACTAAACAAGGCCAAGGTTTTCTCCGCGCCGATTGTAACGCAGGTGGTCCCTCTTAAAGCTTTTTATCCTGCCGAGGCGTACCATCAGAATTTCCTCGAGCGCCATCCCGATTATCCGTATATCGTTTACAACGATCTGCCTAAGTTGCGCTATCTCCAACAGCAGTTCCCCAGCCTCTACCGGAAATAGGGCATATGCCCGCATCGCAGGATTCCGGGAAGCGGGGTCTGGCAGTGTGTAAACTTGACTCTAAAAGTCAACTTCGCCCGGTCAAGCCGGATTGTGGGGCTGGTGCAGAACCTTTGGGTCTGCGATGGGCGGGTGGCACAGCGCGGCAGAGCAACAACCAAACGGGACCTGACTGCGAAAGGGCACGACTTCAGTCGTGCCGTAAGAGATGGCTTACCGGAGCACGGCGCGGGCCGTTGCGGCGGGCCGCCCCGCAACGGTCAATACACCGTCGTTAACTGCGTGTCTAGAGTGGTGCCGAGCGCTCGACCGGGTCAGGCTTCAAAAGGATTGAGCAACGCAAGGCCTCCGATCCAATCAAAATCTTTCGTGTTGCGCGTGGCCAGGGTCAAGCCGTGTGCCAATGCCGTTCCTGCCGTCAGCGCGTCGCCAAGGTCCATCTTCTTGCGCTGCCGCAGTCGTACGGCGTGGTTTAGCACCGCGTCGGAGATGGGAAGGATTGTGGCAGCAGCAAAGAACGTCTCGAAGTGTCGGCGCTCTTCCTTAGTGAGCCGCGGATAACCGAGGACCTCAACATAACTGACCGCCGAAACCACCGGTGCGTTCTCTCGAATGAAGAGTCTCAGGTTGGAATGACCGGGCTGGGCCGCGTAGATGATGATATTGCTATCGATGAGCGTCACGCATCCCTGCCGGGTAACCGCCGATCCTGGCGCTGTTCGCGCTCCCATTCTGCCGGGTCAGGGATTTCAGCGAGGGCATTCAAACGCGCCAGCTTCTCCAGAGCATCGGCCATTTGCTGGCCCTGACCTGGTTTCGCGCCTCCCTCCAGAACCGTGACCTGGACCGTGACAGGCCGGTCCCCCGTTAGCCGCTCGGGAACCTCCTCGCTCCATTCCAGCCGGTTTCCTCGTAGCACCGCTTTGTATGTGTTCGACATTGCCGCACCGCGTTGACGAGATTAGACCTGAATTTCCCTTTCAAGCTTCACTCAACGCCCCAGATCGCAAGGCAAGTTTAGCATGGAATCTGGCGGGCTGGCGCCGGGCGCCGGCTGTGCCGTTTTGTGAGTGGGGCGGCCATCAAACGGGCCAGTCCATAATCAAAATGGATGAATCGTTCCGATAGCAAAATCCGACGCTCGACCATGATCACTGGTCGGGAGAACCCACGAGGGCAATGATGCTCATTGAAGGGTGCGGGAGGATAGCGCGATAGAGCGTGTGGCAGGCCGGCACTGTCCCGTGCTATGAAAGCGGCGAAAATGCCGTCATATTGATAAGCATTTGCTGGTAAACTGGCGGAAGTGGGCAGGGCCTTGAGGTGAGCTATGGACACGGTTCTTCAGGACCTTCGCTACGGGATGCGCCAGTTGCTGCGTAGTCCCGGATTTACGGCCGTCGCTATCGTCACGCTCGCCCTGGGCATTGGCGCCAACGCGGCGATTTTCAGCTTTGTGGATGCCGTCTTACTCAAGCCCCTCCCCTATCCGGATCCCGAGCGGATCGTAAGTATATGGCAAACGCAGCCGAGGGAAGATCGGGGTGTGATTCACGCGCTGGGCTTCCTGGACTGGAAGCGGCAGAATGGCTGCTTTCAATTTCTGTCGGCCGTCGATTGGGACACCGTGACCTTGACCGGCCCAGGCGAACCACAGCACCTTAACGTTCAGGAGGCCTCAGCATCGTACTTCAACCCGCCCGGCGTTGGCGCGGGGCTCGTTTGCACGTTAATCCGAAGGAGTGCAGCGCTGCTATGACCGTCGGAAAATTCGGCTACGGGCGTTTCCACCCAAAGCCTATTTACATGGTGTTGAGTCTTGCTCTGGTCTTTAGCCCGGGGTGCTCGCGCGGCCCGCTCTCCGGCAGCGCGGGTTCGGTGCCTGTCTTCACCAGATCATTCATCACGGCCGGAAAGCCGTCGCAATACACCCTGGCCGGGAGGCGTCCCGAGCTGGGTGGGACCACGACGATACCCACGGCGCTCGTCCCAGTGTCACTCATTTTTGATGGATATACGGACAAAGCTGGAAAGAAGCTGGTGATCAGCGCAGCCTCCGATGTGCCGAAGGTTGTCCAGTCGCCGATTTTCCAAAAGTTTGCATTCGCGACCGGCGCCACCCAGTACGGGGATGCGGTGCAGCGCGCTGAGTTTTATTCACAGGCCGTTTCCAAAGACTGGCATACGCTGCTTGGCCAACCGCGCGTAACACCTGGCCTGCAAATCGAAATTCCAGTGGCCGATGGATACGTGCTGACCTCGAAGCGGACGGGACATTCGCTGGCGGTTGTCGATCTCGAGTTTGTTCAGAAGGAATTGTTCAAAGACCTTTCCCATTCGCGCGTCCGTCCCGATGAACTCGTCATCGCTCTTACTAAAGACGTTGAGTTTTACCCCCTGGGCGATGCAACGGTTTGTTGTTCGTGGGGCGCCTACGGTGTTCACCGTGACGCTTCTTCGAAATTGAGGCAGGCATTTATTCTCGGGACTTACCTCGATCCTGGCGTTGTGCCCGGCTATTCCGACATTCAGACGCTCAGCGAGCAAATTGCGGAGTGGATGAACGACCCCCTGCAGGGCTATCGAGCCAATATCTTCCCGGCCTGGCGAAAGCCACCTCAGAATGCCCGATGTGGAGGCCGCGGTGAAGGAACGTTTTATCGTTTTGCGGAGCCCACAGACGGCGGATCGATCTCCAATTCAACAGTCGTGACCGCGCACGGGGATGTGTATCACCTTGAGAACGCCGCATTGCTTCCATGGTTCACCGAAAACGTCCATCCGGGTACATTCCAGGGAGCATACAGTTTCCCCGGCACCCATGCGCTTACGGCCGCTGCTCAACCCTGTTCGGGCCTACGCCGCTCAAGCGCCCCTCCAACGGCATCGCCGCTTCCGAACGCGCACCCTCCAAACGGGCATGAGTTGAT
>JBOGJS010000153.1:0-12925 GCA_050745365.1 Terriglobia bacterium
CTTGAATGTCGCGCACGACTCAACAGGGCACCTCAGCAAGAGCAGAACGCTACGGAAGCAGCACAGCCGTAACGAGTCAGGGCTTGGAGTGGTTGTGGCACCACCTTCGTGATGTCCGGAACCCGCATGTTCTTGATCTCGGCCCTGTCTCGCCGCATACGATAGCGTTGCTGGTCCGCCGAGAAGCCAAGGTTTATGTTTCTGACCTCATTAGCCCGCCCTTTGAGGGGGACGCGAGATTCTGGGATCGAAGCGGCAAGGTCCCGGTGTTTCTCGCCGGCAAGCTTCTGGAGGATTTGCCCAGCGAGTTGCAAGGGTCGCTCACGGCCATCCTGAGTTGGAACTTGCTGGACCTCGTTCCGCCCGCTGCACTTGGGAAGATTGTTGATCGGCTCCTGGCTCTGCTCCAGCCGCTTGGAGTACTTTTCTGCATCCTGCGCGAGCCACAGCTTAAAGAAGGCGTTGAACGCCGGTGGTGGCTTGAAACCTTGACTTCCGCACGCAACGAGCCGGAGATCAGGAAACCTTATTCCTATCCCGCTATTTCCAATCGAGAGATAGAACGTCTGCTCTCATCCGCCAGCGTTAAAACATTTCTTACCCGTTCGGGACGCCGGGAAATCCTCGCGATGCGGCAGCGCTGACACGCTTTCTCGCGCCCACCTCGTGACGGATGCGGCCAGCTTCGCTCGTGGCGAGGTTACGACACGCTGACGGGATCCTGTTGCGGTTCATAGGCGAGGATCGGCGCCAGCCAGCGCTCGACCGTCTGAAGGTCCAAGCCTTTGCGGCGATGGTATTCGACCACCTGATCGCGGCCGATTTTCCCCACCGCAAAATAGCGCGACTCAGGATGGCAAAAATAGAGGCCGCACACGGAAGCCGCGGGAGACATGGCGAAGCTCTCCGTCAGTTGGATGCCCGTAGCCTTTTCCGCCTCAAGCAGATCAAAGAGTAGACGCTTTTCCGTATGATCGGGGCATGCAGGATAGCCGGGTGCCGGACGGATGCCGCGATAGCGCTCGTGAATCAGATCGTCGAGGCCGAGAGTTTCGGCCTTGCCGTAGCCCCAGGCCTGGCGGGCCCTGAGGTGCATCAGTTCGGCTAATCCTTCAGCCAGCCGGTCGGCGAGCGCCTGGGTCATGATCGCGTTGTAATCGTCGTGTTCTTTCTTGAACTCTTCGATCACGCCTTCAATGCCGAGTCCGGCCGTTACAGCGAACGCGCCGAGATAGTCCAGAAGGCGAGTGTCTCTGGGGGCGATGAAATCCGCAAGGGCAGTGTTGAAATACCCCTTCGATTTTTCGTTCTGTTGGCGCAGTGTGTGAAAGGTAGTCAGGAGGGCACCACGCGATTCATCCGCATAGACTTCGATGTCGTCCCCCACGCTGTTGGCCGGGAAAAAGCCCATCACGGCGCGGGTGGTGATCAGCCTTTCTTCAACAATTCGTTTCAAGAGCTGCTGGGCGTCTTCAAAGAGCTCACGTGCTTTCTCTCCCAGGCCGTCGGCTTCGAAGATCTTGGGATACGTTCCACGCAGCTCCCAGGCATGGAACAAAGGCGTCCAGTCAATATAAGGAACGATTTCATCGAGCGGCACGGGAGCATAAATTCGCGTACCGAGAAATGAAGGCCGCCCGATCTCAGATCTTTGCCAGTTGAAAGGCGGTTTGTTGGCCCGCGCCTCTTCCAGGCTCAGCAGTCTTTGCTCCGGTGGGCGATGAATCTGCCGGAGCTTTTGCTGCTCCCGCCGGTTTTCTTCTACGAAAGCAGTGCGCAGGTCCGCGCTTTTCAAGCTTCCCACTACGCCCACCGCGCGCGAAGCGTCTGCCACATGCACGACGGTGTGGTTATAGCCGGGCGCAATTTTTACTGCGGTGTGCAGCTTGCTCGTGGTCGCGCCACCAATCAGCAGAGGCACGGTAAAGCCCTGGCGCTCCATCTCTTTGGCGACGTGGATCATCTCATCGAGCGAGGGTGTGATGAGCCCACTCAGTCCGATCATATCCGCTTTCATCTCGCGAGCCGTCTGAAGAATTTTCTCACACGGTGTCATCACACCCAGGTCGATGATCTCGTAATTGTTGCACCCAAGCACCACACCCACGATGTTCTTGCCGATATCGTGCACGTCTCCTTTTACCGTCGCCATCACGATGCGCACTTCCGCCTGCCGGCCGCCGGTGGCCTGCTTTTCTGCTTCCATAAAGGGCAGCAGCCACGCCACCGCCTTTTTCATGACGCGCGCGCTCTTCACCACCTGGGGCAAAAACATCTTGCCCGCGGCAAAAAGGTCGCCCACCACGTTCATGCCGTCCATCAGCGGCCCTTCGATCACGCGCAGCGGCTTCCCGCATTTCTGCCGTGCCTCTTCAGTGTCCGCCTCAACGTAGTCCACCACGCCCTTCACCAGGGCGTGCCTCAGGCGCTCTTCCACCGGGCCTTTGCGCCATTCCGCTTCCTCTTCTTCCACCTTCTCGCGCTGCTCAACTGAATTCGCAAAGGCCAGCAGCCGATCGGTTGCGTCGGAGCGGCGGTTGAGCAATACGTCTTCGACGAGGTCCAGCAGCTCCTTGGGGACATCTTCGTAGATGGCGAGTTGGCCCGCGTTGACGATGCCCATGTCCATGCCGGCCTGGATGGCGTGATAGAGGAATGCGGAATGCATCGCCTCCCGGACCACGTTATTGCCTCGGAACGAGAACGAGATGTTACTGACGCCGCCGCTCACTTTTGCGTGGGGCAGCGCGGCCTTGACTTCGCGGGTGCCTTCAAGGTAGGCCACCGCGTAGTTGTTATGCTCCTCAATCCCGGTGGCAACAGTGAATATGTTCAGGTCGAAAATGATATCTTCCGGAGGGACTCCGATTTCTTCAGTAAGAATCCGGTACGCGCGGGAGCAGATGGCAACCTTGCGCTCCGTGGTGTCCGCCTGGCCGGCCTCGTCGAACGCCATCACCACCATACCCGCTCCATAGCGCCGAAGAAGCCTTGCCCGCGCGCGGAAAATTTCCTCACCTTCCTTGAGGCTGATGGAGTTGACAATGCTCTTTCCTTGAAGGCACTTCAACCCAGCTTCAATCACCTCCCACTTGGAGCTGTCCACCACGATCGGAAGCCGGGCGATGTCAGGCTCCGAAGCGACGTAATTGAGGAAAGTGGTCATCGCTTGCTGGCCATCCAGCATCGCCTCGTCCATGTTTACGTCGAGCATTTGCGCGCCGCCTTCCACCTGCTGCCGCGCCACGCCGAGAGCGTCCTCGTAATTGCCTGCCTTGATGAGTGTTGCGAATTTCGGCGAGCCGGTCACGTTGGTGCGCTCGCCGATGTTGACGAAGTTCGAGTCTGGCCGCATGACGAAGGGCTCGAGGCCGCTGAAGCGGGTGAGATGATCCGGAGTTGCGGGTGCATGCGGCGCGAGCCCGTCCACCGCTTCCGCGATTGCTTTAATGTGGGCCGGAGTCGAGCCGCAGCAGCCGCCCACGATGTTGACCCAGCCGTTGGCGGCGAAATCGCGCAAGTCCGCGGCCATTGTTTCGGGTGTTTCGTCAAAGCCGCCAAAAGCGTTAGGCAAGCCGGCGTTCGGATAGCAACTGATATAGACAGGGGCGATGCGCGAAAGTTCCTCGATGTAGGGCCGCATCTGCCGGGCGCCCAGCGCGCAGTTGATGCCGACACTCAGCAGCTTCATGTGTGAAACTGAAACCCAGAAGGCCTCGACCGTCTGGCCGGAAAGCGTGCGGCCGCTTTGATCGATAATGGTGACGGACACCATCAGCGGCAGCCGCCGCCCAATCTGGTCGGAGAGCTGATCGATGGCAAAGAGCGCAGCCTTGGCGTTGAGTGTGTCAAAAACGGTTTCGACCAGCAGTGCATCTACACCGCCCTCAACCAGTCCGCGCGCCTGCTCAAAATAGGCGTCGCGCAGTTGGTCAAACGTGACGGCGCGCGCGGCGGGGCTCGAAACATCCTGCGAGGCCGAGGCCGTTCGGCTGGTAGGCCCAAGCGATCCGGCCACAAAACAGCGCCGCTCAGGATGATCCGAGCTAAACCGGTCTACCGCCCGCCGGGCGTTCCTCGCGCCCGCCAGGTTGAGATCGTAAACATGACTTCCAAGGCCATATTCCGCCATGGAGATGGCGTTGGAATTGAAGGTGTTGGTCTCGATAATGTCCGCGCCGGCGTCTAAGTATTGCCGGTGGATTTCCTCGACGAGGCGGGGCTGCGTGATATTCAGCAGGTCGTTGTTGAGGCGCACTTCCTTCCCGTGGCTGGCAAATTCCTTCCCGCGATAATCCGCCTCCGTGAGCTTCCGCGCCTGAATCATTGTGCCCATCGCGCCATCGATAATGGCAATGCGCTGGCGCAGCAACTCTTCGAGCGGATGAATAGCCCTTCCGTGTTCAGTTAAGAAGTCGAAGTTGGCCTCCCAATAACCTTTTCTTCTATGATACCATTCGCCGGTCGCAAGCCGGAAATTTCGACCCCCCTCACCCGGCTCGCTTCGCCTGCCTGCCGGCCGGCAGGCTCGTCACTCTCTCCCTGAACGAGAGGACATGAATAGAGGCGAAACCCCCCGCCCTCTCCCGGGGATAAGCGTGTCCCACGTTTTTTGCTGGACACAGGGGGTGGGCTCTGAATCATTGTTCCGAAGCGGTTTGTGATGGGCTTTGTATCAGGGCATGGCTTTAGCCTCGCTTCAGCCGTGCCCTGGAGTTTCTACCTGGTCAGAACATCGGGCTGGCCTGCCGGCCCTTCGCCGGGGGTGCCGGCTGCCCGGCCGCGGCCTCGGTTGACCCTGTCAGTTGCCGCACGTGGAGCATGGCTTCGGCGAGGGTAGTACCCACAAGCTCCCGCGCAGGGTCGCCGGCCCGCTCTTGCGCCCGCGCGATGCCGCCTTCAAACTTCCACAAACCCAGAACAATTTTGATTTCGGGAATCCGCATGCGCAGCCGCTTCGAGAGCGAGCGGGCGTGGCCCAATGCTCCCGGCGGCAGAGCCGAGATACAAACCACGCCAGGCTTCTGATCAGCCACCTGGGTGACCATCGCCGCCACCGGGCCAATCCGTACGAAGCGTGCGTCAGAAATTTCAAAGGAAGCTAGCTGGGCAACAATCATCGCGACGATCTCATCCGCATCATCACGGGCCGGCACGCAAAGCAGGCTGGCGGGACAGGAGGCGAATCCGGGCTCGCCACTAACCGGCATCTCTGTGGAGGCACGGTCTCCTAACTCCTCGATCAGCTCTTTCATGGCCTGGCAGATGAAGGCGTGCCTTTCCTGATCGAGCGCATTGCCGTGGCGGTCCTGTTCTGCCATCCTCAACGCCGGAATAATTACGTTTTCATAAAAGCTTCCAACCGGCTTCTCCTTGAGATATTCGTCAGCGATTTCGTGGACTTCGTCCTCATCCATCGCGAGCAGGCGCTGGTAAAAGTGCGCCTCGGGGGAGAGTGCGGGCTCGTCGCCCAGCGCAATCTCGAGAAACCGGAGCTGTGGAACATGACGGCCGAGCACGATGACGCAAACGGTCATAGGCGTGGAAAGGATCAGTCCCACCGGGCCCCACAGCATTGTCCAGAAGACAGCCGCCACAATGATAGCGAGCGAGGAGATGCCGGTGTGTGATCCATAGAGCATCGGCTCGATAAAGCTCGCGACCGTGCCCTCCAGTACTGCAAAAAGGCATACGGTCATAATGGCCTGGCTCCAGCCGGGGAAGACGGCCAGCGCCATCGCTATAGGAAGAGCTGCCGCGATCAGTATTCCGACGTAAGGAATAAATCGAAGCACCGCCGTCAGCACACCCCAAAGCACCGCGTGCGGGACGCCGATGAGGTACAGGGCGGATCCGACGATAATGCCATAGCCGGAATTGACAATCGCCTGAAGTAGGAGATAGCGGCTGAGCCGGCGGGCTCCATCGTCGAACGCGGTCGTCATCAGGCCGACGCGCTCTCTCCCCGCAAACCGGATTACCCGGTTTCGCAGATCCTCCCGCTTGAGCAGGATAAAAATCGTAAAAACAATAACAATACCGGCTGTTCCCAACGGTCCGAGCACCGGCCCAATGAACTGCCGCAGCTCGCTCAGAGAGCTTGTCGAGGGCTTTACCACCTGGACGGGAACAGGCGCGGCGCCGGAGCGCGGCACCGGATGGCTGGCCCTGTGCGCTCCCGTGAGCTCGCGTTTGAGCTCGCCCACAGCCGCGATGGCTTTCGCCAGGCGTCCGTGCTTTGGCCCCTGTATTGAAGCGACTTTTTTCTGAATGTTTGCTTCGTATGCGGGGAGGTTGCCGGCAATCTGGATCAATTGCCCGCTGACCGTCCAGGCGAGGGCGCCCACCAGCGCAAAAGTCGCAAGGATTACAATCAAGACTGCAGGCGCGCGGCCGAGATGCCATCGTTCTAGCAAGGCTGCCACCGGGGCGAGCGCGAAGCTGAACAGGACGGCTAGCGCCAGCGGGATCAGCACGCTCCGGCCCAAGTAAAGCGCCGCGATCACAAGGGCGATCGTGACCGGTGCCGTCAATTTTGAAACGGAGGAGGAAGGGTTCGAACGCCCCGGAGCTGGTGTTGTACCTCTGTCGATGGGTAGCGATGGATCGTTTGCCGCCATACGTGGCAATTATGGCCGGTGAAGCGCCACTCTCGTTATCGGGCTTGGCCCGCCGCGGCGACGCCGGACACCGGCTTGACAGTTTCTTCACTGCAGCCGGGTTCGGGCTCGAGCGTGAACGAAATATCCAGAGCGCCGCTCCGCTCCAAGTTTTCCTGCGCCCGATTCATCAGGCCGGGAGCCGCGGGCTGGATTGAAACCAGGATACCGCCGCTTTTGATGCGAGCTTCGTATCCTTTAGCTTCATACTCGGGCACGCCCAGGCCGATCAGCAACCCGGTAATCCCTCCCAGGTCGCCGGGAGCGCAAATCTGTTTGAAACTCGCCATAGTCGGGCCGGCGGCAATCAGAGGACCGGTTCCAGGATCTGAGATGATCCGAACCGAGGACTCGCTACCCAGCGTGGCAACAACGAGTGTGCCTGGTGGCGCGCCTGGCGCTACCTTTTCGGCAGACTTTTCGCTCCCCTCGCCGCGGCCCATTGAGGGATTCGCGAATAGCAACGAAATGTCTGCGGTGGCGAAGCCTGCCCGTCGCAGCGCTTCAACTCCGGACACCAGCGCCTCTGCGCTTTGATAAATTCCAAAGACCAGTCCGGCTTTTGCCATCGTCCGGCTCCTTCGCTTATTGTCGATTCCTGGTGAGGCTGAAGCACCAGCCTGCACCTAGTATAGCGCTGTCTCTGCTCCCGTCTTTGTCTGAAACGCAATGCGCCTCGGGATGGCGGCCGCCCGGCCCTGATTTCTCACTACGGCTTATGAAGGGCGGGGTTTCAAGGCCGCCGTGGCACGGCCGAACACGTTGCGGAAAAACGCCTCGGAGCCCTGTCATTCCGAGCGAACCGAGGAATCTCGCTCTGAAAATAAAGGGCGTGCGAGATTCCTCCTCGCCTACGGCTCCTTGGAGTGACCGGCTGGCCGGGTTTTTCCGCAGCCTGTAAAGCCGCACCCTGATACAAAGCCCTCCACAATGCGCAGCGGAACAAGGACTTAGAGCCCACCCCCTGTGTCCAGCAAAAATGTGGGACACGCTCAGTCTCCCGAAGGCGCCCGGGGAACGAGGGCCGGTGAGGGGTCATTTTCATCATGCCGGGTGCCGCTCTCAGCCGAGGAACAAGACGTGAATATAAGTACCCAGCCTGACGTCGTATGCCAAGTACCAGCCGATGTGATCCGGGTCCTGGTAGATCACGATCTGGTCACCATTCCAGAGCCAATTGCTGCAGAATGGGAGGTCCCATGGAGCCACGCTGAAGTAAAAGCCGCTGAACCAGAACCGCGAGGGCCCGCCGCCTTGGAGACGCCAGACGTGACCCCGTCCAAAGCCTCCGGTGAAACGCCCATGAGCCCACGGACGTGCCAGATGATAATGCGGATCGTTACGATCGGTATCGTGCCCCACCCACCGTCCGGTGCGCTCAACGTGCGGCGCGTTCGGGTGGCCCGCCCGATCAGCGTAGTTGTGTCCTCTCGTCATAGGCTTAGCGTGTCCTTCGTGGCGCTCGACGGACGTCCGAGGCCCGTGGGCTGGGATGTAGCCGTGGCCCACCTCGTGATTGTTGCCCCTGCTCTTGCCGCCGCTGCTCTTCCTCCCATGCTGCGCAACCGCGAAAACCGGGAACAGCAATAAGACGGCGATCATGATCGATGTTCTTCTCATGCGGACCTCCGTTCAGATTTGGAATTCGTCACAGCTTCCCTTTTTTTGATGATACAGATGCGCCATCATTTCGAAAAGCTTCGTTCCTGGAGATAAAGAAGTTCGCGCAGGCCGCCGCTTCGGAGGTCTGCAGGTTCTCTTTGGGAACCCAGGGGAAGCCGCGAATCTCAGTTAATTTTCCAGATACCCTTTGAGAACTTCTTTGCGGGGCTCCAATCCGAGCCCGGGTTCATCGGTGAGGGTGACAAACCCTTTGACCGGCCCGGGGGGATTTTTGTAAATTATCTCCCCCACCTTCCACATGATGTAGTGGAATTCCACTCGCCAGCCGTTTGAAACGGCAGCCTGAAGATGCATGTTATGGTGAGGCCAACCGCCGCCGTCAGCCACCAGGATGTTGAAGGCCTGTGCCATCCCTGCCACTTTCAGTCCCTCTGTGTACCCTCCAACGTAACAGACATTGGGTTGCAGGATGTCGACTGACGCGTGTTGAAGGAGCTCGAGATGGCGGAAACGCGAGCCCTCGTTTTGGCCCGCCGAGATCGGAACCGAGCACCGCTCGCGCAACTGGGCCAGCAGCCTCGCGTCGTTTCCGTAGAGAGGTTCTTCGAACCACGTAATGTTATATGGTTCAACACGCTTGGCGAGCTCCAAGGCGCGGTTGATGGGGAATAGGTAATTCCCATCGATCGAGAGGTCGTCCTTCTCGCCGATCGCTTCGCGAACTGCCTTCACGCGCGCAGCATCTTCTAGAAATTTTTCGCCATTGTCGATGGCGACCACCATTTTGAACTTATCCTGTCCCTCGGCCACAAATCGGCGCGCCATCTCGACGAGCTGCTCGCGATCATACTCCAAGAGCCCGAAAGTGATGTACGCCGGCACCTTCTGCTTCGCTCCGCCCATCAGCCGCCATACCGGCGTGTTGAAGTGCTTCCCCTTAATATCCCATAAAGCGATGTCCACGGCGCTCACAGCCGAGCTCCAGGCTCCCGTCTGATAGCGAGGATTGAAGGTCAAGAACATCTCCTGCCATCTCGCCTCTGTATCCAAGGCGCTTTTACCTTTCAGGAAAGGCGCGAGCTGGCGATTGATGAACTCCCTCACGCCAAAACTCTGCAGGTTACCCGTCAAGCCATATCCCGTGATGCCTTCGTCCGTGTTGATTTCCACGAAGACGAACTGCCTTTTCAGCGGCCGAGCCAACAGAGGCACTTCGACCGGCACGTTGTGAACCGACGCTCTGACGGAGCTGATCCTAGGACCGGGCGCCTTTCCGGGATTTGACCCCTGCCCAGCCGCTTTAGCCTTCGGAATGATCATGGCGGCTCCAACCATGCCTGTTGTTTCAAGCAAGTCTCTACGACTCAATCGTGGTCCCAGGTGTCCTTCGTCCCTCTCATTCATTCTCGTCCTCTTTATCACAGACACTATGATTCAACGTCTTCAACCCGGTCTCGAAGAGAGTTTAGCACTTCATACACCCGGCTGATGGGCAATCCCACAACGTTCGAAAAACATCCTTCGATGCGCGTTACGAAGCGGGAAGCCAGACCTTGGATCGCATAAGCGCCGGCTTTATCAAGCGGCTCACCACTCGCGACGTACTGCTCGATTTCCTCTTCGGTGAGCGGAAGGAAGTCGACCGTGGTGCTTTCATGACGCAGCGCTTCGAGTTTCTCCGGCGCCCGCACAAAACAAAAGGCCGTAAGCACGTGGTGAGTCCCTCCGGAAAGCAGCCGGAGCATTCGCTTGGCGTCCTCGGCGTCCCGCGGCTTCTCGAGAACCTGTCCCGCAGCCACCACAGTAGTATCAGCGCCCAGAACCAGCGTGCCCGAGGCCGCGAATCGGGCCACGCGCAAGGCCTTTTCCCGCGCGATGCGGCGGACGTACTCCTCCGCAGCCTCGCCGGGAAGCCGGGTTTCATCCACCTCCGACGGTTGAACTGTGAACTCGATACCGGCACTCTTAAGCAGCTCCCGCCGGCGAGGAGAGCGCGACGCAAGAACCAGTGTCATAGATCACAATATTCTACGAAAAAGTCGCCCTCGAGCAAGACCAGAATTTGGTAGTAGGTCGGTGTCCGCGTCGCTTGTCACTCATCACTCGTCACCGTAATGGCAGAACTGTGCTACACTTGCCTTCCGCATTCCGGCAACGCCCTTCGAGGTTTTCCATGGAAGAAATCGCGCGCATTCTCCCGAAAGTCTTGCAGAAGGCACCGTTGCGGCGCCGACAACCAGTTCTGGAGATTCTCGTTCCGTTATGGCCGAGGGTGGTGGGGAAATTGATCGCCCGCTTTTCACGGCCTGCCTCTTATCATCAGGGCGTCCTGACGGTGGCAGCCTCTTCACCACCCTGGGCAACCCAGATCCGCGAGATGAGGGAAGAAATTCGCGCAAAGGTTAATGGATTCCTCGGAGCGCCGGTGGTGAAAAAGCTTCGAGTGCGTTATGCACTTCCCCTGCAGTTGGAGGCTGAAATTCCGGCACCTGAGGCGCAGGCCGCGATGCCGCCGGAGAACCCGAGCTTGCGGCTGCCATGGACAGAGGATGAAAATCGTCTTGAGCCGGAGATCGCACGCATCGTCGAGCGCTCGTTCCGAAAGTATTTCTCTCGCGCCGGGAAGGATCTCAACTGATGGAACTGAGCGAGCCGGAGGTGCTCCGGGTGGCTGACCTGGCGCATCTGGAATTGACCCCAGAAGAAGTCCAAAAGTTCCAACCGCAGCTTGCTGCCATCCTGGAATACGTGCAGACGCTCAATCAGTTGGATACTGCCAACGTCGAGCCGATGGCACAGGTGATTGTTCCCGGAGCGCCCGAGAGCGCACTTCGGCCCGACGACGCTCGGGCGTCCCTGCCTCAGGAGATCGCGCTTCAAAACGCACCCGAGGCGGGCGCCGGTCACTTCAAAGTGCCTAGCGTGATTGACAAACGCAGCGACGAGTAGTGAGTGGGTAGCCACGGCACCGAATTTGTGCCGTGGGTATTTATTACCGCGCCTGCTTTCAACTTTTACCCTTTTCTATGCCTTCCGACCTCACTCAACTTACCGCCGAACAGATCCATGAACTGCTGATCCGGAAGAAAGCTTCTGCCGAGGAAATCTGCCGCGCTCACCTCACCCGCATTGAGGAGAAAGACGGGGAAGTGCGGGCGTACCTGACGGTCAGCGCGGAGCGCGCGCTGGAGCAGGCGAAGGCGGTAGATCAACAGGTTGCTGAAGGCGCGGTGATTTCTGAGCTAGCCGGCGTCCCGATTGCGGTGAAAGACGTGATTCTGACGCGAGGCGTGCGCACCACTTGCGGTTCCAAAATGCTCGAAAACTACATTCCGCCGTATAGCGCTACAGCCGTGGAGCGGTTGGAAGCCGAAGGTGCCGTGATCCTCGGCAAGGTGAATTGCGACGAGTTCGCCATGGGTTCTTCGACAGAAAATTCAGCCTATTTCCCGACGCATAACCCGGTGGAGCTTGACCGCGTGCCGGGCGGGTCGAGCGGAGGATCGGCTGCGGCAGTGGCGGCCGGCTTGGCGACCGCTGCCCTGGGCTCTGATACAGGAGGTTCCATACGCCAGCCGGCCGCTTTCTGTGGCGTCACCGGGATGATGGGCACCTACGGACGAGTCTCGCGATACGGCTTGGTGGCGTTTGCTTCCTCGCTCGACCACATTGGCCCGTTGGGCCGCTCGGTGTGCGATGTTGCCCTCGTCCTCGAGGCGATTGCGGGCCACGATGCCGCGGATTCCACCAGCGCGGATGTCCCGGTCTCAGACTATACGGCGGGTCTTGAAAACAGCGTGCGCGGGCTTACAGTAGGCGTGCCCAAAGAGTACTTCGACGGACTCGGTCCGGAAATCGGGGACAACATCCAGAAAGGGATTGACCGGTTGGAAGCGCTTGGCTGCAAGGTGACCAGCGTGAGGCTCCCGCATACCGAATTCGCTGTTGCCTGTTACTACATCATTTGCACCGCGGAAGCCAGCTCTAACCTCGCGCGCTATGACGGGGTGAGGTACGGCTTCCGCGCGGCGGATTTTCAGGGGCTGCGTGAAATGTATAAGAAGACGCGCAATGCGGGCTTCGGAGCGGAAGTGAAGAGGCGCATCATGCTGGGTACCTACGTATTGAGCTCAGGGTATTACGAGGCCTATTACCATAAGGCCCAGCAGGCGCGCGCGCTTATTGCGCGGGATTTTATGGAGGCGTTCGACGAAGCAGACGTCCTCGTAACACCGGCGACGCCCATGCCAGCCTTCAAGCTGGGCGAGCGGGTTGACGACCCCTTGCAAATGTATTTGGGTGACATTTACACAGCCACGGCCAGTCTTGCCGGCATCCCCGGCATCTCCGTCCCTTGCGGCAGAACCCGCAGCGCGCCTCACCTCCCGGTTGGAATGCAAATCCTGGGTAAGCACTTTGAGGAAGCACGCCTGTTGCAGGTGGCCCGGGCTCTTGAAAAGAGCGGCGGGATCGAATAAAGCTGCGATGTATGAGAGGCTGTCACGCCCCCTCATCCGGGTCGCTTCGCTTCCCACCTTCTCCGGAAGGGAGAAGGATGTATGGCGAAGAGTGATGCTGCATCGAGTCGGCCTCGTCGCTTCGCTCGCTACCTTCTCCCCTGGGGAGAAGGTGCCCGACGTAGG
>JBOGJS010000154.1:0-2095 GCA_050745365.1 Terriglobia bacterium
GACATGTCCAGATCATCGACGACCGTGAAATTCTCATTGAGAGTTGGAAACAGGAAAATCGCGAGGTTCAGTCGCGCTGTGGACATCGCGAGCCGGGCGTTTTCGAGCGCCTGCTCTTGCTGATTGAGCTGAAGCTCGAAGCGAATCACATCCGTGTGCGCCAGCTCTCCGCCGCGTTCGAGCGCCTGACTGATCTTGAAAAAACGCCGCGCATCTTCCACGCTGAGCTGCGCCGTGCTGTATTCACGCCGCGCAACCACCAGTCCATAGTACGCTGCCGTGACCGTTACGGCCAGACCCCGCCGGGCGATCTGCTCGTTGGCCCGCGCCAAAGCCTCCTGATAAGCCGCTGTCCGCGGGCCCGCGTCGATAAAGAAACTACCAGGCATCAATTCGTGCACCACGCCCCACTCGCGGTAAACGTGGACGCCGTCATTGGTAGTGAATCGCCCAACCGGTGAGATGCCGTTGCCCTGCGTATTGAGGTATTGTGTGCTCTCGCCGACGGACGGCAGCATCGCGGCCCTCGCTTGCACGCGGTTCTCCCGGGCGAGTTCCAGGTTCGCTACCGCGGTCTGAAAGAGAGGACTGTTTTGCTCCGCCCGTCGAAGCGCGTCCTGAAGGCTAATGGTTATCGGCGGCCCGGAGGCGCCTTCCGGAGCTGCTAGTCCTGCTGAAACCGGCTGAAAGTGGTTTTGCGTCGCCAGTGCCACCGCCGGCAAATCCACGAGAAAAGCCAGCAGAACGGCTGTCGAAATAACGGCCGCTGGTAGCGCAGCCTTCGCCTTATAACGCATCTTGGTCCTCCTTATCTCTCTTCAGCATAGCGCGGAGAATCCGGGCAGCGGTGAAGTCAGTATTAATTCTTGTTAAGCTTGGGATCGGCGAGGACGGCAACCGTCCGCTCTTCGGTAATAATAAGTCGGGATCAGGGGGCAGGATATTTTTCAGGCGGCCGTCGTTCTCATCTCCGGCGAAGCGGCCAGCCGCCAAGCTGCCTTCTCGCCGAGCAGCCGCGAGACGAGGGCATAATGCATCGCGTGGCCGGCTCGGTGTGCGACCAGGTGGCCGAGCACTGGATGACCCAGCAGAGCCAAATCCCCGACCAGGTCCAGCACCTTGTGCCGTGCGAACTCATCGGCAAAGCGCAGCCCTTCCGGATTCATCACGGCGTCTCGTGACAGCACCACAGCGTTTTCCAACGACCCACCGCGCACCAAGCCAGCCTTGCGCAAGGTTTCGACCTCGTCGAAGAACCCAAAAGTTCTCGCGGCGGCGATCTCTTTCACATAGCTTTCAGGATCCAGGCTGAATTCAACCCGCTGTTTGCCAATTAGAGGATGAGTGAACTCGATACTGTAGGTGATCCGGAAACGCCTGGAGGGATAAATGGCGATTTGCTTTGCTCCATCCACAATTTCGATCGGCCTGAGGATCTGTACAAAGTCCCGCCGAGCGCGCTGGCGGCGCAGGCCCACCCTCTCGATTTCGCGCGCGAAGGGTAGCGCGCTGCCATCCATGATGGGTACTTCGAGGTTGTCTAGTTCGGCATAGACGTTATCTACTCCGAGGGCGCAAAGAGCCGAGAGCAAGTGCTCAGTGGTTGAGATCAGCACGCCTTTCGACATCAGGCTGGTGGCATAACTCACATGCGCCACGTTCTGAGCCCGTGCCTTAATGGCGAAGCCTTCCAGGTCGACGCGCTTAAACACAATACCTGTGTTCGCCGGAGCGGGCGTGAGAACCAGATTGACAGGGACGCCGGTATGAAGCCCGATCCCTGAAAGCTTCACCGGTGCAGCTAGCGTTTGCTGTCGCTCGACCGGCAATACTGACATCGCGTTTCACATTAAGGCATTTTTAATTCCAGATCGAGTTCGTTCTGAATTCTCTTTATTATGAGGCGGTTCTCCAGCTAAGAGCGGGGATCGCCAAGGTAAGCCGTGTGGCTAAATAGACACACTCTGTGCCTATGCCTGAGCCTTATAGGGATCCTGCGGCCTGCCCACTGCCGCTGTCGCCAGCAGGCTGCCTTGAAAAGTTCCCACAAAACCCCTCATCCGGGTCGCTACGCTCCCCACCTTCTCCCCAGGGG
>JBOGJS010000155.1:0-19402 GCA_050745365.1 Terriglobia bacterium
TGTGATGACCATCAATGGCAAAGGCCGCTGCCTGAGCCTTCTCTCGGTAGGCCTCGTAAGCGCCAGCGGTCCAGTGATTGATGCCCGATCCGTGGCCCCGAAGGCGTTCTTGAAATGCTTCGCCATACTTTCCGAGATCATGCAACAGCCCAGCCCGATGCGCTTCCAGACCGAGCCCAAAAGGCTCAGCAAAGAACCGGGCCTTCTCAGCCACATTGCTCAGGTGCGTCCGAAGCAGTTGCCAACCCAGCTGCTCCTCTGCCAAGTCCGCCAGTCGCGGCTTCGACGTGGTCTGTCGCCCGTCCCGTAGTGTGTAGATCGTCCTGGCCTCGAGGTCTTCGGCCGTGTGCGCGTAGAACTTCATCGGATCAATCGCTAAGTGACGCTGATACCGGCCCTAAAGAATCGGACTCCGGGTTCGGTGTCGTGTCCAGCCGTTTCCAGCGCGAGTCAAGGAAACAGGCATGCCGCTGTTGCGGTGAAGCCGGCCCTCCGCATGTTCGGGATGAGCACCGTATGATCAAGTTTTCGGGAAGGCCCCCCTGCGTTTGTGAGCTTGTTCCGACTTAAACCGGAATCCGACTGGCAGGCTGTATTCTCAGATTTCTCAAACCGACTGTCAAGGGGCTTTCGGGGCTTTCGGGAGATTGCTGTCGAAGCGCTGTGGCGTCCAACCTGGGCCGTCCAAAAGTGGGGCAAAAACTCGATGTTCCTCCCCTGGGCTGGGGGACCAGCATCTTATTCAAAATTTTTCAATGGTGGGTTGTTTCCGGCGCTCCCAGCACCATCTGCAGGAGGGCCATGCGGACGTAGAGGCCGTTCTGTGCCTGGCGGAAATATGCGGCGCGCGGATCCTGATCCACTTCCATGGTGATCTCATCGACGCGCGGAAGCGGGTGCATGATGATGGCGTCTTTCCGGAGCAGACGGAGAGTGGCAGGGGTAATGACATAGAGGCCGCGGCATTTTTCGTAGTCGGCGATGCGATCGCCAAAACGTTCCTTCTGCACGCGGGTTTGGTAGACGACGTTCACTTCCGGCATCACTTTTTCCAGATCACTTTCCTCTTTGCACGTCACGTGGCGCTCCTGAAGGTAATCCAGAATATCGTCCTTCATCCTCAGGAGGGGCGGGGCGACGAAATAGACGGTGACATCCTTGAATTTTCCCAGGAGATAGGCGAGCGAGCGGACGGTGCGGCCCTGGGCGAGATCGCCGACCATCGCGATGCGCAGGCCGTCAATCGAGCCAATTTCTTTCTGAATGGTATAAAGGTCCAGCAGCGCCTGCGTGGGATGCTGGCCCACGCCGTCTCCGGCATTAATCACGGGCACTCGCGAGACGGCCGCCGCACGCTGGGCCGCTCCAACTTCGAAATGCCGGATCACAATCAGATCCGTATATCCGTTCAGAATCCGGATGGTATCCTCAAGGGTTTCACCCTTGGAAACCGAGGAGAATTCGGCAGCATTCTCGGTGGTGATCACACGCCCGCCCAGGCGGTGCATGGCGGCTTCAAAGGAAAACCGGGTGCGCGTAGAAGGCTCATAGAAAAGCGCAGCCATGATACAGTTGGGGTAATCGGCGACGCCGCCGCTACGGACGACCCCCTCCATCCGGCGGCTGGTTTCAAACAACTCTGTCAATGTGGAACGGTCAAACTGCTGCGCTTCAATAATGTGATGGAGTTTCATAGAAGGGCCGCCGGCACTCAGAGATTCAGTCTTTCCCGCAGTTTTCGGGTCTGGCCGCGGCTCACGGGAATCTCGGTCTGCTTGCGGTCATCCATCTTCAACTGGAAGGAGCTTTTGAACCAGGGCACCACTTCTTTCACCCGATTGATATTGACGAGATACGAGCGGTGTACCCGCCAGAACGTCTCTGGGTCAAGACTGGCTTGCAACTCCTCAACAGTGCGGAAGTTGGATTGACCCTCAAAATCTCTGGTCACAATGCTGATGACGCCGTCTTCAATGCTGGCGTAAATGATCTCGTCAGAATCCACCAGGTGTAGCCGGCCGCCGCTTTTGACCACCAGCTTGCTCTTCTGCGGCACCTGGCGGCTTTTCTCCAGCATCTCGACGAGCCGTTCAATTGTTTCATCCGCCGGCTCCACGGTATCGATCATGCGGCGCGCTTTCAAAAGGGTTTGCTCGAGACGCGAGCGGGCGATCGGTTTCAGCAGGTAATCCAGCGCATTCACTTCAAACGCCTGCACCGCATACTGGTCATAGGCCGTCACGAGGATGAAGTAAGGAAGTGCTGCTTTCTTTTCGGCGAGCTTCTTCATAACCTTGAACCCGTCCGCCCCGGGAATTTGCACGTCCAGGAAGACAAGCCGCGGATTCAGCTCGCGAATGAGGCTGACGGCCTCAATGCCATTCTTCCCCTGCCCCACCACCTCGATATCAGGAAAAGCCTTGAGTAAATACGCCAACTCGTCGCGGGCCGGTTCTTCGTCATCGACGAGCAGCGCTGTGATCTTTTTCGCGATCATTCGTCCTCTCCGAATTCAGCAGATGTTGTTTAGAGTCCAATAAAATTATAGCGCACCCCGCACGGGGAGGCATGTGGGGCAGCCTTTTTTACGCGTGGAAATGTGGCGACAAATCCTGTAAGCTGCTTCCAATAGATACCCATAGCGTGAAGTTGCCGGCGGAAGGGCGAGTGAGCTTTTCACCCAACCGGCGGCTTCTGAGGAGGGAAAAAATCTATGAATCCATTAACTCGAATGAGCATGGTGGCGGGGATCTGCTTCTCGGTTGCCTTATTTTCCCAGCCACTCCTCGCCCAAGCCTGCAAGGACCCCGAGACTGTGGTCACCAACATCCAGCAGGACCTCGCAGGCACGGTCACGAGCGTCCGAAAGGAGAGCCTGGGCGATTTCGACGCTAAATTTCATCAGCAAGCGACGGAGAGCAAACTGGCCATCTCCGTGGATACCGTTAACGACGTTCTGAGCTGCCTGGCGAAAGCCAGCCATGATACGACAGTGACCAAAGCAGAACTGGATGTCATAAAGACCAAGCAAGCGACTTATTCCAAGCTCAAGACCACGCTCCAGCAATATAGCAGTTCCTTGAAAGCAGCTAAGGACGATAAGACGGCAAAGGCGGAAATTGAGAAGTTCAATTTCGGAGCCGGACAAACGTGAGGCCTGAGTAATACCCACGGCACGAAATCCGTGCCGTGGCTACCGTAGGAAGGTGTTCGTCGGATGAGCTCTCGTGCGCGCGTGCTGGCCAGCAAGGTTGTGTTCAGCGGACATGTGTTCCAGGTGACCGTTGACCGTATCGTTGAGCCCAGCGGCGTAAAAGCTCGTCGGGAGGTGGTGCATCACCCCGGCTCAGTGGTGGTGCTGCCGCGGCTCAAGAATGGGAAGGTGCTCCTGGTGCGGCAATTCCGCTATTCGGCAGGGCAGCCACTCTGGGAGCTGGTTGCAGGAGGCATTGAAGCGGGGGAGACACCTGTTGCGGCGGCAGCCCGCGAGCTGGCCGAAGAAACAGGTTATCGCGCGCAGGCATATCGCCCAATTCTGCACTTCTATCCCAGCCCCGGAATCCTGACTGAAGTGATGCACCTGGTGGAAGCATTGCATCCAACGCCCGGCGAGGCGCGGCCGGAGCCGGACGAACGAATCCAGGTGAAAGCATTCGGGACGCGAGAGCTCAAAAAAATGCTGTATTCCCGCCACATCAAGGACGGCAAAACGCTGGTCGGGCTACTCTGGCTTTTCGGTACCCCTCATCAGAAAGCTTGATGACCTTCCATCTATTCCGTAGCCTGGCTAAAACAATCACTCAACCCTCTTGACAGAAGGCCAGTAACGTATTATTTATCTGCGTACGCGTTTCGGGGGACTGCCTGCGGGCCCGCCCGATTGGCCGGTGTAAGAGGCGGCAAAGCAAGACATCAGAGCTTCCTGGCTTTGAAACTCTGAGGTCGTTCAGGAATCGAAAAGCCGCAGACTCCGAGGCGTGCGGGGCCTGCGCTACCCGATGGTTGAAACACAATAAGGAGGCTCGAAGTGGCAAAAGTTCAAGGCAAGGTGAAGTGGTTTAATAACGCCAAAGGTTACGGCTTCATTGGCCGGGAAGGTGGACCCGACGTTTTCGTCCATTACTCGGCCATTCAAGCGGAAGGGTTCCGAAGTCTTCAGGAAGGCGAGGCGGTTGAATTCGAGGTGATACAAGGAGAAAAAGGACCACAGGCCGACAACGTGGTTAAAGCCCTCTGAGTCACATCAAATCCGGGAATCTGCATCCTTTGCACGAGGTTGCGCCCTGCTCACACGGCGGCCAGGGGGCAGTATCTTCGTGTCACGCTTCAACAGATTGCTGAAAAACGTCGGAAAAGGTCATCCTGAGCGTCCACAGCCTTCGGCTGCGAATCTGCGGCATGACAAATAGCGCGGAGTTGTCCTTTAACTCCGCGGCCGTTGTTTATGCCCGAACGAGATGCCGCAGAGTTTTTGAGCAGTGAAACTCTGCGCCCCCGCTCTTTTCTAACAAACCTTTTGAAGCCTGTCATTCTGACGCCCCACGGCCTTCGGCCGCCAATCCTGGGCATGAACTCTGCGCCGGGCCATCGCGGCTCGCGTAGCCACGGTCAATTCGATTTTGAATTGACCGTGGGCTTTTGCATGGCAAAGAAGCCCACGGTCAGCAAATTGCGCTGACCGTGGCTACCAAACCACCGGGGTAGAGTTCATGCAGAGCGCAGCGAAGAATCCCCGTATTCCGTGTTGCCAAATACAGAGATTCTTCGCTCGCCGGCGCTCGCTCAGAATGACAGCTCTTTTGGTTGCGGCCCGGCAAGGTGGGGCCACGCTGCGCTACCCGGCTCAAAGCCGCGAGGAATAACCCTCTCCGCCTCTGCACTGCGCTTATCCCGGCAAAATGGTAGGCGAGACAAAGAAAAGCAACTCCTGGTTCTGGTCATTCACTGAGCTGGACTTGAAGAGGTTGCCGAGAATGGGAATGCTTCCGAGTAGAGGGATGTAAGTGGCCGAGCGCGACCGCGTAGTGACGTTGATCCCGCCAAATACGACCGTTCCGCCATCCGGCACAAGAACCTGGGTTGTCGCTTCCTGCGTGTTAATGGACGGACCCACGATCGTGCTGAAGGTTCCTACCGACGCGTTGTTCACATAGATATTCAAAAAAATCTTGCCATCGACAGTTACCTGGGGAGTGACCGAGAGCAAGAGTGTCGCGTTCACATATTGGACCGTAATGGTATTGTTGATGTTCATCTGCAAAGGAATCTGCACGCCTTGCTGCACCTCGCCGCGTACATTGTTCTGCGTCACGATGGTGGGCCGTGAGATGGTACGCGCCTGGTCGCGCGACTCCGCCGCAGTGATCGCGGCATTAATCGCGTAGCGCGCCGAGGCATTCGTAATGGCAAACGCGCCAAAGCCTGTCGCGCTCACTGAAGTCGGTTGAGTGACTGCACCCAGGGACGGTAACGGGCTGCTGGTGGGTGCAACACCAGAAATACCGTTACCCGTGCCGGCCGCAGACTGGGTGGTGCCCGAACGGTTGTTTAAAGCTCCGCTGAGCACCGAAGAAAGCGAACGGGTGAAATCCGCATTGGCCAGAATCACCCGCACCTGGATGGACACCTGTTTCGACTTCGTATCCAGCTTGTCGATCACCGCCTCGATGATGGGGATTTGTGAACGATGGTCCGTAATGATCACGGCGTTGTCACGCGGGTCGGCCAACACCTCGCCATCCGGGCTGATGACACCTTTTAAACCTTTGAGGATGGAGACGACGCCGGGAACGGTAATGGGAGCGCCGCCTTGCGGGCCGCCCATTGCTCCTGCCTGGCCGGGGAGTTGGTCGGTCGCGCGTGCATACCTCAATTGGCGCACCAGCGTCACCAACGGCTCCGCCATCAACTTCGCTGCGCGAGCGGCCGCCTGGGCCTTTGCCTCGTTTTCGAGAGTGCTGACACGGGCAATGCGAAGTACGTTCCCAACGAACTGTGTGGCCAGTCCATTGTCTTTCAGCGCAATTTCAAGGGCTTCGTCCCACGGAACGTCGTCCATCACCATCGTAATTCTTCCCGTCACGTCGGAATCCACGACCATGTTCAGCCCGCTGACTCGGTGAATGAGGCGGAAGAAATCCCGAATATCCACGTCCCTGAGATCGAGTGAAATAAGCTTGCCGGTAAAGTGATGGCGGGTATAGAAGGGTGTAGAGATGATGCCAGCTTGATGTGGCGCGCCGGTATTTAAGCCCGAACCGCTTACTGTGCCGGGAAGCAGCTCAGGAACCACAGAAGGCGAATCAAGAGGTTGCGTCCAAGCTACGGTCCTTGGAAGCGCGTCCGGGGAGACCTGCGAGTTGTTGCTGTGATTCTTCAGTAGAGCTCCGGGCTTTGGCGACTCCGGTCTCTTCAAGCCGGCAAGATTGATTTTAACCGGTTGCATCAAGTCAACGGCAGCCCGAGCGGGCGCGGCCGGCAAAATCGGCAAGCCCTGAAGCATCGCTCTGGTTTCTCGGACCCGGGAAGACGGCGCTGGAGGTTCAGGACGAACGAAAGACCCGACGGCAGGGCTTGCCGCCGGCTGAGGTCCGCCACCAATCTCCACCTGCACGCCCAGTGGCTCGCTTTCGATTTGGAAAGGGCTGTCCGTCGTAAGATCGGCCACCACTCTTGTGACCTGAGTGGGGGTCAGTTGAAACTGTGCGAACCGGACGTCTTTAACAGTGTCGGCCTCGGGCGATACAATCCGCTGGGCGCGGCGCGCTTCCGTCTGCTCCAGATCAATCACCAGGCGGCACGGATGACGAAGAATCATGGGTCGGAATCGTACCGGCGCACTGGTGCGGATATCGATCACTGTTTTCCCGCCGACTCCTGGATGAATGGAGACGTCCTCAAGTTGGGTGGGACTATCCGCAGCGCGCGGCTGGGAACTCGAGACCGAACTTGATAAGTCTGCCCACTGAACGGAAGAAGCAGGGTCCAACCTGGATTGGAATCGATCGTCAGATGCTGGCGAGACGGCGTACGCGGCGCGGCTTGCGCCTGGGGCGCGAATTTCAGCTAACCCGGCCCATGGCGTGTTTGCGCCAGCCAAGCGCAAAATCTCCTGCATAGGAGGAAATGCATTTGAAGAGAACGAGGACGCATGGCTTATGACCCCTCCATAACCGGAGACGATACGCCCAGAGGGTGGAAAGAGGAAAGTGAGAAGGAAACAGGCCGCCACAACCACCCAGCTTATTTTTCCAGTCATTGCAGTTCTCCTGAAGCCGGACGAAGTGTTTTCACAACTTCGGCTCCTATACCGTAAGAATTGCGAGCCCGCTCCCGGAAGTAAATCGCGCTCGGGGTAATCCGGCTAACCACACCGTCATAAAGTTGTTCGTTCACCCGCAGAAAATAGGCGCGATCGGTGCTGTTCGTGACCACTGCAATCATTTGATGGGTCGCATTCTCTGAAACAATGCCCTCAAGCCGCAATTGGGCAATCACCAAGCCGCGTGGCCCCGGCGGTAAATTGACGGAATTGACGAATTCCTTTCCGCCTCGAGCGTCACGGCGCCGGCTCGGCACAGGCGGGGGCGGAACCCTGAAAGGGTCACGCCGCGCTTGAAAACTGGCTTGAAATGCAGGCGTAGTGCGACTCGCAGTGGCGTCACGCAAATTTTCAGGACCGGCAGCGTGAGTCGGTGCTTTCTCTGACCCAAGATTCGTCCGGGCTGTCACTTCAGCAGCCGGTTCGCACGAAGGTTGTGCCACCGCCCAGACTGCACCGGCCATGACGGCACCAAGGGCAAACAGCACGAAGCGACTTATTGCCAGATGTCGCTTTACGCAAGCGGAACTCATCATACGTTATCGCCTCAAAAAGCCGCGCCGCGGAGGAGGCGGGGGAGGAAGCGGCGGGCTGTTATAAAACGTGGTCAGCACGCAGTCGGCGCCCACGGTTTCGTCCGGGGCAATTCTGTACGCTCCTTCGCCGCCACTGGCGGGCGCGCCGAGAGTGAGGCCGGAGACGTTCACGATTCTTGGGCTGCCGGCGAGCCGCGAGAAAAAGGCCAGCATTCCGTAATAGGTACCGTCCATCCTCACGCGAAAGGGCATCGCCGTAAAAAATTGTTGTCGGACGGGCGGCTCGGTGGTAACCGAGCGAAGATGAACCTGAGATTCCGCGGCGTCGTCGCTCACCATCCGGATGAATTGGTCGTCCGCCGCTTGGTCTGGAACAATCTGACGCAGAGTGTCGAGCTCCTTGTTGGCATCGGCAATATGCCGCATGAGGTTGGCCCGCTGTGCTTCCAGCAGTTTCCCCCGTACGTTTTGTGCTTCGAGCGTGGTAAGTTGTGCCTTCAGGGCAGTGGCCTTCCGGCTGATCGGTGAGACCATGTCATAAAAAACGACCGCGGCAAGAATAACGGGTAGGGCAGCCAGAATCAGTCCTTGCTGCCCAGGAGGAAGGTCGCTGAACTTCTTTGAGGCCATATTACAGGCTCCTCAGCGCGCGGGCGCGCCGGACGGCGGCCCCGGAGCCGCTGTTGGCGGCTCGAAGAGACAGTCCAGATCAAACTGGAAGCTCACTCGGCTCTTCTGGTCAGCTTCAACCACTTTCTCCAGCCGCACGTCGTTAAAGGAATGAATGCCTTGAAGGGTGCTGATAAAATTCGCAATCGTGTTCATCTGACCGGAAAGCCCGTGGATGTTCAGGCGCCCCCGGCTGCTGTCTACGGAGAGCAGATAGAGGCCGTTCACGCGGTCAATTGCGTTTCCAAGCAGAGTCATCAGTTCTTGGGGTCCCGTGCGATTCAACTGTAAGGCCTGGATCACGCTGATATGCTGGTTGATCTGGGCAAGCTGGCCCTGATACATTCGGTTCTGCGCCTCGATCGCGGCCAGGCGGGCAGCTTCCTGTCGTGCCTGACCGATTTGCTGATTCAGACGCGTCACATTGTGGTTCGCGCTCCAATAAAGAAATCCCACAACCGCCAAGCTGGCCACCAGGCTGACTAATGGAAAGAATTCTTTACGCTCGGCGAGCCTCCGCTCGTCTTGCACCTTTTCTGCGGGCTCTCCAGCGGGCGACTGGACCTGGATGAGGTTAATGCGGATCACGCTGCGTCAAAGCTCCTCAAAGCCAAACCCACGGCGATGGTCATCCGAGGCGCGAGCTCGGCGATGAATGATGAATCGAACATACCGGGATTCGAATGGACCTTCCGGAAAGGGTCGATGATCTCCACGGGAATTTCAAATTCCGTCCGAAGCAGATCGCACAGCCCTTTGATGCGTGCCGTACCGCCGCCCACATAGATGGCGTGGATGCTCTCGGCAGACGTGGTGTGACGGAAGAAATCGAAGGTCTTCTGGATCTCGAGAAGCAGAAGCTCTGAGACCGAGCGCAAATGCGGCGCTGCCACATCCGGCGTTATATTCGGAAGTTCTCCGCCCATCTTGAGCTTTTCCGCGTCATCAAAGCTCAAGTCCAACTCCTTTTGCAGGATGTCAGTATACTGATTGCCGCCGACCGAAACGTCCCGCGTAAACAGTGGCATCCCTCCCCGCGTCACGTCGATATTCATGATGCTCGCCCCGATATTGAGAAGGGCAATGGTCTGGTCAGGCGGTGGATCATAATTCACCTCGAATGCGTTCTGCAAGGCGAACGCGTCAATATCTATCACCACCGGCGTCTTGTTTGCCAGCGCAATCGCGTTGGTGTGGCCCTGGATCTTTTCCTTCTTCACGGCAAGCAGCAGCACATCCAGCATATTCGCGGCGGAAGGCCCTAACACGTAATAGTTGAGATTCACTTCGTCCAGGTCAAACCGGATATTCTGAAGGGCCTCCTGCTGAATAGCTAACTCGAGCTCCTCTTCGTTGCTGGCGCCTACCGCGATCCGTTTGACGATCACCGAATGACCCGAGACAGAAGTTGCCACCTGCGAACTCGCAATTTTGTTCCCGGTGAAAATGTTTTCGATTACTCCCGAAACGGAGGGCGCGTCCATGATGGCACCATCCACGATCGTATCCGGATTCAGCTCGCCGACAGCCAGGTTGGAGAGCTCGTAATGGCCGTTATGGAGTCGCAACTCCACCGCCTTAATCGAGCTTGAACCAATATCCAGGCCTACTAAACCGGAGGACTTTTTACGTTTCTTCAACCACTTCATGCGTCATTTCTCAGCTAGCTATTGACTATCGGCTTAAGGAGGCACTTTCATTAAGCTGGTCTTGGGCCGGAGGAGCCAGCTTCTGTTGGCCGCCCACCCCCCAGCCCTCTCCCCCTCCGAGAGAGAGGGCAAATTACGTGCGGGACGGGTGAGGGTGTGCAGCTTATCGACAGGCAAAGCAATCCGCCCCTGAGCGAGAGGAGACGGGTGCGCCAGTCTGACAGACGTCCATATATTTACTAGGTATTACGTATAATGTCAAGTACATTAAGAATAAACTATGATCGCCTTAGAAGAATCCCTGGATTGGGTCGGTTTTTAATGCGGAGATCCGTCGCTGCGGTGAAAATAGCCGTAACCGGCATTACGAACACACGACTTACCGGTCACGGGGCCATTTTTATGCGTTGTGGTGAGCCGGAGACTCATGGCGTCTGCGCTCTGTACGACATGCGGCCTGCTCAGCGTCAGAAAAACGACCCCTCATCTGCCCTCCGGAGTTTACCCTGAGCGAAGCCGAAGGGTCGGGCACCTTCTCCCCTGGGGAGAAGGTGGGGAGCCGATTCGCTCCTCTTCGAATCGCCCTGAGCGGAGCGAAGGGGCTCACGGTAAACTCCGCGACCCGGACGAGGGGTCTTGATCGAAAGTTTCGAAGCGGAGCACGCGTGTGATGCGCGTCGGCTATTGCGCCTATCCTTGCAGCTCAGCACCGGGCCGCTCCTTCGGAGCTCTGCCCGCGGTGATTTCAGAACGTGTGAAAAATTCAACAGGAGCTGTGCGTTAGGTGAACTATGACTTAATACCTCGGATTGCGCGGTCAAGGCTGATGGGGCCGGGGCCGGCCACAAACAAGTAGAGATAGATGAAGCAGTAAACCACCGCCAGCTCACCGCCATTGAGAAGAGGATAAACGCCATGGGGGAAATGAGTGGTGAAATAGGCGACTGCCATTTCACCTGAGAGCACGAACGCGACGGGAGAGGTGAACAGGCCAAGGAAGATCAAGGCACCGCCGATGGTTTCGATCAGACCCGCAAACCACAGGAGGTGAAACAGGTGCGCGGGGTGGCCGTGCAGCCCCCCGAACATCCCGAGAAGCTTTTGCCACCCATGGCAGGAGAAAGTAAAACCAATAACAAGTCGCAGGACCGACCGCAAAATTCGTTCTGGCATCCCCCGCCTCCTTTTAATCGAGCTTGGTCCAGCCACGATATCACACTTCGCCACCTCGAACACAAGAATGAAGCCCAAAATGGCGGCGTAAATCCTCCGCTGGAACTGCGGCAATACGCACTTGAATCCAAACTCCTCCTCGGGTATAAGAATAAAATCCACAGCGAGGAAGAGGCTCGCCGTGACCGTATCGGCCCTCGCGCTTTGGCAGCTTGGCGAGAGGTTGTTGTCCTCTTACTGAAAGGAGCGTTCCTTGGAAGCCAAAAAAATCCTTGCAGCTATTCTGCTTTCTGTGGCCTTTGGCAGTTGCCGGATATTTGCCGGTCAGGCAGCCGTCTTCAAGTGGCCTCTTCACGACCGCAATCGTCCGGCGCCAAGGGTCATTACTCCAGGCGAGTGCAGCACGCAGAATCACGCCGGCGCTCCACCATCGGACGCCTTCGTGCTGTTCAATGGTAAAGACCTTTCCAACTGGAAGGCCGTCCGGGGTGGACCGGCACGGTGGAGGCTTGGGGAGGGTTATTTCCAGGTTGTCCCGGGAACGGGCGACATCGAAACGGATCAGACTTTCCACGATTTTCAGCTTCACGTGGAGTGGGCAACCCCTACGCCTCCGCATGGCGAGGACCAGGGGCGCGGGAATAGCGGCGTCTTTCTCCAAGGGCTGTACGAAGTGCAGGTCCTCGATTCATTTCACAGCAAAACATATCCGGATGGTGAAGCAGGGGCTATTTACGGGGAATATCCACCGCTGGTGAATGCCTGCCGGCCGCCCAGCCAGTGGCAGACGTATGACATTGTGTTCCACGCGCCTCGCTTTCTGCCGAACGGCGATCTCTACCGCCCTGCTCGCGTCACCGTGTTTCAGAACGGAGTCCTGGTGCAGGACAACGTGGCGCTTACCGGGCCAACGGAATACAAGGTACGTCCACCCTATCAGCCGGGCGTTGTCACCGGACCGCTGCGGCTTCAGGACCATCACAACCTGGTGCGGTACCGCAACATCTGGATTCGGGAACTCAAGGCATCCGCTCCCAACTGAGTGGAAACAGGAGTATGGAGCAAATAGAGGGATTCTCGATCGCCTACGTCTCCTCTGCACCACATTCGGCGGCAAGCCGGGGTAGCGCAGAGTTTCGCTGCTCAGAAACTCTGCGGCATTTCGTTCGGGCATAAACAAAAGCCGCGGAGTTAAAGGACAACTCCGCGCTACGCTTTGTCATACCCCAGATTGGCAGCCCCGCCGTGCGGGGCTGTGGACGCTCAGAATGACGATTTTTGCCTTCTTACGAACGGAAGGGGGCCCTCGCAGTGAAACACATGGTAAGAGTCACCGTTGCTCTCGCAGCATTGGCTCTGCTCGTCCCTGTCGGAGTCACAAGCGCGCAGAACAAGGGTTCTTCTTCCCGCCCCTTGCTGGCTCCAACGCCACCGATGGGCTGGAACAGCTACGATAGCTACGGGGGCGACGTCAACGAGCAGGAGGTGAAGGCCAGCGCGGATTACATGGCTGCTCACCTCGCCCGCTACGGATGGAAATATGTTGTGGTGGACTACTATTGGTACTATCCGAGCGGACGCGTGGAGGGGCGCCCGGCCATGGATCGCTTCGGGAGGCTATTACCCGCGCTGAATCGTTTCCCTTCGGCCGCCGGCGGGCGCGGCTTCAAGCCTTTGGCAGACTATGTTCATCGCAAAAGATTGAAATTCGGCATCCACATCATGCGGGGAATCCCTCGCGCCGCTGTGGAGCAAAACCTGCCCATCCTGGGAACCAAGGCTCGCGCTCGCGACGTTGCCAATCTGCTGAACACTTGCTCGTGGTCGAAGGCGATGTACGGCGTCGATGCTTCAAAGGCGGCTGGGCGGGCTTACTACAACTCAATCGCCCGGCTTTATGCCCACTGGGGTGTAGACTACATCAAGGCGGACGATATGAGCCGCGCGGACGATCCCGAGGGCGAGCTTTACCACGCCCCTGAAATCGAGGCGTTGCGGCAAGCCATGACCTCTTCCGGCAGGCCAATGGTCTTGAGCCTCTCGCCGGGCCCCACGCCACTCGTCGACGCTGTGCACGCTGCCCGCTACTCTCAGCTTTGGCGCATTTCGAATGACATGTGGGACAACTGGCAGCAGGTGGCCGATCAGTTTGGGTATTGCCGGCTTTGGGTATCTTACGCCGGTCCCAACCACTGGCCGGACGCGGATATGCTACCCTTGGGCCGTCTGCGTCTTCGCGGCTTTCCTGATGGCCCGCGCATGACGCGCCTCACCCACGACGAGCAACGGACGCTGATGACGCTCTGGGTCATTTCCCGGTCGCCCCTGATGATCGGCGCAGACCTTCCCAGTCTCGATCGCTTCACGCTTTCGCTTTTCACCAATCCGGAAGTGCTCTCCGTGGATCAGCACAGCTCCAACGGCCGTCAGCTTTTCGCGCGAGATGACGAGATCGCCTGGGTGGCCAATGTAGCCCACGGTCGGGGCAAATACGTGGCCCTGTTCAGCCTGAATGACTCTCAGCCGCAAAACATCGGAGTGTCGTGGAGTGAGCTCGGCCTTCAGGGGAAGTGTGCGGTGCGGAATCTCTGGGAACGGAAGAACTTGGGAACATACGCGACCAGATTTTCGGTGGAGATTTCGCCCCACGGCGCGGGACTTTATGAGATTCAGCCGGCAAGGATGTGATATTGGGACCCATGACCTGCCATCGGACGGGCGCGGTAGAGATGGCTTTACGCCGTCATGTCGGGTGACGGGATAAACCCGCCGCTACTCCACGTGAAAGGTCCAAGGTTTCGAAACTGCTTCTAAGAACCGCGCGCCATCATAATGAAGTTCTATAACGCTTATCTCCAAGTTGCCGCCGAATGGGAGTCGGAATTCGCGCGAAATCGGGCGCTCCACGGTGAAAGGATTCACTGCCGCCAGGGATGCTGCGAATGTTGCAGCCAGATGTTCCTGATTACCGAAGTTGAAGCGGCATATATTTCGCGGGGAGTGAAGCAGCTTCCCGCCACACAGCAGGCAGCCCTTCGGGAGCGCGCGGCGAAGTACTTAATTGCACGGGATAAATTGCTCGCGGACCGCAGGGTACCAGACGCCTGGGGTGCGCTGCCGCCGCCCGGTTTGCGTCTTCCCTGCCCGGCGCTCATCGACGGTGCGTGCTCGATTTATGCGCACCGCCCTCTCATCTGCCGTCGGTACGGCATTCCGCTCTTTAATCCAAGAAAACCAGAGCGCATTTTTGCCTGCGAGCTGAATTTCAGGCCCGGCGAAGAAATTCAAGATACGGCACTTGTTCAGATTCAGACTTCTCTCTCGGATCGCTGGGCCAGCGTCCAGGCGGAATACAATGCGCAAGGCGGCCGCCGGGATCCCAAACCGATCACCGTGGCACGCGCGCTTGTAGAGGACTTTGAAAGCTACGTGCCCGGCGCTCGCAGCGTATACTGATTTTTAGGAGAATTCGTTCATTGGCGCGCAGCGTATTACAAACTCAGGTTGATCCTCGCTCAGAGCAGTTTGAGAAGAACACCCACCGCATGGTGGACCTGCTCACGGAAATTAAGAACGAAGAGGAGCAAATCCGACAGGGTGGAGGCGAGAAAGCCGTTGAAGCGCAGCACCGGAAAGGGCGGCTCACGGCACGAGAAAGGCTCGTGCATCTGTTCGACCGAGAGCACGGGTTTTGTGAACTGGGAATTTACGCGGCCTACGGCATGTACGGCGAATGGGGCGGCGCTCCGGCGGCAGGAGTCATCACCGGTCTCGGCCGCATTCATGGCCGCCTCACGATGGTGATTGCCAATGACGCAACAGTGAAAGCCGGCGCTTTTTTCCCCTTGACGGCAAAAAAAGTGATCCGCGCTCAGAACATTGCAATGGAGAATCATGTTCCGGTGATTTACCTTGTGGATTCTTCCGGCGTGTTTCTTCCGCTGCAGGAAGACGTGTTTCCCGACACGGACGACTTTGGCCGCGTCTTTCGGAACAATGCGGTGATGAGCGCGCAGGGCATTCCCCAGATTACCGCCATCATGGGCATGTGCGTGGCCGGAGGGGCCTACCTTCCCGTGATGTGTGACAGTGTCCTGATGACGGAAGGCAGTGGGCTCTTCCTTGCCGGTCCTGCCCTCGTCCGCGCAGCCATCGGACAGCAGGCCTCTGCCGAGGAGTTGGGCGGCGCGGAAATGCACGCCCGCATCAGTGGCACGGTTGATTTCCGCGAGCCGGATGACAGCGCCTGCCTGGAGCGCGTCCGCGCTCTGGTCGAGAGGATGGGATCGCGGCCTCACGCTCGTTTTGACGAACAGGCCGAGCATCCCCCGGAATATCCCGCATCCGAAATCTACGGGATTTATTCCGACGATCCATCCCGGCAATACGATATGCGGGAAATTCTTGCCCGCATCGTGGACGGCTCGACGTTTGAAGAGTACCGGGCAGAGTATGGCGAGACGCTGCTCTGCGGGTTCGCCCGGATCGGTGGGTGGGCGGTAGGAATCGTTGCGAACCAGAAGAAGAGCGCTCTGACGACGGTCCCGGGAACAGGGCAGAAGCGAATGGAATTCGGGGGCGTCATTTACGCTGCGTCGGCGGAAAAAGCCGCTCGCTTCATTATGGTTTGCAATCAGAGCCTTATTCCCCTCGTTTTCCTGCATGATGTGAATGGATTCATGGTGGGGAAGGAAGCCGAATGGAGCGGAATTATCCGGGCGGGCGCAAAGATGGTGAACGCCGTGGCTAACAGCGTGGTCCCGAAGATCACGGTGATTTGCGGGGGAAGCTTTGGCGCCGGCCATTACGCGATGTGTGGGAAAGCCTATGACCCACGCTTCATTTTCGCATGGCCCACCGCGCGCTACGCCGTGATGAGCGGCGAATCTGCCGCCCAGACCCTCGCCGAAATCCGAGTGCGGCAGCTCGAACGCGAAGGCCGCAAAATGGACAAGAAGAAGAAACAAGAACTCTTCAACTCCACCCTCTCCGCTTACCGCCAGCAAATGGATCCACGCTACGCAGCAGCGCGGCTCTGGGTGGACGGCATTATCGATCCGGCGGAAACACGTGACGCCATCATTTGGGCGCTTGAGGCGGCGTCACTGAATCCAAACGTCCCGGAATTCAAAACAGGCGTACTGCAAACGTGACAGCAGTTCAGGAACACATGGACCAGGTTACCCTCGTCGAATGCCCCCGCGATGCGTGGCAAGGATTAACCAAGATCATTCCAACCCACGCCAAAGTCGCATATTTGCGCAAGCTGATTGAAGGAGGCTTCACTCACCTCGATGCGGTCAGCTTTGTAGCCCCGAAGTATGTACCACAGATGGCGGACAGTGAGGATGTCCTTCGGCAACTGCAGGCACTCGGTCTCTTACGCGCCCGGGACAACGGTCACACGCATTCGCTCTCGGGCGGACCGGAAATGGAAGTTGAGATTACCGGCATTGTGGTGAACGAGCAGGGCCTGAAGCGTGCTCTTACCGCCCCAGGACTCCTGACGCTCGGCTATCCCTATTCCGTCTCAGTAAATTTCCGTCGCCAGAATGCCAATATGTCCCAATCCGAGTCGCGCGCGCTGGCTGTGAAGCTCGAAGAGGCTTCAAGGATCTCGAGAAACAAGCTGGTGGTTTACATCTCGATGGCCTTCGGGAATCCGTTCGGCGAGCCTTGGAACCCCGAAGTAACGGTTGAAGCGGTAGAGTGGTTGAAAAAGATCGGGGTTAAAACCATTTCGCTTGCGGATACCGTTGGCCTTGCAACTCCCAAAGAAGTCGAAGGCCTGTTCCGGGAAGCCAAAGCCCGCGCCGAAGATATCGAGCTGGGTGTCCATTTACATGGACGCAAACAAGAAGCGGCGGAAAAAGTGCTGGCTGCTTATGAGGCAGGATGCCGCCGCTTTGATGGCGCCCTCACGGGTCTCGGAGGTTGTCCCTTCGCCGGCGATACACTTGTGGGTAACATTCCCACCGAGATTATCGTCAGCACCCTGGCGGCACGCGGAGCGTCAAGCGGCATTGAGCCCGGGGCCATGCACCGAGCGGTGGAGGCCACCCAAGAGGTTCGCCGGCAATACCTGGACGTCTGACCCATGCCTTACAGAACGCTCCAACTCGGCCATGATGGTCCCGTCACCACTCTGACGCTGAACCGGCCAGAAAAACGCAACGCGCTTTCGTCAGAAATGATGGTCGAGCTGCACGCGGCGCTGGACGAAGCCGAATCAGGACCAGAAAGAGTACTGATCCTCACCGGGGCGGGAAAGGCCTTTTGCGCCGGCATGGACCTTGGCGGACTGCGCGAGATGGCCTCGGTGAGCGCTACTTCAGAAGCGAGCCATGAGGGTGCCCGCGCCATTGCTGCCCTTTTTCGCCGGCTGTATGCTTATCCCAAGCCGCTCATTGCCGCCGTGAACGGCCATGCGGTCGCCGGTGGGTGCGGCATCGCGATGCTTTGTGATTTCACGCTCGCGGCGCCGGAAGCACGCCTTGGCTTCACAGAGGTGCGCGTCGGATTCATGCCCGCTTTCATCGCGGTATTCCTGACGCGGCAAATTGGCGAGAAGCGAGCCCGCGACCTCCTGCTTTCAGGGCGGCTGCTGGGCGCAGAAGAAGGAAAGGAGCTTGGGCTGATTAACGAGGTTATTCCCGTCGGAAAGCTCTTTGAACGCGCGCGGGAAATCGCACGGGCGCTCTGTGATGTAAGCCCCACCAGCCTCCGTTTCACGAAGCGTCTGATTCGAGATCTTGCTCAGCCGCAACTCGATCGCGACCTGGAGCTCGCCATCGAGGCGAGTGCGGAAATCCGCTCTACGGCTGACTTCCGCGAAGGTCTCAGCGCGTTTCTTGCGAAGAGACCCGCGCGATGGAGTGGCCCGTGAGGAAGGCTGCTCAGCATGAGAACAACGACCCCTCATCCGCCCTCCGGAGTTTACCCTGAGCGAAGCCGACGGGTCGGGCACCTTCTCCCCTGGGGAGAAGGTGGGGAGCATAGCGACGGCATTTTTCAACGACCTGCCACCCGTTATTTGTCCCCGCACTTCCTTTCCTAGACCCAGAAAGGGTATACTGCTTTGACCGAGCAGGAAGGATCACCGTGGCGTATTGTCCTCAGTGCGGCGCTGGATATCGTGACGGGGCGGAGGAGTGCGCGGATTGCCACATTCCTCTCCGGCCGGGTGTCCTGGAGATAGGCTCTGAATTGGGCCGAGGTTCAGAACCTAAGCTCATGCGGGTTCGGGTGTTCAGTGGACCCACCGCAGTGATGAATGCTGATCTCGCCAGGAACCTGCTTGCAACGGAAGGGATTCTGTGCGTGCTGCCGGGCGAATATACGGCAGAGATGCTGCCGGGCGTCGAGCCGGTTCAGGTATTGGTGCGCGAAGGCGACGCCGGGCGAGCAAGCGAGCTCCTTGAAGCTTATTTCGACGGGATTTAAGCCAGGCCCCCAATCCCAGCCGCGCTCAATGCCCGAGAGCGAGCACCTTCTCCGCCGCAAGAGCCGCCGCCTCCGCTGACTTGACTTGCACGGGGGTAAGCTGCCGTTTCAGGTGAGCAATTGCTTCTTGCACGTGCTTGGCCTGTGTCGCCGCGCGATCGGATGGCAAACCGTTGAGATACTTCATAAAATCTTCCAAGGCTTCCTCTTTCCGTCCTGTCCTCTCAAAAACCTTGCCGAGTCCTAAATATGCAGGGGCGTAGCCCGGCTCCGTGTGAAGTGCCTCCTCGAATCGGCTGAGCGCTCCGCGATAATCTTTTTTACGGAGGTAGAAATTTCCAATTTCAACCGACTTGGAAGGCGAGGGCGGCGTATACCGCCACGCCCATGAAGCACCAAGCCCCTGGCCGCCTTGGCCGGACACAGCCAACGCTGCGGCGAAGAATAGCCCAAATACCAACATCGCGAGCAGTAGTATTGCATGCCGCATATAGAAGATTTTGCTGCGGCCCGGCAGGCGTGTCAACTTGCCACGAACGATTCCGAGGTATGAAAGCGGGTGAGGGATTGAGACCTTGAATCGAGCACGTGAAGTAGAGGCGGCTTTACGC
>JBOGJS010000156.1:0-1794 GCA_050745365.1 Terriglobia bacterium
AAACGGCAGCGGGCGGCCCGATGCCACCGGGCGGTTCAGGGCGGCCTTCGACGGCTACACGACTTCCGTAATCGAATCCGACAAATGGCATGCCTGCCCCACCCGCAGCATCAGCGACCCCAGGGAGAGCTTTCACTCGGCGCAACACCTCCTGAAGAAACGCGGTTTGCTGTTCTCGTCTCGAATATTCCCGAAGCGGCAACAAGATCTGTGCAGTCAGAAGATGGGTTGCATTAAAGCCTGGATCTACATTCATCAATAAGATGAAACTACGGACGAGCAGTCCCGAACCCACCACCAGCACAACCGCGAGCCCGATTTCAGACAGCGTTAGCAAATTTCTCCAGCGACCAGAAGGCGAAATCCGGTCGGTGCCCGCCTCCGTAAGGGCCTCACTCAAATTGATCCGCGATGCCTGAATTGCGGGAAATACTCCGAACAGAATGGCGGAGAGCGCACCCAGTACGAATGCAAAGGCAAGTACCCATGGATTAATTGAGATGGCGCCTGGGTCGGGAATTTGTGAAGGAGCGAGGACACGCAGTATGTGGATGCCACAAAGCGCAACGACTAGTGCAAGGGCGCTCCCGCACAACGCGATCAGCAGACTTTCGATCAGGAGTCGCCGAACCACACGCCAGGGCCCCGCGCCAATCGCGAGGCGCACCGCGATTTCCCTGCGGCGGCTCGTGTTGCGTTCGAGCTGGAGGTTGGCAACATTCACACAAGCAATGAGCAGCACGAATCCTACGGCGCCAAGGAGGGTCAGAAGAAATGTTCGGGCGCTTCCGACGAGTTTGCGCCGGAGCGGAATCACTTCCGGGCGCAAGCCGGCCGTCATGTCCTTAAAGCCTGGCGGATATTGCTGCTGAATCCAGTCGTTCATCACGGCGAGATCAGAACGGGCCTGCTGGATTGTGACACCAGGCTTTAACCGCCCGAGGACGCGCACCAATAAGGTCGGCCTTTGGATATTCCAAACCGGCTTTGGCGAAAGACCGATGGGGCAGAGGAGGTCAGGCTGACTTTCGGCAGGGAATCGGAAGCTGGCTGGCAAAACGCCAACAACTGTATAGGGCGCCCCGTCGAGCATCAAACTCTTACCCAGGATCTTAGGACTCCTGCCGAGCCGGTCCCACAATCTGTGGCTGATGACGAGAACGCGAGACCGTGGCTCGAAATTTTCTCCGCCCGGCAGGCTTTCATCGGGGAAAAAGTTCCGGCCTGAGGCGGGCCGAATTCCAAGCATCGGCAGAAAATTGGCAGTCACTGCCCAGCCCTCAACCCGCTGCGGACGCCCGTAGCCGCTGAGGTTGTAGTTTGTTCCCCCGGCGTAGGCCGCAAGCTGAGAGAACACTTTGTTCTGGTTTTTCCAAACCGTATAATCGGGATCGAGGACAAGCGATCCTCGCATCCGCGGGATATAGTCGCTCACCCAAACCAAGCGGCTCGGCTTGGAGTATGGCAAAGCCCGCAGCAGTACAGCATCAACCACGCTAAAGATGGCGGTGTTAGCACCGATGCCGAGGGCCAGGGTAAGAACGGCGACGGCCGTGAAACCGGGATTCCGCCGCAACTGGCGCACACCGTAGCGGAGATCCTGAGCTATGGTTTCAACGAAATTCACCCCGCGCACATCCCGGCATTGTTCCCTCATTTGCTCCATGCCGCCAAACAACCGTAACGCGGCATAGCGCGCCTCCTCTGCACCCATACCCTTGGCCATGTTGTGCTCAATCTGACGCTCCAGATGCGATTGCAATTCTTCATCCATTTCCTGCTCCGCGCGATTCC
>JBOGJS010000157.1:0-15394 GCA_050745365.1 Terriglobia bacterium
GTTCATCAGCGTGTTCGAGGTGCGCAAGTCGCAGCATGCTTTCGTCTTTATATAACAAAGCCCCGCTAATGGTACCGCCGTATTTGCGCTTGAGCCCGTCAATCTGCGCAAGCCGTTCTTCCACTCGGTCGAGGCGCTGCGGGTCAGCCTCCATCCCTTCGAGGTAATCGCGCAAGTAAGCAGCAAGATCATTCAACGCCGCGTGGATGGACGCTAAAGATTCAACGTGAGGCGCTGCCGCGGCCTCGTACCGCCGTAACTCTTCGAGCGACCGGGCAACGGAAGCCAGCCGCTCACACGCCGAGCCTTCCTCTTCATAAAGCGCGGCGAAGCCCGCCGCTGCTGCCGCGCGCAATTTCTCCACGTTCATCAGCCGCGATCGCTCCGCTTCAAGCGCTGTGTCCTCGCCGGGCTCAAGCCGGGCTTGCTCGAGTTCATGCGCCTGAAACCGCAGCACGTCGATACTCCGCAGCCGGTCTTGCTCGTTCTGGGTCAGCTCAGCCATCTGCCGCTCAAGCTCCCGGCGGCGGCGGTAGAGTTCCCCAACCTGTCCCAGTAGATCTTGGTTGCCCGCGAACTGGTCCACCAGCTCAATCTGGGAATCGCGAGCAAGCAGCGCTACGTGTTCGTTCTGCCCATGCACATCCGCGAGCCGCCGCGCCAAACTTCGCGTGGCGGCAAGCGTCGCGGGCTGATCATTCACAAGAAGGCGGCTCTTACCTTCAGCAAGAACTTCGCGGCGCAGGATAAGCTCCCGTTCGCCGACGGCTCCCAAGCCGCATTCTTCCAGCCACTCCGCCCAAGGCCCGGTCTCCCCGGCGTCAAAAACAGCCGTCACGATGGTCCGGTCCTCGCCTGTGCGGATGATGTCTGGTGAAGCGCGCCCACCGAACACCAGTCCGAGCGCGCCGATTAGGATGGATTTCCCGGAGCCAGTCTCGCCGGAGAGCACATTCAGCCCAGGGAAGAACTCCAGGCTGAGGTTTTCAACGACAGCGTAATTTCGTATGTGGATTTCGCGCAGCATAGAAAGCAGTTTTGTACGGCTCTGCTGTGGACGATCGCTGACCTTACAGCCGTCAGACTTCGACGAGTTTCTCAATCTGCCGGTTCCAACCCACTTTGACTGAGCTTGGCATTTCTGGATCATCCACCAAGCCCAGAAGCCGCCGGTTGAAGGTGTTACGCCCTCTTCGGCCCACTGTTGCGAGGCACATGAGAATCAACTCTTAGTTCAATGAAAAGTTCAATGAAAATTAGCGGAATTATGCCGTTCACAAACCCAACGGTCAACACCTGAAGCTAAGCAATTATCCTTCCATTATGTGTGATTGACACATTATGGTAATGCGTTGTTGTGACCGTAGAAAGAAAAATATCCGTTGGCCTAGACGACATTCAGTCGGTGACTCTAAAATGTGGGTGCGGTTCTAAAATGGTATTTACCCCGGAGTTGTTCCGGGTGTTCCCTTCAAACTGCCCCCATTGTGGAAAGGTTTGGACAACAATTGGCGATTCTGGTCAGTCGGCAGCCGCAAAGCTGGTGACAGCGTTGCGTGACGTGCGGACCCTTATTCGAGAGAACTCTACCCCATTCCAAATTTTACTAGAACTCAACGAGCCGACGAGTTGAGTGGTCTGCGTTGCCGAACCCTCGTTTTAGGCCAAGACGTGATACCGTGTTTTCATGGAACCGAAAACGCCGCCCAAGCGTAGCGGGAGACTGTCACTCTATCCCCTAAAATTCCAAAACGCGCTCCGGGCGCTGGCAAAGGCGAAGCCAGAACGAAAACCGCGAAAGAAGTCGAAACCATAACTAAGGCAACTCGTATAAGGGCGGCAGCGGTCCTGTTTTCTTCTCCCACTCGGTCACTTTCTCAACGAACCTGTTAATCTGTCTTTCCGTCATAAACCCCAAATCCATCTCTTGATCCTCGCGGAGCAACCTGAATCCGGGATGGCAAAGTGAAAGATCATCTTCAGAGCGGGGCCAAATCTTACGCATGTGCGAGCGCATCTGCCACGCCAGAACGTCAGCAGCTTGGAGGGGCTTGAATTTATCTTTGTGCTGGAACGAATAGCCGTCTGGCTCAACGCCATAGACCTCCGCCAGCGCGCTATTCGCTGGGTTCCTGAATATGTCGAATATAACGTCGATCTCTTTACGCTTTCGGCTCGTGTTCATTTCCCAGTCGAATACATATTGAACTGGCAGAACGATTCGGCTCGCTTTTCTCCACTTCGCAACCTGCATCATGCAAAGCCGGACGGCGAACGAGTAATGCTCAGTTCCGAAGTGAAGGCGGATTCTCTGTGGGTTTTTGTCCCAATTTTCCTTGGGCACGGCTATAGCGATTCCGATGCGCTTGTTGTCGTTGATGACCTTTGCGAGCCGTTCATAAACATGCTTTTTCTTGATGCTGTCCCAGTCGGAATATGGCTTGTGGTTTTGAGAGGCTGGCGCCACGAATTCGGCCATGTGGAAATAGTTAAACCCCTCTTGCCAGCGTGCCCGGTCCCACTCTGTAACAAACTCATCCCACCCGCGCTTAGTAGACACGTAATATGCAGCCACGGCAGTATCTGACTTGTCATCCGTCCCGCTGTCGTCAAAGTACGCCCTAAACATAAAGATATTGATTCTCTACACGCTGGCCGCATCGGTGTGACAGCGGCACAATGTAACAAGGCGCGGTGAGGAAGAGGCCCGCCGAGAATAAAGGCGCGAGATTCTTGAATGAGCTAGCGTTTGACAGGAGAACAGCGAATGGATTTCAAATCGCCGAACATCGACACACTTCGGCAAATGTATGCACAGAGTCCAATCGCCAAAGCCTTTTTCGATCACGGTATCCACCTCGAAGCCCACACTGCGCAGCATCTGAGCAGCCTTGTCCACCAGTTGTTGTGCCTCTGCTAAGTCCGACGCTAGCTCTGGAATATAACCGGCTGCCATTTGCGGAGGCGGAGAGATTGATATCGGCTCAACTACGTTCAGTACCCGCACTTCCGCCTTCCGTGGCGAAACTTGTCTAATCAAAGTTTGCAGAGCCGCCTGCGAAAATTTCGAATCATCAACTGCTACTACGATTTTCATGCGTTATGTGGCCGCTCCCGTGCTAATCGCAAAACCTCTCTCACCTTGTCTAGAAGTTGATCGGCAGAAAATGGCGGGGGAAATATTTCAAACTCTTCCAGGTCAGCACGATATTGAAGCCGATCGTCATTCAGGAGGCCAGCTACCATCAGGACCCCCATTCGCGGGTTTCGTGCGCGAAGATATCTAGCGGCCTCATGGCCGGTGATATTATCGACATAGGGACGAGTGATCAACAGATCGACCGAATGTTCAGCAAGCATATCGACCGCGGTTCCCAAATCTCCGGTTGCCAGTACGACGTAACCAGCTCCCTCCAGCCGCTCTTTCGTGATTGAGCGAAAAAGGGGCTCTGAACCCAAGAGGAGGATTGTTGCATTAGGTTCGCTTGTCATCATTTTTTCCTTTCAGCCTGTCAGGTAAAACATAGCCGCACCCGCATGTGGAAGGCTGTGACCTCGATCACAGGCATGTGTGACGCAGATTACAGAACTAGAACTACGACCCGAACTAAGGTGAGATAGAAAAGCGGGAGAGTAGAGACTTTGTTTTTCAGAAGGTTCACGGCTGTTCCACACGTCCCGGAGGGCTATGACCGGACAAACTCGGGAATGCTTCATTCAGACGGAGGACAATTTCATGCCTATCTCAGCAACACTCTACCGTGAGCAGCGATTTGCGACGGTTAACGGCAGACGTATGGCCTTTCTCGATGAAGGAGTGGGAGACGCAATCGTCTTCCAGCACGGGAATCCCACCTCATCTCCGTGGCGCGACATCATGCCTCATTGCGAAGGGCTCGGACGGTTGATCGCCTGTGATCTGATTGGGATGGGACGTTCGGACAAGCTGCCGGACTCGGGGCCCGAGCGCTACAGCTACCAGGAGCAAAGGGACTATCTGTTCGCGTTGTGGGACCAACTCAACCTTGGAAACAAGGTGATTATGGCGCCCCACGATTGGGGGGTCCCTCTTAGGCTTCGATTGGAGGCGCCAGCACGCGGTTGTTCCGACTCCAGGCGAAAGCTGCGTGACTACCGAGTTCCTGCTGCTCTCGGCTATCCGAGCCTCTCGCCGGTCATGCTCAGACTGCTGCGGTCATAAGCTCTCGCACGCCTTCATCAAGTTCAACTTCACGTTTCAACACCACGGAGCACGAGTGGACCCAATAGGCGTCGCCAAGATGCGCGGCTCGCGGCTCGACACCCTGCTGCAAGGCTTTGATTTCCCGTAGTAAGAGGCGACGCGTGCCGATGATCGCCGTGTCACTCGTGCCTAGATGCTCCCGCGTACGGTCCACTTCACCCATACTCTCTTGCAGGGCCTGATCCTGAGAGGCGAATCCGTGAATCCCCGTCATCGTAGTGGTGCGCTGGAGTTCCCGATCGATCCCATAGTTGTTGTCCTTATTGCGAAGAGGCCGGAGCGTAGCAGGATCAACCTTGGCGTGAACATAGGTCTCGTTGGCGATGGCATCGCAGTCGTCTTGTGTGAGGGGCCCATTAGGGTTCCAGGTAAACGTCCAGACCCAACATGTTTCGTCATCGCGGGGAACCCAGCAGTGGCCGCTAAGGGAGATGCCCTTCTGGGAGGGAATGATTGTATAGCTCGGAAGCAGGAACGGCGTGACGCGCCAGTAGTACGTGTCCTCTTCGGCGTTGCGACGGTTGACGATCATCAAACCGTAATCCGTTTCCTTCACCGTGAAACGGGGCGCTTTGTCCAGCAAGTGGTACTTGGCTCGCAGATTCGCACTATTCTTAATCTTTGCCACGTAGGAATCTGTTACACGAAACGCCTCCACGGTGGTGTGTAGGAAGTTAGAGTGGCTGGAATCGATTCCGCCCTCAACGGCTTGGAGATAGTTCGATTCCTGCAGCCGCTTGGAGGTGTACCGGTGTGAGTCCGGCACGCGCGCCAATTCCAGCTTTGGTAGCTCTGGCGTTTTATCCGGCGGACCCAGATAAGCCCAAATCGACCCACCATATTCGCGCGTGGGGTAAGCTGCAGCGCGGATTTTGTTATTGAATCTATATTCGGGTGGTTCATTGGGCATGTCGAGGCAGGCACCGGTCACGTCGAATTTCCAGCCGTGGTAAACACAACGTAAACCGCACTCTTCGTTGCGCCCCCAAAACAGACTGGCGCGGCGATGCGGACAAAACTCATCCATCAATCCCACGCGACCGTCTGTATCTCGAAACGCGATCAAATCTTCCCCTAGCAAGCGGATCCGGACGGGCGGACAATCTGGCGTTGGCACTTCGGATGGCAGCAATGCTGGAAGCCAAAAGCGGCGGAAGTATTCTCCGGCACCGGTGCCGGAATTAGTCTGGGTAAGGAGATCGTTTTCTACTCTAGCAAGCATAAGGATGATCCTTCAACTGAAACATTAGGAGGCCTTTAAGTTTGTCGGCGGCCTCCCCAGGACGCCGCTCCCCAACCAAGTCATGCGCCACATGCGCTGTATCTCTCAGCCGGGCAATCGCATCGCGTCGGGCCGCATTCGGCTCGTCTTTCAATGCGAAGCCAGCAATCGACCAGACGGCATCTAGCTCGGATTCACGGTAAACCAGGTGTTCAAACTCTGTAGAAGCTTCGAGAGCAGCGATCAACTCTCTTAGAGTTTCGTCGGAAAAATCCGTGACTGTCACGTGGTTCGGATTCAATCCCATCGCCTAGAGTCGGAACAACGGATACCACCGCTGAAAGATTTCTTTCAGTTCGTTATTCAAGACCTTTAGTCCGAGTCTGCAAAAGCATGTGTGCCCCGCGTAGGGCCCAGTGCACCTCTTGACGCTTGACGAAGCGCCGGCTCACAACCTGGTTGATCGTCGACTCCACGAAAGCTGTGCTGCCGGCCTCCAGGCCTTGACTCCCGAAGTGATTTGCTGAACAACTCTTTCAAGCTTCGGTTCGATTATAGGGGCACCCATCGATTTTGTCAAAGTGACTTTACTGCAGGACTTTCCTCATTTTTTCGAGGGCAAGGTTAGCTCAACCACGATTTGCAGGCCAATCCGAGCGCGGCACTGTTTTTCCGTCAGTGCGGAAGTGTCAAAAAGCTTGAAAAATCCGCGGTTGAAGGCGCTGCCGCAGGGAAGCAGCCCCCAGATCGAGTGGCTCAAAGGGCGGGATTTTCTTACCTTTCAGCAGAACGTTGGGAATTTGAACTCGTCCACTTTCTAAAACCGGTAAAACCTTTACTTGGCGCGGTTAGGCCAAATGAGCCCGAAAAAATGAGGAAAGTCCTGAAAACCGATTTAGACGATCGAGTCCATTCGACCTCCTGGTTCCATATAATGCTAAACATAATAAACTAACGCTAGGATTTCGCTGCTTGCCCAAAATATTAGATGACACTCGTAGGAGTTTGCTGAAACTCCTAGAACGATTTGTTATGATCCCAAGAAAAGCGCAGATATGTTTTCAAACTACAGAAAATGCGTTAGCTTACAGTCAGTATCCGCGTTTATCAAGGATTGACTGCCGCCGCAAAATTACGATAGTGCGGAGTCGTTACAGAAAAGGTCAGGAGGCGATTGGGTTGACTCGGCGAGGAGGCCTGGTGTATGTTTTTGCGTGAGGAGTCGGGACTGCTGGAGCGCTTGGTATACCAGGGCAAATCGCTGTTCGGTCTCGTCCCCCTCTTTCAATTTGACTATACCGATTTTCCTAATGTTGACCTTAGATTTACCAAAGGCGAAGTCTCCCCGCCGCATCTCGTTTTTCCGCAACTGCTAAAATCGGGTGGTCAATCGAAAAGCTCATCCAGGAAGACAAGAGCCAAGAGCATTGAGCGCCAGAGTTCGCGTCACAATAGCGGTAGCCGAGTATCCGCACACCGCCGCCATCCGAAACGGATCGATTCCGATAGAAGGAATCGATGCTGAAATCGTCACAGTCCAACCGCAAATCGCCGCTTTCCGGCGCATGGTTCGGCAGGTCGAATTTGACGTTTGCGAGCTTGCGCCGACCACCTACATCATCGCCCGCGCTTATGGAGCCCCCTTTACCGCCCTGCCGATCTTCGTGATGCGGCGGTTTCACCATGCCGGCCTGCTGGTCCGCCCCGATGCCGGCATCAAGGCGCCGAAGGACCTCGAAGGTCGAAAGGTGGGTGTGCGCGCTTATTCGGTGACGACCGGCGTCTGGACCAGGGGCATCCTGATGGACGAATTCGGGCTCGATTCCTCGAAGGTCGCGTGGGTGGTCGACGACGAGGAACATGTCACCCAGCTCCAATTGCCGCCCAATGTCGTCCACGCCCCCGAAGGGAAGTCTCTGGCGAGAATGATGGCCGACGGCCAGTTGGCTGCCGGATTCGACGGCAATGCGGGAGTCGGCCGTTCCGGCTCTCCGACCTCCGGCTGGCAGACCGTGGAAGCGCCTTATCCCGACCTCTTCCCGAACGCCGCGGAACTCGAGGCCGAGTGGTACGCCCGCACGGGCATCTACCCGATGCACGGAACCATTGTGGTTAAGGATTCGGTGCTCGCCGAACACCCCTGGGTCGCACGGTCGATCTTCAGGGCCTTTTCGAAGGCGAAAGACGCGTGGCTGGCGCGTCTGGATGCGAACGGTGCGGATAACGCGTCAGACAAGAAGTATGCCGCTTTGCGCAAGGTCGTCGGCCCGGATCCCCTTCCCTACGGGATAGCTCCCAATCTCGCTGCAATCAAAGCGCTCGAGGAGACTGCCTTCAAGCAGGGCCTCACACCCCGCCGCATGTCTCTGGACGAGTTGTTCGTGGATCCGGAGAAATGAAATGAGACCGGGTCTTTCGCGCCGCGCGATGTTGGGGCAGTTTTCCGCGGCCGCTTTGGCTGCGGCCAACGGAGGATGCCGCCGGCCCGCCACGTCCCGAAATCAACACACATTGCCAACGCGTCTGGCGGGTTAAACATGACCATGGCCGCGCTGATGCGGCAGAAAAAGTTCCTCGAATCGTTGGATCTCACGCCGGAGGTCCTTGCCGTGGCCGATGGCTCGAGAATACTCGGCGGTGTTCACAGCGGCTCGATTGACGTGTCAGTCATGTCGGGGTTCGGACAAGTTTTTCCCGCGATCGAACGCGGCGCGGACCTGAAGATCATTATTGGCGCCGCTTTGCTGCCGTTGCTGGCGCTTCATACGGCAAAAGGGAGTGTCCGGAGGCTTAAGGACCTCGAGGGAAAAAAGGTCGGCGTAGGATCGATTGGAGCGCTGGTCCACCAGTTGACCGTGACGCTCCTCCGGAAGTTCTCCGTGAACATCTCGCGCCTCCGTTTTGTCAATATCGGCTCGAGTGCGGACATTTTCCGGGCAGTCACCGCCAGGACCGCCGATGGCGGCGCCGGCCCAGCTTCGCTGGTTGACGATGCGGAAAGCTACAAAGTCTCAGCCATCCCGAAAGGGAACATGACTGCTGAATTGAAGGAGTTTACTTATCAGGCAGGCTGGACTTCCAGCCGCACGATCGCCGCCAACGCTATATCCTGGTGAGGACCCTGGTGGCTTATGGAAAACTGTTTCGCTTCGTTCAACAGCCTTCAGCCGAAGGGGTGTTCCTGCTTGCCCGCAGGTCCGCTTTCCCGAACGCTTCGGACCGGGAGCACAGAGCCGAGTGGAACTACCTTCAGAAGTACAAGCCCTTCGCAACGGATCTTCTTCTCGGTCCCGAGCGGATACGCTACATGCAGCAAATCAACATCGACTTCCAGGTCCAGAAGGAGGCGCTGGGGTTTGATCGGGTTGCCGACAAGTCCGTGACGATGGAGGCTCACCGGCTTTTGAACTGAATCAATGGCACGTTCGCTCGCGCCTCCCTCATTTGGGGACGCGTGCTGAGGGAGTAACGATGATCATCGACTGTCACGGACATTTCACTACAGCGCCCAAAACGCTTCACGCATGGCGCAAGCGTCAGCTTGACTCCGTTAGCGATCCCCGGAACGCGCCGAAGAAATCAGATCTGGCCATTACAGACGACGAGATTCGTTCCGCTATTGAACGAGGCCAGTTGAAGCTGCAAAGGGAACGCGGCGGCGATCTGACGCTGTTTTCCCCAATCGCCGGCCAGATGGCGCACCATTTGGGTAATGAGCAGACCAGCCTGGTTTGGGCCGAGGTCTGCAACGATCTGATCGATCGCGTCTGCACACTCTTTCCCGACAATTTCGTGGGTGTCTGCCAGCTCCCGCAGTCGCCCGGCGTGCCTCCGGCCAACTGCATTCCCGAGCTTCGACGCTGCGTGGAAGAACTGGGATTTGTCGGCTGCAACTTGAATCCGGACCCATCGGGCGGCTATTGGCGGGACCCGCCGCTGACCGACCGCATCTGGTATCCGCTGTACGAAGAGATGGTGCGATTGAACGCGCCCGCCATGATTCACGTCAGTTCCTCCTGCAACCCGTGCTTCCACGGCACCGGTGCACACTACATCAATGGCGATACGACCGCGTTCATGCAGTTTCTGCTGGCGGACCTTTTCCTGGACTTCCCGACGCTGCGCTTTGTCATCCCGCATGGCGGCGGAGCCGTGCCGTATCATTGGGGGCGGTATCGCGGCCTCTCGCTCGACCTCCGGGGCCGACCGGTGGAGAAGCTGCTCGATAACGTCTTCTTTGATACCTGTGTGTACCATCAACCAGGCATCGAACTTCTCACCAGGGTCGTCCCCATCGACAACATCCTGTTCGGTTCCGAGATGATCGGCGCCGTCAAAGGGCGTGATCCGGACACCGACGAGTATTTCGATGACACCAAGAGATATCTCGATGCGTGCTCGCACCTGAGCGGCGAGGATCGCCACAAGATTTTCGAAGCCAATGCGAGACGGATCTATCCCCGCCTCGATGCGCGTTTGAAAGCGCGCGGCCAAGCGGCAACTGTGACCCGGGCTATGCGCCTCCGTCCCTCTGACAGTGGTGTTGCACCGAGCTCCGCATGAATTGCGACTTTGTCGATATTCATCCGCACATCATTTCGCAGGATGACAGCCGCTACCCCCGGAGTCCGCTGTTCGGCGTCAGTCGGATTGGTCGCGGGAATGCCCTGTTTCGATCGAGGGGCTGATCGCCGGAATGGACGACGCGGGCGTCGCGAAGGCAGCCATTGTCCAGGCAAATCCTTTCATGACTCGGCTCTTTCTAGCTTTTGACTCGAGAGCGCTGATTTGTGGACTTCTTCTCGCTCAGCAAAAGCAGTCTCCTCAAGCAACCATCGCGGCTCTCGACAAAATGGCGGCGGCAGGCAAGAGTCCAAAAAGGCTGGCGCAGTACGTCTTGGACAAGGCACCGGCCGGAATCGCTGAGCCGCCCAAATTCAGCCCCGCAAATATCGGCGGGGGCGGCCGTATCGAGCGCGATTTTTATCGCGAATGGCTCAAGAAAGGCCGGGTGCCGATGATCGAGGGTTACTCGCTGCTGGACGCGGCAAAGCAAGAAGTGCGGCCTTGGCCAGAGATCGGCGGGAAGGGCTTGTACCTGAATTTTTCGGGGAACGTCCACATGGACGGGGTTATCCAGGAGATTCCCGCGGGCAAGGCGCTGGAGCCGAAGCGGCATTTTTATGAACAGATCGTGTATTTGCTGGCCGGATGCGGGGACGGTGGGCCTGCCGCGCCTTGCGGCTCCTGGCACGGCGGGGGACTGGCTGCGGCGGCAAGGCGAGGGTGGGGTGGCAGGCATGGAGCGGGTTAATCGGGAACTGATTCAGCCCGTGCTGGAGGAGGAAGGCGAGGAACTGGCTTTGGATGTGGATGCCACTCAGATCGAGGCGGACAAGCAGGAAGCGGAGTGGACCTATCAGGGCGTAAAGGGCTAGATGCCGATGTTGGGCTATGTGAACGGTCTTTGTGTGGGGCATGACGGCGTACACAAAAGACCGTGAGAGCGTACATAAAGCAACGCGCCCGTGTACACAAAACAACGCGTCGGAGGATCACAAGTTATTAGAACCGCGAGAACGAGACCGTACACGAAACGCCGATTCGCGGAGACCGCAACTCGCAGACTTTTCTACAGGTTTACCGAGCGACGTGAGCACCGGTCATCGCGCGGCCAAGCGAGCGCCCGTATCTTGAACGGTGGCTGCGGGAGGTCCAGCCGCCGCAAGCTGGCTCCGAATGCAAGGCGCGGACATTCACGCCCTGGCCCTATTGCCCGGCCACAAAGACCTGAGAATGGCGGCGCGATACCAACACGTATCCCCCGCGTTCCTTTTGGACGCCGTAGGCCGTTTGGACTCTATTTTCGGGCTTGAAAGTCCTCTGAGAGTCCCCGAAAAACCGGCACTGCCCGAAGCGATAGCCGTAAGTGCTTAGGAATGTTGGCGTCCCCGACGGGATTTGAACCCGTGTTACCGCCGTGAAAGGGACCCCGGCACTCGTAACTAATTGAAACCATTGAGCATGGTTGGCCTTATAAGGACGTTTTGGAGCCCTGTGGAACGCTTATCGAACCCTTAACAAACCCTTTTCCTGCGGTCGCAGTGCGCAGGCGGTAACATCGAAAAGTACCAGCAAATTCTAGTTTGAGATTCGGCAGTGATGCAGTTTCCAGATTGCCAACCACACGTTCGGATCCGGAAAAAGGTAGTATCGCGCCTCAATGAGTGGTTTGCCCTGTTATCGCCATTTCAGAATCACCGCGCTGGAGTCCTCAACACTGGCCATCTTTACAGTGTTGATGTCGTGTACATTTGCCTTCGCCCTACTTCTTGATCAATCCCATCTGCTTTGCAATTGCGGCATCTACCATCCGAGTAGGAAGTAGCCTGGGCAGTGTCCAGTTCTTGAAGCGTTGGGGCACAACTGCGTATCTGGCCTTCGGTTTCGCCGCCGTTAGTGCCACATAGACCGTTTTGGCAAGTCGCTCAGGGGGCAGACCGCGACGTCCCTCTTTCACGATATATTTCCGGAAGTTTTCAATCACTTGCCAATACGAAGTCGACTTGAACTCGCTAAGATCTTCTTTCTCGCCCTTGTCATACATGGCTGTGTTCACCGCGCCAGGCTCAATAATCACCAGATCGATACCGAACAACATCAGTTCGCGTCGGAGTGCCTCTGATATGCCTTCCAATCCCCACTTCGAGGCGGCGTACGCACCCAGGAGTGGCGGTACAACTTTTGCCACCGTGGAACTGATGTTTACAATTCGGCCCATTGGACCTGTTCTCCTGTTGTCTGTGCCAAGCAGCGGAGCAAAGGCTTGCGTCACCATCATGGGGCCGATCATGTTGGCCTCCAGTTGACGTCTGAACTCGCCCGGCCTCAAATGCAAAAGCGGTCCGCTGACAACAATTCCGGCATTGTTGACCAGTCCAGCCAGCCTGTTCGAGCCGAGCAGCGCACCTACTTTTTCACTTGCGCGTTGAATGGCATCCGCATCCGTGATGTCCATGATGAGAGGAACATAGCCTTCACCAAATTCTTTCTGAAGACGGTCAGCATCCGCCTGCTTCCGTACCGAGCCGAAGACACGATAGCCGTTCGCGATCAGTAGCTTCGTTGTCTCCAGGCCTATGCCGGTCGATACTCCGGTTACAACAACATCCTTTGCACTCGCCATGACCGCTCCTTCTAGCGTCGAAGATGGTCACTGCACATCTTCATAGTGTTCACTGTAGACCTTACTTGCTGTCGCGTCAAGGTGTACACTGCTCACTGTGCCCTTCCCTTCCAAAACAGACCGAAATGCCATACTCTCAGCCGCCTTGGAGGAGTTGTCGCGCGGTGGAATCCGCGATTTGTCCCTTCGGAACATTGCGGCGACTCTCGGCCTTGCGCCGAATGCCCTGTATCGCTACTTCTCGGACCGGGCAGCGCTTGAGGCAGCTTTGGCCGATGAATGCGCCCGCAGATTAGAGATGGCATTGCGAAAAGCCGCGCATGGCTTGGTTGCAGCGAAAGCAATTCGCAAAATGGCTGGCGCTTACCTTCAATTCGCAAGGGAGAATCGTAATCTATATGAAGTTGGGATGAGCTTTCAGGCGCCTTACCATAGCGAATCGTCTCGCCAGAGCCTCTGGCTCTTTACCGTCGAACAGGTACAGCGCGTGACCGGAGAGACGCATGCGAGAGAGGCTGCGGTCGCACTCTGGGCTCTGCTGCACGGAGCAGCGACGTTGGAGGCAGGGCAGGTGCTCGGAAAGAACAAACCGGCCAGCGGCTTTGAGTTTGGCCTGAACGCTTGGCTTCTCCTCGCCGAAACGCCATTGTCCGCTTCGGGGGCGAAGAAATCTGTGCGCTAGGCAGCCGCTTTGCTTGGTATGGGAAATGCGCAGCTCGCCAGCAATTCTGAGCGGAACACCCTCTCGGTTCTCGACAAGCGCATAATCGCCGAGTCACTCATTGATAAGTCACAAACTGCCCCACACGAGCCACAGGATGCCTTGTATGGCGCACCCTCAGCTTGTTTATGGCCTTGCCCAACCCACTTAAGCAAAGAAGGTTGAGAATCACTTCGCCGGCGCAGCCACCTCGAGCCATCGGGACACTGGATGGAAAGAACCCGCATTGTGAATCAAACCTGAAGTCGATTTACGATCAAATTCAAAAGGACTACGATTCAACCTAAACGGAACCGCGAAAGGGGCCTTTGATTATGCGATCCGATATTGTGCCTGGCGCGCTCTTTCCCGACTACGAACTTACTGATCACACTGCAAAGCGGCGCAAGCTCTCGGGTCTGCAGGGTCAGCACCCCATGGTTCTCGTACTCAGCCGCGGAGGTTATTGCCCCAAGGACCGCCGGCAGGCCGAACTGCTTGTTCAACTGCACCGTGAACTGGAAGTAGGATATTGCCGTCTGGTCACCATAAGCACCGACAATATCGCCCTTACGAATGAGTACCGCTCAGGGATCGGTGCTCATTGGCCATTCCTCTCTGATGCGGGGCGGATCGTTCAAAAGGATCTCGACATTGCCGAATATACCGATCCGGACCACAATCCGATGATTCCGCATGTCATCGTTCTGGAGCCAGGCCTCCTCATATACAAGATCTACAACGGCTATTGGTTTTTCGGCCGGCCGACGCTTGAGGATCTCCGTCAGGACGCCCGTGTCGTCACCCGAAAATGCCGGCCAGACTGGGATATCACTACGCCGGAAATGAGGGTCGCATGGAAGGAAGACCGCAAAGAACTCTTTTATCCGTATGGCAAGACCTATGCTCAAACGCTCGGCGAGCAGGATTAGAGTCGGCCTTCCATCGAAACACTGTCGATCTGCCAGTAGTTTTGGAAAAGACGGTTCAGTTAGGCCCCGGGTTTTGCTGCCGTCCCCTCATTTGGTGCGAAATCGCCGAGTCACTCATCGAGATTCGATAGGTAATGCAAAGTCGGAATGGCTGGAACTGATCTGCGGGGTAGACGCAATCGTTAGGATTGCGTCCGGATGACGAGCAATCTAGAAATTGGCCCGCTACCTGAAATTCCTGTTTATCTGAGCGCATTGATCTCATTTTCGAGTGCCGCTATTGCCTGAAGGACATCCGCGAAGTTCGGCGGTTCGCGGTAGAACATGCCCTGCATCTCGCGGTAGTCGCGTGCCAGCGCCGGAACCTGTTTCTCCGGTGGACGCAGCCGGAATGATCCGGGCCTGGCGAGATCATATCGCGCCCACGAGGAATAGTAGAAGCGCTTCTTGAATTCAACGACATCCTTCAACAGCGCAAGATCGGAAAGCGCAGAATCCTTCACCGAGCTTGCGGCCAGTTTGTAAAGATCGTAGTAGTGGCGTGAATAGCGGGGTGGAACCGTGCCGGGACGATGTGCTTCCTGATGCAGAATTGTGGCCTTCTCCCAGAACGTTCTCTCCGCGTCAATGGCGACAACCGTGCAGATCGGATCGTCGAAGGCATTGGGAAAGGCTTCCGCAGCGTAAGCCTGAATCGTTCGAGAGCCGGATGGAATCCAGGCGGCCAGCGGCCCAATCTCCAGCCGAACTTCGGGACGTATGTAATCAGCGGCAAACGCTGCTGGGTAACGAACATTCATGGTATGCGGATCGGCTGCGTCGATGCTGACGGCGATGCCGGGAACCAATGCGAATCTGCGACTTAGTTGTCCGAGCAATGTTCCTCGAATGTATTCCGCAGCCTTGGCATTCATCTCCTGGGCGTAGCGGCTCTGTTGCGTCTTGGATGCTATGGCTTGGTAAGGATCGTTTCCTTGCTCCGCGCCATAGCCAAGCAGACGCCAGTCAAGGATCAGGTCGATGTCTTCCGAGAAACGATCAATCAATCCGTAGACTTTGGACAGACTGGTGCCACCTTTGAAGATCAAATGGCCCTCAAGAGCGGGTTCTG
>JBOGJS010000158.1:0-13565 GCA_050745365.1 Terriglobia bacterium
GAGTTTCTGAGCAGCGAAACTCTGCGCTACCCAACTTCAGAGTGGTCGCCCGATTCGTTACCGGACCCGCTCGTCACGATCGATCTTGCCGTCGCGGAGATAAATAATGCGGTGGGCCCGCGCCGCAATATCACGCTCGTGAGTAACAAGCAGAATGGTGTTGCCCCCTCGATGCAGGCGGTCGAACAACGCCATGATTTCGAGGCCGGTTGCGGAATCCAGGTTCCCGGTGGGCTCATCGGCCAGAAGCAGCGAGGGATTATTCACCAAGGCGCGGGCAATGGCCACACGCTGCCGCTGCCCTCCGGAAAGCTCATTCGGTTTGTGGTTGATGCGGTCACCGAGTTCTACCTGATCGAGCGTTTCGCGGGCCCGCCGCAGGCGCTCTTCGGCGGGCGTGCCGCTATAAATCAAAGGCAGCTCAACATTGTGCAGGGCTGTGGCGCGGCCCAGCAGGTTGAACGTCTGAAACACAAACCCAATCTCCCGATTACGCATGTAAGCCAACTCATCGTCGGAAAGGTTGCTCACCAATTGCCCGTTCAGCCAGTATTCGCCGCGCGTCGGAGTATCGAGGCAGCCGATCAGGTTCATGAGCGTCGATTTACCCGAGCCAGAAGGGCCCATAATCGCGACATAATCACCCCGCTGGATCTCGAACGAAACACCGGAAAGAGCATGGACTTGAGCGCTGCCCATCTCATAGGTCTTCCAAAGATCCGCGGTGCGAATCAGGATGCCCTCCGCGGGCACTGATAAGGAGGTTTGAGAGGGTGAAGAAGCAACTCCCAGTTCCATGGTGCGATTCCCGTAAGGCAGTGAAGAGTGACGGGTGAGGAGTGAGTAGACCTGTTATTTAGCAGCTTGCTGAAAAACGCCAGTTAGTGTCATCCTGAGCGTCCACAGCCTTCGGCTGCTAACTATGGGCATGACAAGAGTAGCGCGGAGTTGTCCTTTAACTCCGCGGCTTTTGTTTATGCCCGAACGAAATGCCGCAGAGTTTCTGAGCAGCAAAACTCTGCGCTACCCCGCTCTGAGCCCTTTCATCATTGATTGGGCCTTTTCACTCGTCACTCGTCGCTGTTTTTAACTCCCCCCCGCCCCTAAAGCCGACGGTGGTGGAGTATTGTTGATCCTGATTTTGGCGTTGTTCCGCAGCGTGCGCAGCACGGAGTAACTGCCGGTCACAATCACATCGCCCGGCTCCAATCCATTAAGCACCTCTACATTCATGGTGCCCATAATACCCGTCTCGACCGGAACGAAAACGGCATGGTCTTTCCGCACCACGAAAACACCCTGGGCCTCATCGTGACTGGAACTGCCATACACCGGCGAGTCTGCGGCTGCATCCAATGGCGGCGCTTCGGCGGCCAGCGCCTGCCCTTGACTGCCGCTCTTCTTCCGATCTTGTTCGAGTTCTTTCTTCGACCGGTAGGTGAGAGCCTGAATCGGGATACTGATGGCGTTCTTTCGCACTGCCGTGATAATCCGGGCCGTGCAGGAAAGGCCGGGACGCAGAGCGCTGGGCGGATCCTCCAGCCGGACTTTCACCTTGAACTGTTTGGCCTCCTGGTTGCTCATGTTGCTGGAAGTGGACGCCGCGGTGGTGGTCTCTCCGGTGGTGCTGCTCACGGCGCTCTGGCCAATCTCCTCAATGTAGCCCTTGAGCGTCTGGTTCGGCAGCGCATCGACGGAAATATAGGCTGGCTGTTTCAAATTAATGCTGGCAATGTCGGTTTCATCCACCAGCACTTCGGCATTCATTAAGGAAAGGTCCGAAACCTGAAACAGCAGACTGCCTGTCTGGTTCTGAACGCCCGGAACCACGTTTTCGCCCACATGAACGGGGAGCGATGTCACAATGCCATTGTAGGGCGACGTATAAATGGTCTTATCGAGCACATCGGTGGTTCCCATGAGCGAAGCACGGTTCTGCGCCACTTGCGCGCTGGCCATCGCCCGCGTATTCTTCGCCTGTACGTATTGTGCCTTCACCTGCGCCAGGGAAGCGGTGGAAGACTGCACGGTGGCCTCGGCGACCTTGTAATCGCTAATCCGCTGGTCAAAATCCTGTTTGGAGAGCAATTGGTCCTTCATGAGGGCGAGGCCACGCTGATAAGCCAGCTTCTTCTGCGCCAACTGGGCCTGGGACTGGATGACGTTCGCCTGTGCAGTCCGCACAGCCGCCGCGGAAGCTTCGACGGCCGCCTCGTCGGCCGCCAGTGTTGCTTCAGAGCTCTTCAGCATTGCCCGTTGCGCGTCCACGTTCGCCTGCTGTTGAACATCATCTGTACGCATGAGGAGCTGCCCCTTTTTGACGGGCTCTCCCTCCTGAACGTAAATGGCCGTGACCTTCCCGATCGAGTTGGCGTTGACGTTGGCGTAATTCTCAGGCTCAATTTGCCCGGAGGCTGTTACCGTTGCCGTTAAATCCTGCCGCACCACTTTTCCTGTCTGAACGGTGACTTGGCCTCTCCTGCTCCACCAGACGCCGACAATGGCCAGGATGATCAGGACGACAATCACTACGGTCGCCCATAATTTCTTCTTCCAGGATTTCATCCCGCCTCCTTGCATAGGACTATACGACCCTGGCAGCAGGAAAGTTTCGTGCGTTTCTCTTGGTATGTGGAAGCAGTCAAGTCCCTTTCACATGCGTGAAAGCAGGCCCGTCGCATTCGAGTCTTCTGCTCATCCCATTGTACTATTTCCCGGACGAACCGGGAACCGAGATGGGGATCGAACCCCGCGTCGCTCGGAGGGCAGCACTGTAAACATCCGCAGGTCGAGCCTACGAAGATGGGAGCAGGCAGGAGGATCGGCCCTGGAGGGATGATACAAAGACTACATGGAGGTGATGACGGTGAAGACAGGCACCGCGCGACTGTGCTACGAACGGTGTGCCTGCCGAGTTCAACCGGTCAAGGAAAGTGCCCCCTTCTCTGCTCCTCCCTCCGCTGTGCCAGCTCGCGCTGAGCCTTCTGCCATGCCGATCCGGCGATCGGCGGCGGGGGAAGGATGAGGAAACCACTCATCAAGACATCGTACATTTCCCGGTTAATCTCGCGAAAGCGTCGCAACTCAGGAATTGTGAAGCGAGGCTCGTTCACGCCGGACTCCCACTTTTGGAGCCGTGAAAGCTTGACGCCTAAAATCAAGGCGAATTGCTCTTGGGTGAGTTCGAACTTCTTGCGGGCATTTCGCAGAAGCTCGCCGGTATTTTGGAATTGAGGCAACGGCGAACCTACCACTCATCTGCTAGCACGAAAACGCTATCCAGAATTAATTTATTGACTTTCCGCTTAGCTCTATGTTACTTATTATCCTCTCAGGTGGGGGGCACGTGCTTGGCCGCCGTGAGTCACCCTGTAAGACCAGGCTCTACCTCCAGTAAAGTCACTAGATGGGTTACTTGGCTCGCTCACGACGGCACACCCACAATGTGCTCTTCGCCCGGGAGGAGAGAGCAAGCTCCTCGCCGAAGCCCAGTGGAATCCGCGAGTCCTCCTGATACAACTGCCTTCCTCTCTTGTTAAAAGGATGGATTCCCCCAGCGGCTGAGCCCATTGTCCGCTACAATGTTAAGCTTGTCAAATACCAGACCACTAATAACCTCCCACGACGGACACCTCAACCTCGGGTGCGTAGAGACGGCTTTACGCCGCCACTTCCCCTCGCACGTAAACCCACATTAAATCTCCGCTTGAAACCGGAACGGGTACAACCGTAGCAGATTCGATCTTTGTTCACACGTTCTTCGGCGTAACCATAACCGCGCGTTTTCCTTCTTGCCTTGGAGAGGCCGCGAAGGTATGCTTCGCAATTCGACGGCGCAGTGACCCATGCGACTGCCCGGCGCAAACGGCGGCAGCATAGCCGCAACAGGGTATAAGGCGCACAGCACCGCAGTTCGGATATACAGCCATGCCTGAAAAACGCTGGATTCGGGTGATCTCGATCGCGTTCATCATGTACACGATCGCCTACATTGATCGCACCAACATCTCTCTCGCCCTGCCGAGTCTAACAAGGGACCTGCACTTGACGTCTACCGAAGCCGGCGATGCAGTGGGGATCTTCTTCTGGGGTTACCTGTTGCTTCAAATCCCGGGAGGATATTTCGCGACGCGTTGGAGTGCCAAACGCTTTGTCAGCGTTCTACTCGTGGTATGGGGTTGCTGCGCGGCCCTGACCTCCTTGGTCCATACCGGACAGGGCCTTTTATGGATGCGTTTTCTTCTGGGCGTAGCGGAAGGAGGCGTATGGCCAGCGACACTGGTCCTGCTTTCGAACTGGTTTCCCAGTAGCGAGCGTGCCCGCGCCAATGCCTATTGGATGCTCTGCCTGCCAGCAGCCGTGGTCTTTTCCTCCCCTCTTTCAGGGTGGATTCTAGGACGCTGGAACTGGCGCGTGCTGCTGGTGGTGGAAGGAGTTTTCCCACTCATCTGGGTGGTCGTCTGGTGGCTTACCATCGACGATTATCCGCGCCAGGCGCGCTGGATTTCTGCTACCGAGCGCGATTTCCTGGAGCAGACCATTTCCCGTGAGAAAACGGAGCTGCATCCCTCCGCCCGCGAACCTTACCTGCGATTGCTTCTGCGGCCTCACGTGCTCCTGATGGTTCTGATCTACTTTCTGCAAAATTCCGGCAATTACGGCTACCTTTTTTGGCTGCCAAGCGCCATCGAGCACACGCATAAAATCAGCAACCTGCGCGTTGGATTCCTCTTTACCATTCCTTACCTCTTGGCCGGCCTGGGGATGATCCTTATTTCCAGAAGCTCAGACAAGACCGGAGATCGTCCCAAACACGTCGCATTCGCGCTGGCATGGGGTGGCATCTTTCTGGTGGCCAGCGTCCTTACCAGCGCATCTCACCCCCTCCTTTCATTTTTCTTGATCATCATCGTCGGTTTCGGCCCATACGGAGGATTGGGGCCGTTCTGGGCCATTCCGACGGAGACTCTGCCCGCCAGTGTCGCGGGCTCCGCCATGGGATTGATCAACGCTCTCGGCAACCTGGGCGGCTTCTTCGGACCGTTGTTGGTGGGCTATCTCCGGCAACGCACCGGCGGCTTCGTTTATCCCTTTGCCATTCTCGGGGTCGGATGGCTCATAGCGGCCGCGCTAGCTGGCTTTTTCCTGCCGAACAGCCGGAAACTGAAAGCTACGATGAGTGCAACGTAGCGCGCGAACACCCAGTCTTTAATTACGAGCTTCCACCGGCAGTTCTGCAGAAGGGAGTTCGATGCGCTGATAAATGACGTAAAGCACCAGTTCAAGCCGGTCGGAAACGCCTACTTTGTCGTAGACGGCGCGGAGGTGATTCTTGACGGTCTGTTCACTGATGGAGAGGTGGTCCGCAATTTCGCGATTGCGCCAGCCCTGCGTCAGATAGCTGATAATCATCTTCTCCCGCCGTGTCAGCGTGTCCGCGGGGCGGGGCAGGCTCACCGGCGCGCCCTCAAGTTCCTTCGCCATGTGAGTCACCTCTTGCTTAGGCAGCCAAATCTCGTTCTGCCTTACCTTCCGTACGCACTTGATAAAAAGGGCTGGCTCAACCGATTTCAAGATCACTCCAGAAGCGCCGGCGCGGATGTACCCGACGGACTCGCCTTCGCTCAGTTCAGCCGCTGCAATCACCAGTTTGCAGCCGGGTGAGCCACTCCGCAGCCGCAGGATGAGATCCGCAACTTTTTCCAGGGCAAGCCCGGCCTGAAGGAAGATGACCTGGGGCTTCGCCTGTCGGGCCAGATGAAGTGCCTCCGTGGCATTTTCAGCCTCGGCCACGACGCGAAGATCATTCTCGGTCGACAAAATCCGGCGCAGACCGAAGCGGAAGATTGCTTCCCGGTCAGCGATAAGGACGCGAGTCTTCTTCCGGTCGGTGCGTTCTGGCTTCCTTCCCACGGACCGTTCGCTCGCGCGCTGGGAAAACATCGTTGCTATCATCCGGCATCAGACCTGAAAATGTATTCTGGGGCCCGTAAGCTCTTGAACTCTGCCCTGGCCCACCTGAACTTTTCAAGAAACCTATCGGCAAGTCAGCGAGGAATCATGAAACTCGGCGAAATTGCCTCACGTCTCGGATGCCGTCTTGAAGGACCTCCGGAAATCGAGATCACCGATGTAGAAAGCCTGGAAGAAGCCACAGCCAGCACATTGACGTTCCTCTCAAATCCCAAATACTACCGCAACGCGTTGAGCACGCGGGCGGGTGCTGTGATCGTAGGACCGGACGACTTGCTTCCGGGCCATGCGCTATTGCGCGCTCAGAATCCTTACCTGGCCTTTGCCCACGCGCTCGAACTCTTCCACCCGCGCCAGTCGCAGCCCTCGGGCATCCACTCGACCGCCGTCATCGCAGCGACGGCGAAGATCGGGCGCAATCCTTCCATTGCTCCTTACGTGGTGATTGAAGACGGCGTTTCAATCGGCGATGACTGTGTGTTAAAATGTTTTGTTGGCATCTATGCGGGAGCGAGAATCGGGGATCGCTTCTTCGCTCATTCGCATGCGGTGGTCCGTGAGAATGCGCAGATCGGAAATGACGTGATCCTTCAGAACGGCGCCGTGGTTGGGGCCGATGGTTTCGGATTTGCCCGCGAGGCCGATGGCTCCTATTACAAAATCGTTCAGCCCGGCCCCGTCATTATTGAAGACAATGTTGAGATCCAGGCTCATTCCTGTATTGACCGCCCGAGCGTCGGCTCGACGCGCATCCGGCGCGGCGTGAAGGTCGATAATCTCGTGCAGGTAGGCCACGGCTGCGAAGTAGGGGAGAATTCTCTGCTTTGCGGGCAGGTGGGCCTCGCAGGAAGTACCAAGCTCGGCAGGAACGTCATCCTTGCCGGGCAGGTGGGCGTTGCGGGCCATCTTACGATTGGAGATAACGTGGTCGCTACATCCCAATCCGGCATCCCGCACGACGTTCTTCCCAACAGCGTTGTCTCAGGCTCTCCCGCCATTGAACACTCCCTTTGGTTGAAATGGTCTGCGCTTTACGCTCGCCTGCCGGAAATCTACTCGTCAATCCGAAAGATTCGAGATCACTTGACGCGCACGGGCGCGAATCTTTGAAAACGGCGTGTTCGTAAACGCCGTGGCGGAGCACGAAACTTGTGGTGCTACCCTTCAGGATGGCAACTCCCGGGCCCAGCGCTAAGTATTGTTTTCAGGGCACCCTCTGAGGAATTCAGTTGACGCGCCCCACAGCAGACCACTATACTACCTACCTACCGGTCGGTAGGCGGAACAGTGGAACTTTCTGAGGGCATGAGCTATGGAGAATCCGGTTTCAGGTTCGGAGATTTTGCTGGAGAGCCTAAAGCGAGAGAAGGTGGAGGTGGTCTTCGGCCTGCCCGGCGGCGCAGTGCTTCCCCTTTACGACGCGCTTTATAGTGCCGGCATTCGACATCTTCTGGTGCGGCACGAGCAAGCAGCCGCATTCGCTGCGGATGGTTACGCGCGTGCCACCGGCAGGCCGGGTGTTTGCCTTGTAACTTCTGGGCCAGGTGCCACCAACCTGCTCACAGGCCTAACTTCAGCGCAGATGGATTCCATTCCGGTGGTGGCGCTGACGGGCCAGGTGCCCGCCCCACTCATCGGCAAAGATGGCTTCCAGGAAGCCGATACGATTGGCATCACGCTGCCGGCCACCAAGCAATCGTTCCAGGTACGCTCGGCAGCGGAGATTCCGCAGATTATCCACCGCGCGTTCAAGACGGCTGTTTCAGGGAGACCAGGCCCCGTGCTGGTCGATTTTCCAAAGAGTGTGCTCGTGGAGAAGTGCCAGGCATCTTACCCCGAGGCGCACGACGATGCCCAGCGGCCGGTTCGCAAAAGAGAGTGGCGCGAAGAGGATGCTGAGCATGCCGTGGAGATGATTCTTGAGAGCCGCCAGGCTTTGCTCTACGTTGGCGGCGGAGCAATCCATGCCGAAGCGTGGCAGGAAGTGCAAGAACTGGCCGAGCTTGCCCAGGTTCCGGTCACCACCACGCTGATGGGACTGGGAGCATTTCCCTCCTGCCATCCGCTTTCGCTCGGCATGTTGGGAATGCACGGTTCCTACTCAACGAATATGGCCGTGTGTGAGTGCGATCTGCTCATTGCGGTTGGGGCGCGGTTTGATGACCGTGTCACCGGCCGGCTGAACGGTTTCGCTCCGCACGCGAAGAAGATCCACATCGACGTTGACCCTTCCGAGATCAACAAGAACATCCGTGCGGACCTCGCACTGGTGGGCGATGCACGCGAAACCGTGCGCAAGCTCGTCGATCTCCTGAAGCGGCGAGGCTGCGCTTCAACAGCCGCGGCGCGGCAGTGGCTTGCGAGAATTGAACAGTGGAGAACCGAGCATCCGCTCACCTACGACAAATCAACTCCTCACGTGAAGCCGGAGTACGTCATTGAAATGATCTCGAGACATGCCGACGAGGACGCGATTATTGCTGTAGACGTGGGTCAGCATCAGATGTGGGCGGCGCAATTTTACGATTTCTATCAGCCGCGCACTTGGCTTTCTTCAAGCGGCCTTGGGGCCATGGGTTACGGCTTTCCGGCCGCCATGGGCGCGCAGTGCGCGTTTCCTGACCGGCAGGTGATTGCCATTGTGGGCGACGGCGGCTTTCAGATGACGTTGAATGATCTCGCGACCGCGGCGCAATACCGCGTCCCGGTGAAAATCGTTATTCTGAATAACCGCTCGCTCGGCATGGTGCGGCAATGGCAAGAGATGTTCTTTGAGAAGCGGTACTGCGACATCGACCTCAACTTTTCGCCAGACTTCGCCAAACTGGCCGAATCCTACGGCATTCGCGGCTGGAAGGTGGAACACCAGGAGAGCGTCCCGGACGCCGTTCGGCGAATGCTGAGCGACCGCGAGCCTTGCCTGGTGGACTTCGCGGTCGATCCGGCGGAGAACGTCTATCCGATTGTTCCGCCAGGCGCATCGCTCGGGGAAATGATTGTGGAGCCTCCTCGCGTGGTGCTGGAAGAAGAGGAAGTACTGGACGACTTGTGGGCCGTATGACCGACTTTTGGGCGGTAGCCACGGCGAATGCTGTTCCCGCCGTGGGCTTTTTCGTGGTAGCCACGGCACAGCCTGTGTGCCGTGGGCTTTTATAGGAGAAGAGAAGATAAGTGAAATGGCTGTTGACAATTGAAACGGAAAACGACCTCATCGTGGTTTGCCGCCTGATGAACATCTTCCGCCGCAAGGGACTCAGGCTGCTCATGCTGGCGATGGCGGAAACGGCAGAGGGGTATAGTTTGATGGCGGTGGTGGAGACGCCAGCGGCCGACGGGGACCATTATTATAACTTTGTGCGGCGGACCGAAGGCGTGCGTTCCGTCACGTGCTACAGGCAGCAAACTACGGAGCTCGCTTCGCACGTTTTCGTCGATTTGCCTGAAGGGAGGCCACCGGAAGTCGCGCGATGGGAGGGATCAGGCGCTCGCCTCATCTTCGCGACCCATGGCAAGATGCTTTACGAACTTCCTGTCGGAGCGAATATTGGAGCGTTCGCGTCTGCTGGGGCAACCCTCCTGCCGTTTACTTGCGCCATGACCACTCGGGAATCCACCGACCCTCCCACGGCGTATTGACCTTTCGAGGAGCACGTGATCAACTCATAGTCCATGGGAAGAAGCGCTTGGCGATTCCCTCAAATGACGAATACTCCGTTCCGCAGTTGCGAATGATGCTTCGCGCGATTGTAGCCTTTTGGGCAGGGCGATTCAGGCAGAAGACAGAACCATATCTTGAAACGATTTTTTCCTGGAGGAATTGATGGCAAAGGTTTACTACGAGTCAGACGGAGATTTGAAACGCTTGGCCGGGAAGACGATTGCGGTGATCGGCTATGGCAGCCAGGGGCACGCCCACGCGCTCAATTTGCGCGATAGCGGGCAAAAGGTGATTGTCGGCCTGCCGGCATCAAGCGCCTCGCGGGCTAAGGCCCAGGCTCAAAAGCTGGAGGTGGTCGAACCGGCGGAAGCTGCGAAACGCGGCGACATCATCGTGATCCTGATTCCGGATCACCTCCAAGCCAAGGTTTACAAGGAATCGATTGCGCCGCACCTGGGTAAGGGCAAAACTCTGCTCTTTGCTCATGGCTTCAGCATTCATTTCAAATGCATCGTCCCGCCGCCCGATGTGGACGTGATCATGATTGCCCCCAAATCCCCGGGTCACCGCATGCGCGAACTCTTCGTGGAGGGCGTTGGCGTGCCGGGATTGCTGGCCGTCGAGCAGGACGCTTCGGGCCAAGCCGAGCAAACGGCTTTGGCGTATGCCCTGGGAGTGGGATGTCTTAGAGCCGGCGTCATCCGCACCAGCTTCAAAGAAGAAACCGAAACGGATCTTTTTGGCGAGCAGTCCGTGCTTTGCGGTGGTGTTTCCGCGCTGGTCGCTGCAGCCTTTGAGACCCTCGTTCAGGCAGGCTATCAGCCTGAGATCGCGTATTTCGAGTGCCTCCACGAGCTCAAATTGATCGTGGACCTTATTTATCAGGGCGGCATCAAGTACATGCGGTACTCGGTGAGCGATACGGCCGAGTACGGTGATTACACCCGCGGGCCGATGGTGATTGACCAGCGCGTCCGCGACACCATGAAGAAAGTGCTGGCAGACATTCAGAGCGGCGCGTTTGCGAAGGAATGGATGAAGGAAAATGAAGAAGGGCGCAAGCATTTCCTCGAGATGCGCGCCAAAGCGCAGGACCACTCGATTGAGAAAGTTGGGATCGAGCTGCGCAAGATGATGGCCTGGAATCGTCCCGCGGAAGAAGCAACGGCGGCGCAAGCTAGCGCGCGCAGATAGCAGGATGCTGAGAAACTCCTTGAGTGTGTCATGCTGAACCAGAAAACGACCCCTCATCCGCCCTCCTGCGTCGGGCGCCTTCTCCCCTGGGGAGAAGGTGGGAAACCGATTCGCTCCTCTTCGAATCGCCCTGAGCGGAGCGAAGGGGCTCACGGTAAACTCCGCGACCCGGATGAGGGGTCTTGATCGAAATGAAAGCCAAAACAGACAGACCGGTTGAGCTTCCCAAAGACAGTCACGCTCCCTTGAAAAAGCTGGCGGTGATTGGTGCCGGAAAGCTCGGAGAAGGACTGCTTTCAGGCGTCCTGGGATCTCAGCTTGTTCCCGTGGGCCGCGTGGTGGCAACGGTTGCGCATCAGCCGCGGGCGGATTTCCTCTCGGAGAAATACGGTATCCGGGCTGGCACGCATAACCGCGAGGCCGTTTCCGGAGCGGACCTCGTGCTAGTGTGTTTGAAGCCGCAGCAGGTGAAGGGATTCCTTCAGGAGGTCAAGAAGGACCTTCGTCACGACAGCGTGCTGATTTCTGCGGCGGCTTCGGTTACGACGGAGTTCATCGAGCGCGAACTGCCGTTTCCAGCGCGCGTGGTGAGGGCCATGCCGAATACTCCCTGCCTTATTCGTCACGGCATGATCGCTCTTGCGCGAGGCAGGAACGCGACGGACGCCGACCTGAAGATTGCAAACCGCATCTTCAGCTCGATGGGGCGCACCGTCACGGTGGACGAAAAGCATATGGACGCCATCACGGGCCTTTCAGCCTCCGGGCCGGCCTACGTTTACACCATCATCGAATCTCTGGCGGAGGCGGGTGTGAAGCTGGGACTGCCGCGCGAGCTTTCCACGGAGCTCTCGGCCCAGACGCTTCTGGGCGCTTCGGCGCTCGTGCTTCAGAGTGGCGAGCACCCGGCGAAACTCAAGGACATGGTCACCACTCCCGCCGGTTGCACGATTGACGGTCTGCTTGAGCTTGAAGAAGGCGGGTTGCGCGTAACGCTGATCAAAGCGGTCGTCCGTGCTGCTGAGCGCGCGCGCCAGCTCGTGGACAAGCAGAACAGTTAGCGTTGAACGCTCGGAATGACAGTCGGCGGCCTTTGCGTAAGGGAAGCCGGGTAGCGCAAACCTCGGTTTTTGAGGTCTGCGGTTTTTGCCTGAAGATCGCGAAAAGCCGCGGACCTGAACAGCGCAGGTCCGCGCTACAACTGTCCTGCCTCACATTGGCAGCCGCAATGGCACGATGAATCAATGACTCAACTTTTGGAGGTTTTGAATGGCACTTAAGGTTGGAGATTCGGCTCCGGATTTTAAGCTGGCAAGCTCAACCGGTGATGCCCAGGGCGAGTTTCAACTTTCTGCCCAAAAGGGCAAGAACGTTATCATCCTCTTTTATCCGCTCGATTTCACGCCCGTTTGCCAGAGCGAGTTAGCGGCGTTCCAGGGTGAGATCGCAAAGTTTGCCGGCGCGAATGCTGAGGTGGTTTCAATTTCCACCGACACTGTCTTTACTCACCAGGCCTTCCAAAAGGCGCTGGGCGGCGTGAGCTATGCGATGGCGTCCGACCGCTGGCCCTATGCGAAGACCGCGGAAGCTTACGGTGTTTTTCCACCCACACAGCATTCGATCCCCTTTGTGAATGACCGCGCCATCTTCGTGGTCGACGAGAATGGCAAGATCGCGTGGTCAAAAATCTATCCCATCGGGCTAATGCCTGACCCTGCCGAAGTGCTGCAGGTGGTAAATAACCTGGCATAGCCCAATAACCCAAATCCCCTTCCGCTCCGAAAATTTCGGCGGGAGACCCCTCACCCGGCTCGCATCGCTCGCCACCCTCTCCCCAAGGGAGGGTGCCCGACGAAGGGGGGCGGATGAGGGGTAATTTTCATCCTTCGGGGTGTTGCATCCTGCTATAAACCGCACAATGATCATTCCCTGCATCGATTTGATGGACAACAAGGTCGTGCAACTTGTCCAGGGCCGGGAAACTTCCAAGGTTCTGGAGTTGCCCGAGGCGCTGGTGGTGCTCGAGCGCTTCGCCGAATTTCCCCAGGTTCAGGTCATTGACCTTGACGCGGCCATGGGCCGTTCGGCTCAAACCGGCACGATCGAGCAATTGTGCGTCCGCAAGCCGTGCCGCGTTGGAGGCGGCATCCGCAGCGTCGCGCGGGCACAGGAAGTTATTCGCCAGGGAGCCGTCAAGGCGATCGTAGGAAGTTCCGCCTTCGGCTCAGGGGCCGTAAACCACAACTTCCTGAAGGCACTGGCCCATGCGGTTCCGGCGGAAAAACTGATGATCGCGGTTGACTGCCTCGACGATCACGTTGCGATTCACGGATGGAAAGAAGTGCTGCCACTCACTTCGCGTGAGGCTTTGGCCGAGCTCGAGGGCTACTGTTCCGAATTCCTCTGCACTTGCATTGATGTGGAAGGGAAGTACGCAGGCACGCGCCTCGATTGGTTTCGCAAACTGCGCCAGGCAACGACTCTTCCCATCACCGCCGCAGGCGGCATCACGACAGACGAAGAAATCCGGCAGCTTGAGGAGATGGGCATGCATGCTGCCCTCGGGGTCGCCATCTATCATCGGAAGTTTCCCGAGCTTTTTCGATAGCGCGGCTTGGCTTGGGTGGCGCATACATAGTGCTGTTCGCGATCTGTGCGACGCCCACTTCGAAAATTTCGATCAAGACCCCTCATCCGGGTCGCGGAGTTTACCGTGAGCCCCTTCGCTCCGCTCAGGGCG
>JBOGJS010000159.1:0-1839 GCA_050745365.1 Terriglobia bacterium
GCGATGGTTCGTATGCCTGTTGCAGCGGAGTCTGACCAGCTAAACCCCAAATTCCCTGCGATTTCCTTCAGTCCATTGGAAAACGTCGGAAAGTAAACCTGTGCGAAAATTATGGACAGGATGTTCAGCGCAGCCTGGATGGTTTTGGCTGCCACGGAATTTTCAGGCGGGCGTCCGTGGCGCTCGCCCATCCGCTTCAGAAAAGTCGTTTCATAACTTCCGTAGTGAATCAGCACCGGCTTCTCAACGGTTTCGAGGATGCCAAGAAATTCCCGCCAGATCTTTCCCTCGTCCGCGGCTGTGTCCGCCCACAGGCTATGATGGACGGCGGAATCGCCGCTGCCGATGCGCACGCCGATCAGGTAGTAGAAGTCGCGGTCGGGCAGACCCTCGACATCCAAATAAATGGGCGTGCGCCCTTCGATCTTCAGTTCCGGCCTACCGACGATGTGGATTTTCTTCTCCCGAATCGCCAGTGCCTTTAGCGAGTGGTGATACTTCTCCCTTTGTCGCGCATCCGTTTAGGCCGACGGCGGGGCCGGAACGTGTAGGAAAGTTGCCTGACGGTGAAGATTCCCTTGCTGTGAAGTTTCTTCCGCTCCATCTCGCTTATGCTCGACAGCAGGCTGAGGTCGTCCGTCTCAATTGCCTCCTGCCGGCAGCGGGTCTGAAATTCGCATTCGCTGCAGTGCCGGTTTAGGACAAGGTCGGGCGGCGTAGGACTGGAGAGCAGTGTCGCGATTCGCTCGATGCGCTTCCGAACCTCGCCAGAAAGGGCTGTCGTCTTTACTTTCAGTGCTCGGTGGTCGTCGCCGTGGATGATTTTGCCGAAGCTGATCTCGCGTTCCGTCATCTCGGAGAGCACGAAAGTATCAAAGGCCAGCAGCAATTTGTCATCCTCGCCGAGTTTGTTCGTGAAGATGAAGCGAATCGGGATGAACTGCGGTGTCCTGCCCCGGCCTTCGGATGGCACGCGTTCAACGGCGTGGACTTCGGACTCTAGAACATGCGAATTCATTTGCGCGTGCGCGGCTAAGTTGGCTGCCAGACGCCACTTGGCCGCCTTCAGATTCTCCAGTGGCGGCGAAACTGCCGCTTCGTCTTTCGGGGTTTCTGAAAGAAGCCGCTCGATTTCTGTTGCGCGGTAGGACCCATTTTGTGATTTCACCCATTCTGCGTAAGCGTTCCCTGAAGCCGGCTCGCCCGCTGCCAGGAGCCAGCACTTGGTGGTGCATTTTAGAAACGCCTTGAACAGATCGGAGGAAATTCTCATGGAGGGAGCTACGCCTTTCGATTGCGGCAGAATCCTCCGCGTATGCAAGGAGGAGATCTTTCTTTCGCCCCCCGCTGGGGCTCAATCCGTCGCCGCGCCGCTATCCCAGGGCTTGGAAGCTGTCAAAAAATCGTTCGAACCACAGAGGCACCGAGACACAGAGGGTGAAAACAAAGAGTCTTTCTCTGTGCCTCCGTGTCTCTGTGGTGAGATATATAATTTTTTTCACAGCTTCTTGCGCCCTGGGCTAAGGTCTTTCGGCTCTTCGGGCCTTTGCCCACCGTACTATTATGCAAGGAAGGAAGCGGAAAACCGAGAGAAACCCCGAATCTCACCTCTGTGTCGCACACCCGTGGCCTATCGCTTCCTTGCTATTAAGCGCTCCACGCCATAGACTAACGCGATGGACGAGATCGTTTTTGAGGTTACTCAGGAAGGTGACGGGGGCTTTGTGGCGGAGTGCTTGACCGAAGGCATCTTCACGCAAGCCGCTGACTGAGAAGAGTTACGCCGCAACGTAAGGGAAGCCGTAGCCGCCTTCTACTTTGACTGCTCCGAGCGACCGG
>JBOGJS010000160.1:0-17120 GCA_050745365.1 Terriglobia bacterium
CGCGATGTCTGCGCCACCCATCAGAATAAGGTTGTGTACCCAATTCGTGGACACTACACTCGATTTCCCGAATAACGGCCGCCAGCCCTTTTTGCGCCGTTCCGCCGCCTATACGTTCGGCTCGTCAGCGGACGGGCCGTACAGCGCAGGCACGGGGATATTGTTGAGGCGCAAATAGACGCCCAACTGCGCCCGATGATGGATCAGGTGGTTGAGCATCATGCGCCGGACCACGGTGGCGCGGGGCAGAGTGAACAACGTTTTCCCCTGATATTCCAGGGACCAAGGTTTCATGAGGTCTTCATCACTCGCGCCCGCGATCGCCGCCCGGGCCTCAGACACTTTCTGATCGAACGCCTCCAGAAGCTGCGAGCGCGAAGACGCAACCAAAGGGGTGTGCCGCCGCGCTGAGAGGTTCAGGGAATCCGTCGTGATGATGGTTGTTCCAAAGCCGGGGAGCTCCGCCACGTGCCCGGCAAGGCGCCCCAGTGGCGTCGATTTTTCGTGGGGTTTCCAGGCCAGCTTGTCTTCGGGCACTCGCTCCAGCGTTTTCCGGACGCCAAGCATCTCCTGATCAAACTCCGGCAGCAGTGCTTCACTGATCGTCATGGGTCCTCCTTCGTCTGGCTTATTGCAGAATCTCCGCGAAGCTGTAAAGCCCCTTCTTGCCCGCCACCCAACGGGCTGCATAGAGCGCGCCCTCCGCGAAGCCTTGCCGGCCTCGCGCCGTGTGCCGCAGGAGCACCGTATCAGCCTCTGAATCGAATGCGAGTTCGTGGCTGCCGGGAATGTAGCCGGCCCGGATAGAAGCAACGGGAAGATCACGAGAGGGAAGTAGCGGCTGGACCTCCCGCTTGAGCTCCAGGGCGGTGCCGGAAGGCGCATCTCGCTTAAATCGGTGGTGAGCTTCAGTGATGCTTGGCTCGTAAGCAGGATAGCCTGAAAAAATCTTCGCAAGCGACTGGGCCGCGCGGTAGAACAGTTGCACGCCAATGGAAAAATTGGCCCCGTAAACCATGCCCACGCCTGCGGCCTCAATCGCCCTGCGAACTTCCGCCAGGCGATCTTGCCAGCCTGTGGTGCCCACCACCAGATTACAGCCAAGCGCCGCCACGCGGCGTATGTTCTCCACAGCAGCGTCCGGAACCGTGAAATCGATGCACACGTCGATTCCCTTGAAATCCTTCGCCGTTATTCCCTGGAAGTCACGGTTCGAGATTTCGTCGAGCACTAAGGCCACATTAAAACCCCTTTCAGGAGCCAAAGTCTCAATGGCCTTTCCCATTTTGCCATGCCCCAGCAGTGCGAGCTTTAGAGTGGGAGGATTGGACATAGGGGGACAGGGGATAGGGATTAGGGGTTGGGGGCCAGGCGTTGGGTTTAGGGCTTGGGTTTAGGGAACAGACACATCGCGTTGCCCTTATTCCCCAACCGCTATCACCCAATACCCAATCCCTACCCCCAATCCCCAACCCCTAATCAAGGTATCCTTCTTCCTTCATTAATTCCGCATTCAGTAAGGCCGCGCCGGCCGCGCCTCGAATCGTGTTGTGGCTCAAGGCTGTGTATTTGAACTGCAACACCGGGCAGGCGCGCACGCGGCCAATGACGGTGGCCATACCGCTCTCCGTCCCCACATCAAGCCTTGCCTGCGGACGATCCGCTTCTTCGCGCACCACGATGGGATGCGCCGGCGCGGAAGGCAGTTGCCGCTCTTGCGGCACCGAGCGGAACTCCCGCCAAGCTTCCACCAGCTCCCGAAGGGAGGGTTTCGCTCGGAGTAAAACCGAGATGGATTCTGTATGACCGTCTTCCACCAGCACTCGGTTGCAGTGCGCGCTCACGGCAAACCTGGCCGGGCTCACGCGGCCGTCGGAGAGCGTCCCAAGAAGCTTCTGGGTCTCCTGCTCCACTTTCTCTTCTTCACCGGAGATATACGGAATAACGTTGCCCATAATGTCCAGCGTCGGAATGCCCGGATATCCAGCGCCGGAAACCGCCTGCATGCTCGTCATCAGCACTTTTTCGATTCCGAAGCTCCTCTCGAGCGGGGCAAGGGACATTGCGAGCCCAACCGTGGTGCAATTCGGATTCGTCACGATCATGCCCTTCCATTGGCGTTCATGTTGCTGGACGCGAACCAGCGCGAGGTGGTCTGGATTCACCTCAGGAATCAAAAGCGGAACGTCCGCTTTCATTCGATAGCTCGACGAATTGGAAACGACAACGTGGCCCGCGGCAGCGAATTCTCTTTCTACCTCGCCCGCCACCTTGGAATCGAGCGACGCGAACACTAACTGAGGAGCACTGTCGGGCCTGCATTCGTTCACCCTCATTCCGCGAGCGGCCTCCGGCATTGGCTCGCGCAGTCGCCACGCGCAGGCTTCGGAATACGTCTTACCGGCGGACCGGTCCGACGCTGCAAGCCACGCCAGCTCGAACCAGGGATGCTTTTCCAGTAAACTCACAAACCTCTGCCCCACCATGCCCGTGGCGCCCAGAATGCCTACCTCGATCTTCTTCATGCCTGGTGCTCTTACCCTTTCTTCCTGAATACGCTACTCCCTCCCAAACTGTGGACCTTCAACTTTGGATTTTCGACTCAACTTTCCCTCGCGCCGCCAGTAGCTTGACGAGTCGGGAATAAAGATCTACCGCTTCAAGCAATTCATGTTTTCGGACGCACTCATGATCCGTGTGGGCCACATGGATGGTACCCGGTCCCAACAAAAAGGGCTGCCCCCAACGCGTGAGGGAAGGCACGTCCGTTGAAAAGGCCACAACGTCCGCTTCAAACCCATCGAGCTTCTCCATCTTGATCCAAGGCGTTTCTCGCACCACTTCGAATTCGCAGCGTCCTTTGAGCAGGCTTTCCATTTGAGCCTTGAGTCGAGGCGTGTCCGCCGGTTGCGGCACCGTGCGGAACAACAGTTGAGCCTGGGCCTCCCCGGGAATCACGTTGACTGCGCACCCGCCCGAAATCATCCCGATATTTAACGTGGAAGGGCCGAGTGTTTCATCGACGGGAAGCGGGAGCTTGCGGACATCCGCCAGGATGTCCAGCAGTTTTTCCACAGCCGAAACGCCGAGCTGCGGATAGGCGGAATGCGCCATCTTCCCTTTGACGTGGAGGTCAAAGCGCAACACGCCCTTCGTGCCGAGAGCAAGCTTGTTGCAGGTCGGCTCGCCGTTGATCAGGTATTTTGATCCCGGCGGGCGCTCGTTTGCGGCCTGCGCGCCGTCGCTCAGGATCTCCTCGCCGACCAGGAAGAGTAAGCCGACGCTTTCCAGTCCTTCTGCAGCAAGCCGCTCGGCGGCCATCACTTGCGCGGCGGCAATCCCCTTGGCGTCGCAGGAGCCGCGGCCATAGATAAATTCCTCATCCTCACGGGCATTTGCAAAAGGCGGCACTGTATCCAGATGAGTACTCAGCACGATCTCCGGCCGGCCACGGAAGGCAAACACGTTGAAGCGCCCGCCAGAAACCGGAAGGCGTTCCGTTTTCCATCCGCGCCTTGCCAGAAAGCCATGCATGAAGGCGGCGCACGCGCCCTCATCTCCCGTAATCGATGGAATGTTCACAAGATCCTTGGTGAGCGTGAAAAGCTCAGTGCCGGTTTCCGATAAGAGCGTCATGGGGCTCCATTTCCTTCTGTCCTGTTCTTAGAGAGTGTCGCGCAGAGTTGCTTTTTAATCTCGAACGGCATCAGCATCTTATGTGTAAGGAGTTCTTCCGTATCATGTTGGTCTCACCCTCTCTTAGACGGTAGCTTAGAAGAGAAATAGCCGTCAAGCCGCAGACGGGCTTCGACGCGCGGCAAATTGGTTTCAAAAGATCGCGACAGAATAGGGCCGGGTCGGCGCGCCACTGATCATGCCAGTGAAACGTTCCTGAACGCCAAACTGATCACAGCCCTCGCCGTTGCCCAGCCGGCACAAATTTTACACATGCTGGGACTGGTACGTCGACTTGGCCGATCAGAGTCAACCGCCCGGTTCTTGGATTGATTCGAAACGTCACCAGGTTTTGAGAAATCTGGTTTGCAGCAAACAAGAAAGAACCGGTGGGGTCCAACTCGAATGCACGGGGTCCCCTTCCTTGAGTAGAGACCTGGTCAACCAACCTGAGAGTGCCTCTTCCCGGATCGATGGCGAACACGGCGATTGAGTCCAGACCTCGATTTGAGGCGTAAAGGAACTTCCCACTGGGATGCATCTCTATCTCCGCTCCGGTGTTCTCCTTTTTGAAGCCGTTCGGCAAGGTCGAAATCGTCTGCACCTCTTTAAATGCTCCGGATTTCGCGTCGTAAGCAAAAGCAGTCACCGTTGACGCCATCTCGCTGATGACATACGCAAATGTGCCGCTGGGCAGGAAGCAGAAATGGCGCGGGCCCGATCCTGCCTTCACTCGCACAAAGGGAGGCTTATTCGCCGCAAGCGTTCCTTTGTCCGCGTTAAAACGAAAAACGAGCAGCTTGTCCAACCCGAGATCAGAGATCACCGCAAAACGATTGTCGGGCGAGGTACTGATCATGTGCGCGTGAGGGCCTTGCTGGCGTTCGGGATTGATGCTGTGGCCCTTATCTTCGACCACCGCTGAAGCTTCCCCCAGGCGGCCGTCCGGTTGGATCGGAAGCACTGCAACACTTCCGCTGGTGTAATTGGCGACCAGAACATTCTTTCCAACCCGATCCGTATCGATGAAACAGGGGTTATCTCCGTGTGAAGCGGCCTCGTTCAGGACGGAGAGCTTGCCGTTTTGTGGATGAATGGCAAAGGAGCGAACGTCGCCGTTCTTCCGGTTAACCACTGCATAAAGGAATCGATGGTTGGGATGAATAGCAAAAAATGAAGGGCTAAACGTCGCGGCCGCGAGGCCGAGCGGAGTGAGCACTGCTTTCGCTGAGTGAAAGCGGAAAACATAGATGCCTTTGCTCGAGGATGGTCTTGGTGGTTCGGGCGGTGTTGGCGCCGCGGTGAAGGTTCCAACATAAACGAAGTAGTCTGTTACCATCCGAAGTTCCGCCAAGTTCCCTGTTGACATCGAGAATACAATTAGGATACTAGATTCAACTTAGAAAGAGCCATGATTGATCGTCGCGCGTTCATCAAATCGGGCATGTTGTCTGTGGCCGCTGCGAATGCAAGTTTGGCCGCCGGTGAAACAGAGCATCTGCGTTCACCCAATCAAGCTGTGCGCGGCGTTAAGATCGCCTGCTCTCTCGATCTATGGACCCAGGGCGCCCGAGCCTCGCTTGCAAGGGCATTGGATGGCGTAGCCGGCGCCGGGTATCAGTGGACTGAGGGGAATGCAAGCTATCTGTGGGATTACCGTGACCGGAATGACGTGTTGCGACGAATGCTGGAACAGCGGCAACTGGGCTGGATTACGGCAACTTACACGGCGAACTTCCCGGATATGAGTCAGGAGAACTTGAACATCAGCCGCACAGTGCAGATCGCGAGGGTGCTTGCTTCCTTAAATTCAGATTTCCTGACTCTTGCTTCCGAGTGGGGCAACGTTCCTCGCCAGCCGCTGAATTATCACCGGTTGTCGCGAAACTTGTCAGAGTGCGGGGCGCTTGTTTATGAGGACACGGGGCTCTATTGTGCCTACCGCTTCAAGGAGGATGAGGCAGCAGACATTCGTAAAATTATCGCTACGTCGGATAGCCGATACACGAAATTCTGCTTCGACACCCTCTTCTTGATGAAACTCGGAATCGATCCCATTCCCATGATCCGCACCTATGGTCAGCGTGTCATTCATATCCATCTGCACGACGGAACAGATCAAGGCGGTGAGTGGAAGGAGGTTCCAATCGGGCAGGGCAAGCTTGATCTCGTTGGGGTGTTAAACGCTCTCTGCGAAATTCGCTATGACGGCTGGGTTACCATTCAACAAGAGCACGTTGTGCGCTCGCCCGAGCAAGATGCTAAACAGAGCCGCGAACGCGTTGCGCGGATACTGCAGGCTTCGGCGCCCGCTGGCGATTCTGCCGATTCCGCCGAAAATAAACGTCTAGCGCACCGGCACGAACACGAACAGATGCCAACTCTGCGCCCGGAGCGCCGGGAAACCCTTCATCACATCGCTGTCCTGGGCGCAGCGATGTCGACATGCTTGGGAATTCTTCGTCCAGTTGCTTTTTCCCCCGATTCGCCGGAGGGCGAATCACCGATGGCGGGAATGTCACAAGCCATGATGCGGGACATGAAGCGTCCTATTCCGCCTCTTCCTCCCAAAGATCCGAACTTTAAACCCTTGTTCTTTACGGAAGAGGAATACGGCGATGTGTCTGCCCTAGTTGACGCAACTATCCCAGCGGGCGAGAAACCGGGTGCGCTCGACGCGCGCGCCGACGAATATGCCGATTTCATGATTTGGCTCGACGAGCGTCATCATGCACAGGTGCGCGGAGAAGTTGAGGCGTTCCGGCAACTCTGCTTCAGTCGGTGTCAGAGGCGCTTTTCAGAGCTAACTCCAAACCAGGTCGGCGAGGCTCTTGCTGTTCTCACGGAAAAATCGCCAGGAAGAGCGCGTCCGAATCGTCGCGCGAAGGCATTCTTTAATCGGATTCGGCGCCTGACGGTTCATGCGTACTATACCTCGCCGCAAGGTCTTCTCCAGGATCTCGGTTATAAGGGAAACACGTACGTGAGCGATTTTATCGGTTGTACTCACCCGCAGCACTTGGGCGATTGGTATCAAATCCTATCGCGGACACGAGGCAACGAGCCAAGAACCTGAATCCACTCAATAGAAGCAGGGAGCATCGTGAGTCTCGCTTGAGCAGGGCGTTCTGTGTGGGCGTCGATGAATGGCTTCATTTCTCCGCCTGAACGGCGGCGCTGAAAATCATGTCGCGGATTCCAAAACGCGCAGGTGCAATCGCGATACTGGGTATCCTCGTGGCGTGGCCTGTGGCGCGTGCCGGACAGTCTCGGACTTGCCGGCAAGCCGGGAAAATAGTGAGCTTCCGGCTCGACGTACTTCCGGCGCTCGAATCGAAGTGCATTGCGTGTCACTTTGATTCGGAAACTCCTCCCGGCCTTAACTTCAGCCTGCAACAGGCTTATAGAAATCTGGTCGGCCGAACGAGCATCGAAGTCGCCGGCGAGGACATTATCAAGCCGGGCGACCCGCTGCACAGCTATTTGATCACAAAAGTGACGAAGAAGCCTCCGGTCGGGAAACGAATGCCGCCTTACGGCGCGGCGTTAAGTTCTCGCGAATTACACCTCCTGACCGAATGGATTGCGCAGGGAGCTCAAGACAACTGAGCAGTAGAGTAGACGTTTTCTCGTGGATTTGCCCGCAAAGGATGATGAGGAGAAAGATGTATGGTGATTGATTTTCATGCTCATTTTCCGCGTCAGGATAACTTTCTGCCTCGGTTGCTTGAGTCTCTTCCAAAGGCCGGAATCGATCGAATCTGCTTGTGCTCAGCAGGTGAAGAATTAGGGCACGTCTCGAACGCGGAGGTGCGCTCAGCATTCGAAAAATATCCAGGCCAGATTATTGGACTCGCTCACGTGCGGCTCGGCGTAGACTCCGCCGACGTTGTTGATGAATGCGTGCGGCAGGGTTTCCGCGGGATCAAGATCATCAATCCTTTGGCCCCCTATGACGATGCTTCGTACTTTCCGCTTTACGAGCGCATGGAGAGGCATCACCTGCCCGTCCTGTTTCACACGGGCATCGTGAAGCGGATTGAGGGGAGGCAACGAAATGTGAGTTCAACGCACATGACGCCTGCACGATTGGACGCGGTTGCTCGCAGTTTCCCGGCGCTCAATATTGTAGCGGCACACCTGGGGGCGCCTTGGCACGAGGAGGCGTCGATGATGGCGAGAATTCACCCGAATTTCTATGTAGACCTCACCGGCGCTTATTGGGGAGGCTGGCGTGCGAATAAAGGGCCGGATTTTTATCGTTATCACTTCTTCTGGCCGGATGCCTGGAAGAAGGTTGTTTTCGGCACGGACATTTTGCAGGTGGAAGAGCTTGAAGCTGCCAAACGAGTTCATGACCAGATTTTTGAGCCCTTGGGATTAGATAAGGAAATCCTGGAAGCGATTTACGGCGGAACTGCAGCGAGGCTGCTCCGTCTTGAGCAGTGAACCGGCAAGGCTTGATTTCGACCAAAACGGGGTGAGTCTATGACAGCCTATGACGCCATTATTGTGGGATCGGGGGCGGGCGGAGGCATGTATGCAAAGGTGCTCACCGAAGCCGGAGCACGGGTATTGCTGATCGATGCGGGCGGACACAACATCGATCATGATATTCGCCACCACCAATGGCCATGGGAACTACCATACCGGAACGTCTATCAGGTTGATAAAGAATATGCGGTGCGCCTGGCCACCAAAGAATATGTGGTTGGCAAAGGCATTCAAGACCACGTGACGATTTTCGACGGGGATGCCCATCACACCTATTACAACCATCACTTCTGGGCGATGCGCCGCGATTGGAAGTATACCTTCCCCGATGGCAAGCCATACCGATGGGTGCGAGTGAAGGCACTCGGCGGAAAAACCAACTGCTGGGATGCCGGATCGGCAAGGTGGGGTCCATTAGAATTCAAGCCCGCAAGCTACGACGGATACGATGTTGATTGGCCGATGGACTACGCCGAGATGGCGCCCTGGTACACGAAAACGGAGCGACTGATCGGAGTTTCCGGCGGGCCTGAGACGAGAAGCGTGCATTCGCCGACCGGAGCCTGGCTTCCTCCTCTCCCGCCCCGGTGCGGTGAGGCAAAGGTCGCTAGCGCCGCCTGGGACAAGTTCCGCCTTTTCGCCTATGGCGAGCCCAAAGCAGCCATCAGCCGCGATTATCGGGGCCGGCCGGCGTGCCATTACTGCGGACCATGCCATTGGGGCTGTGATAGCGGCTCCAAATTCACCACCATTGGAGTTCTGCTGCCTCCCGCGTTGGCCACCGGACGGCTGACCATCCGCATGAATACGATCGTACGCGAAATCCTGGTCGAGAAAGATGGGATGGCGCGCGGCGTCTCCTGGGTGGACCGCTACACCCGGCAGGAAGGAGAGGCTTACGGCCGGATTATCGTGGTGTGCGCCAGCGCGATTGAAACGGCTCGTCTGATGCTCATCTCCAAATCCAGTCTGTTTCCTGATGGTCTGGCAAACTCGAGCGGACAGGTTGGGCGGAACCTCGTCGAGAACATTGTTGGCTCGGCACACGGATATTTTCCGGACTTTCAGAACCGCGAGGTGGTGAACAACGACGGATGGGGTGGCGGATATCAGATCGCTCCGTTCGTCAATGTTGACGAGAAAAGCCGCAGCACGAAATTCCTTCGGCGGTATCGACTGAGCATCCGAAGCGGTTTCGGGATGGGAGCGGGTGGAGGGCGGGGAGGTTACCTGTTCGGCGAGGCGTATAAGCGGGACGTCCGGCGGTGGTATGGCAGCGGGATCAGCGTCTCGGGCCAGGGAGAGGGGATTCGCAACCCGAACAACTACATTGATCTCGATCCTGAGGTTAAGGATGCGTGGGGCATGCCGGCGGCGCGAGTTCAACTTACGTGGGGCGAGAACGAACAGAAGATGATTGAAGACATGACGGCGTGGGGCGCCAGGTTGATCGAAGCAGCAGGCGGCGTTGTAAAGGGCTGGTCAGCTTCTCCCTCAATTCCGGGGCAGTCGATTCATGAGCAAGGTACCTGCCGGATGGGGAATGACCCCAAGAAGTTTGTCACCAATCCTTGGGGACAGTGCCACGATGTGAAGAATCTTTTTATTGGCGATGGAGCGCTTGACCCGACCTGTGCTATTGGTGATCCGACGTTGACGATCCTGGCAATGTCGATGCGAAACGCTTCTCACCTCGCAGGCCTGGTGCGCCGGAAAGAGTTGCGCCTTTAGCCGATGACGTCGCACTCGGGCAACGCCTCAGAACGCGTGAGACCATTCGAATCTATCACGCAAGGGCTTTTCACGCTCTCAGTTTTGGGCGCGTAGAGGCGGCTTTACGCCGCCATTTTGGACTTTGGCTTACAGTGAAGGTTCCGCGCGGAGGAAAAAATGATGCTCGAGTCTCTATTACGCGCCCACAAAGCGAATATTATTTACATTCCGAGCCTCTTACTTGCGTTGGCTTTTGTTGGCGGAGCAGCGCGCGCGCAGGAATTTCGCGCGTCGATCATTGGAGATGTGGCGAGAGAAGGACTAACCGGATTCGGCACGCTTGGACTAGCCAGCCCGGGGTTGGCTCGGGTAATTTTGATCTCGGCCAGAATTACCTTTTGATGTTCCTTTTCGCCTGGAATCCCCGGTACGCAATCCATTTGCCTATGCCTATGGATCGTTCTTACCTCTCAAACCTATTTTCGATGGCCGGCAGCCTTGCTTCTCGCGGCGCTGACTCTTATCTCAGCCGCAAACAGCACTCCGCATGCCCATGAGTTCATAGTCCCCGCCGAAAGGTCCAAATTCGAAGCCACCCATGAACTCAAAAACGCACTCTCAGATTCGGATCATCACCCTCGCGGCGGCATTGATCGGCGCTCTTGTTCTTTTCACTTTGGTTCGGTCGCTGGCCGCGCTGAGAGCTTCTGCCCAAAGCTACACTGGTTGGCAAGTGGCAGGTGGAACCCATGACGACCTCCACTACTCCACTCTCGATCAAATCAACCGCGGCAATGTGCGCAGGTTGAAGGTGGCATGGGAGTACAATACGGGCGACGCCTATCCCCGCTCAGATATGGAGTGTAATCCAATCATCATCGGCAGCGTTTTGTTCGCGACCACTCCTAAAGATAACGTCATTGCGCTCGGAGCGGCCACCGGCAAGCTACTCTGGAAATTCAACTCCGCCGCCGGGCACATTCGTCACGTTGACAATCACAATCGCGGCGTAGCCTATTGGGCGTCTGGAAATGACCAGCGGATCTTCGTCGTCGCAGGCCACACGCTGTGGGCTCTCAATGCGAGGACCGGCAAGCCGATTCTCACGTTCGGAGATTCCGGAAAATTGGATCTGCGCCTGGGACTGGGGCGGGATCCTAGAACCGTCGCGATTACCGATACCAGCCCCCCGGTCGTCTACAAGAACCTGGTGATTCTGGGAAGCACGGTGCCTGAAAAGGAGCCTGCCGCTCCGGGTGACGTTCGCGCCTATGACGTCCGCACCGGAAAAATGCAATGGATTTTTCACACCATCCCTCATCCTGGCGAGTTCGGCTACAACACGTGGCCGAAAGACGATTGGAAGCACGTGGGCGGCGCCAATGACTGGGGCGGCATGAGCTTGGATGAAAATCGAGGTTTGCTGTTTTGTGCCTTGTGTGCCGCGTCTTGTGACTGCTGGCTTTACGGTGCCGACGCGCCTGGGAACAATGTTTTCTCGGATTCGGAAGTTGCTCTCGACGCCGCAACGGGAAAGCTAGTGTGGTATTTCCAATGCCTTCGCCACGATGTCTGGGATCGCGACCTTCCCGCTGCGCCGGTTTTAGTCACCTTTAAACGTCACGGCCAACGAATCGACGCCGTCGCGCAGATCACGAAATCGGGTGTTGTCTGGGTCTTCAACCGAACCACGGGCAAGCCGATTTTCCCCGTCGAATACCGCAAGGTTCCACCTTCCGACGTTCCGGGCGAGAAACTTTCGACCGAGCAGCCCTATCCTCTCTTGCCGCCGCCATTCGCTCCGCAGGAGTTCACGGAAAACATGATCACCGGCCGGACGCCCCTGGCGCATCAGGCGGTTCTCAAAGAGTTTCGTGAGTTTCGAGACGGCGGCCAATTCACGCCACCCAGCTTGCAAGGGACCATCCTCGTACCTGGGTTTAACGGGGGAGGGGAGTGGGGCGGCCCTGCGTTTGATCCCTCGACGGGCATGCTCTACGTCAATTCCAACTACATGGTAACGATTATGAAGCTGGTGCCACACCGAAAGTTGGAAGGCCGCGTGAACGGTCGCGACCTTTACCTCGATGAGTGCGCCACCTGCCATGGAGAGGATCTCCGTGGCGCTCCGGGCGGCATTCCGCCCCTAGTGGGTATTGGCAAGACGATGACCGACGCGAAAATCGCATTCATCATCAGTCATGGTGGCGGGATGATGCCGCCGTTCGCACGGCTAGGCAAGCCGACCATCCGCTCCATCGCCGCTTATCTGGCTTCCGGCAAAGAAGTTGCCGTCCAGGCCCCCGTGACTCCGCCGAATGCCCCGTGGTGCCGGTACTTGCGCGGCCGGCCAGCCCGCTTCTATGATCCGGACGGATATCCTCCCACCAAACCTCCCTGGGGCACGTTGACGGCCATTAACCTCAACGCGGGCAAGATCGCCTGGCAGATTCCTCTCGGTGAGTATCCCTCGCTTGTGAAAGAAGGCATTCGCAATACCGGAACCGCCAATTTTGGCGGACCTCTTGTTACCAAAGGAGGACTCGTTTTCATTGGAGCCACTAACCACGACAGGAAATTCCGCGCCTTTGATAAAGGGACGGGTAAACTCCTCTGGGAAGCTACGCTCCCGGCGGCAGGAAACGCCACGCCGGCAACCTACGAAATCAATGCTCGGCAGTTTGTAGTGATTGCCGCAGGTGGAGGCAAAGGCCTGGGAAGATTCACCCCATCTGGCGGAAGCTATGTTGCTTTCGCCTTGCCCTCCGGCGAACACAGCCCATCTGACGCTCGTCCAGCCACCGCCTTACGAAAGGTCAAGCACGATGGTCTTTAGGTCGCTCATGGCTTCCAGAGTGTGGCGGCCGCCAAGGCGGCCTACGCCTGAATGTTTTCCGCTCATGCCGCCGAACGGAATGTGCGGTTCCCAGTAGGAGCTGTGCTCGTTAAAGTTGACAATTCCCGTGCGCAGGCCCTCCGCGAAGTAAAAACCTCGTTTCATATCGCGAGTCCAGAGCGAAGAAACCAGCCCGTAACCGCTGTCGTTCGCCCACGCCAGCGCTTCTTCGTCCGAGTGAGTGACCATCACGGGCGCGACCGGCCCAAAGGTTTCCTCCTTGGAGAATTGCATCTCCGGGGTAACGCGGTCAATGACCGTAGGCCGGTAAAATAGGGGGCTGCCACACTCCGGAGCACTACCACCCCCGCACAATATCACCGCGCCCTTTTCGACGCTATCCTGAATGTGGCGCGTCGTCTTTTGCTGGACCGCATAATTGTTCAGCGGTCCAAGCGACGTCTTCCGATCGAGCGGGTCGCCCATGTGGCGCTTTCCCGCCTCCGCAACCAAACCCTCCAGCAGCTTCTCATGCGCCCGGTAGTCCACAATAATGCGTTCTGTCGCCGAACAAATCTGGCCCGCATTGAAGAAGCAGCCCAGCGCAATCGAGCCGCAAGCGCGCTCGATGTCGGCGTCGTTGAGCACAATGGTAGGTCCGTTTCCTCCGAGCTCCAGCAGCATCGGCTTTCCGGCGGCCGCTTCCGCGATTTTCCTTCCGGTTTGGGGGCTGCCCGTGAAGCCAATCGCAGCGGTCAGGGGATGCCGGACAATCGCGTCTCCCACTACCGGCCCCGGTCCGGTAACCAGGTTCACCGCCCCTTTGGGCAGGTCGGCGCGCTCAAAACACTCCATCAATTTCACGGCGCAGACGGACGTAGTGGGCGCAGGGACCCACACGATGGTGTTACCCATGGCTAAGCCTGGCGCCAGATACTCCACCGGAATGTTAATGGGGAAGTTCCAAGGAGTGATCACGGCATACACCCCGCGCGGCTGGCGTATGGACCAAACCCGTTTCCGAGGATCTCGAACCGGAATCACCGGCGTCTCGAGAAACTTGGCGTGCTCCGCGGTTTCCCGAAACCCCGAGATCGCCGTAGCGATTTCCGGAAGCGCCTCGGTCCAGTAAGGCTTCCCCTGATCCAGAGAAAGTGTTCGGGCCAGTTCCTCCCGACTTGACTCCATCTCGTCGGCAATCCGATGCAGCAGGCCGGCTCGTTCCCAGAGGGGCATGCCCGCCATGCTGCCAGAACTCTTATGAGCGGCAATGACAGCCCGATCAGCATCCTTCCGACTTCCCTGGGGCAGCCGCGCGATAACCTCCAGGTTGGCGGGATTATAGGCGTCAAAGTACTCACGGCTTTCGCTTTCTGTCCATTCACCGTTGATGCACATTCTTAGCTCATCCATGGGATCTCCTCCATTCGGACAGGCGGGGTCTGGTAACAATTAATCATGGTGTAGTGTCCAAGAAACAGGTATACAGACAATCCGGGTGGCGGCGATTTTCAAGGCTCGCAGACATCGAAAAGTGCGCGATGTCTGCGCCACCCATCGGAAAAGGTTGTGTGCCCAATTCGTGGACGTCACAATAGCCAATCAAGAAGGTAGCCACGCGCCTTTACGCATGGCTTCTCGCGCCTCTTCGATCTGTTTTCGCAGCCCATCCACAGAGAACTGAGGACCGCGCAAAAATTCCAACATCTTTCCTTCTGCCTCCCGCACGGAATCAACCACCCCCGGAAGCCTTTCCAGCCCTCCTTTGGGCACGAGAATCAGCCCGTTTTCATCGCCGTGAATCATGTCTTGAGGGTGAATGACCAGGCCATGAATCTGAACGGGCAAACCCACTCGCACAATCCGGAAGTGGCCGTGGCTGGCCACGGCACCGCGTGCAAAGAAGTGAAACCCTAGCCGTCGGACTTCTGGAATATCCCGGACGGCGCAATCGCTCACAAGACCGGTAGCACCGAGCCGCTGAAACGTTGTCGCCATCACTTCGCCACAGTGCGTGGCGTAATCTGGATGCCCGCCCACTTCCTGAAGCACCACGACAGCAGGCTTGGTCGATTCCCCGACCGCTCGATAGAGCTCTACCGTCGTATCGAGATTGGATTCACCCGATTTCGTCATGGTCTCCACCTGCGCCGTCACCGCATAACCGCACATCCGTCCAAGTTCAGGAAAAAACGCACGGATTTGAAGCGGTGTGAAACCTTCATGGCTAGGTCTTAGCTTGAGCAGTTCGATGGCGTTTGAAAGTGTGGGAGTATCCACACTTCGCAGATATTCAGTCCATGATTCAGGCGAACGAGCCGTGCTAGTTGATTTTTCCACTCTGTTGATTCCTCCTATTCTGAAAATCAAAGCCTAAACCACACGAAGTGTGGAGTGCAAATGCTGAGGAGTGCCGAGGGGTAGAAGCCAGCGGACCTGCGCCGGTGCTTAGTTGCAAAAGAAAGCGCCATAACCGACGCGTATCACACGCGTGCCCCACTTCGAAAATTTTCGATCATGACCCCTCATCCGGGTCGCGGAGTTTACCGTGAGCCCCTTCGCTCCGCTCAGGGCGATTCGAAGAGGAGCGAATCGGCTCCCCCCACCTTCTCCCCAGGGGAGAAGGTGCCCGACGTAGGAGGGCGGATGAGGGGTCGTTTTTCATTATCGGCGAGCGTCGCAAAGCGAGATGACAAACTGATACGCGACTGAATAACGGCGCAAACGTCTCCAACTGAGCACTCGCTTTCCGCCTGCCTACCAGCCCGCGTATTGGTGGTATGATGCGAGAGCATTGGAACGCCATAGCCGTCTCTGATGTACGAGCTACCAAAGTGCTTACGAAAATCGAGGATTGCTGAACTCACATGGAAATCACAGGGAATATTCCGGGCAAAGGGCTGGCCAAGATTCAAATCCATGGCGACCACATCAGCGGAGTTCGCGTGGAGAGGCCGGAGGACGCCGAGAAGGGCTACGTCAGTCCGGGATTTATCGATATTCAGTTGAACGGTTTTGGAGGCATTGATTTCTGCGACGTGAAGCTGGATGCGCGTCGCGCCCTCGAAGTTCTGCCGGTGATCTGGAAGACGGGCACCACCACATTTTGCCCGACGGTCATCACGAACTCCCGTGAATCCCTTCTGCGCATTTTCCGCATTCTGGAAGAAGCGCGGCGCTTGGATTCCCGTTTCGCCCGCTCAGCGCCATGCTACCACCTTGAGGGGCCTTACATCTCGCCCGGACCCTCGCATGGGGCGCACGATGTCGGATTCATGAGACCGCCCGATTGGGAAGAATTCAGCGAGTTCCAGCGCGCGGCGGGCGGCCGCATCGGAATCGTCACGATCGCGCCTGAATGGCCCGGCTCGGCCGAGTTTATCCGCCGCGCGCGAGAGTCCGGAGTGGTTGTAGCCGTCGGGCACACGGACGCGAATCCAGAACAGATTCATGAAGCCATCGATGCCGGTGCGACTCTCAGCACGCATCTTGGCAACGGGAACCCGGGAACCATTGACCGTCACGCCAACACACTTTGGCCGCAGATGGCAAGTGAGCGGCTTTCGGCCAGCATTATTTGCGACGGTTTTCATCTGCCCAGGGACTTGGTCCGCGTCATTCTCCGTGTGAAGGGGATCGAGCACACCATTCTGATTACGGACGCAGTGTACGTTGCCGGGCTCGCTCCGGGCCGGTACAAGCTGGTGGGACTGGATATTGAGCTGCTGCCGACGGGCCAAGTGGTAATGGCCGATCGGGCCTCGATGGCGGGGTCAGTCGCCAGCCTCGGTCGCTGCGTTTCCATTTTCATGCAGTTTACTGGGAGTTCGCTCGAAGAAGCAGTGCGGGCTGCGACGGCGAATCCTGCACGGCTACTCCGCCGTTTTGAAGCATGCGAAGAACTCGCCGAGGGCCAGTTGGCGAACCTGACGTGTTTCCGCTTGAATCACGGCGCGGTGGAAGTTGAAACGGTGATTCTGGGCGGCGAAATAGTCTATTCGCAAGGGCAAAGCACCGCGAAGGCCTAATCCAGGCTCTGGACGTCCAGCAATGATCGTTGGGACGTCGCCTCCTCGCTGCCCGAAACAACACTCCCTCGAACCCGCTCGGCGAGCTCACGAAGTGCTGCACTTTCCATAACCGGGTATTTCGGAGCACCTTCAAGCGCCTGGTATTCCTTTGGCAGCCGCGCCAACTGCTGCCGGGCATACAGCCGAGCTTCATCAGCAGTTGTCGCGGGGGCTGTCCGTTTGCCCTGTTTCATCACGAGCCTGAGCAGCGGCGTGCCGGCTGGCAAGCTCTCCTCAGCTCGAACGTGGCCAAGACCCCTCATCTCGGTCGCTACGCTCCCCACCTTCTCCCCAGGGGAGAAGGTGCCCGGCGTAGGAGGGCGGATGATGGG